>CADCUM010000043.1 GCA_902805885.1 uncultured Nocardioides sp. | reverse complement strand
GGCGAGAGCCTCGACGAACGCCGGCGGCCGGCTCCGCGACACGGCGATGCGCGGCCTCTCGGACGTACGGGCAGGTACGACGAGGGAGCGGCCGGTCGCGAACGTCTCCCCCAGCGCCGGCTGCGCGACGGCGCCGGCGACCAGCTCGCCGTCCTCCCACAGGGCGACGTGGACCGCCCAGTCGTCGCGCGGCGGCTCGGAGAACTCGCGGGTGCCGTCGAGCGGGTCGATGATCCACACGCGCGAGGCCTCGAGGCGCGCCTTGTCGTCGGCGGCCTCCTCGGACAGCACGCTGTCGTCCGGCCGGTACTCGGTCAGGATCCGGTCGAGCTCCGCCTGCGCCGCGGCATCGCCGGCGTCCTTGAGGGCCCGCCCCTCGAGCCCCTCGTCCGCGGCCCGGCTCCGGACCTCGAGCAGGACGGTGCCGGCCGCGTCGGCCGCCCAGGCGGCGAAGGCGTGGTCGTCGATGGTGCGGGGATCGATCATGGCGCGCAGCCTAGCGACGCCCCACCGAACCGACCCCGGCACGGTCGGGTCAGGAGTTGAAGCGCTGCTGGGTCTTCTCCAGACCCTCGGTGACCAGCGACTCGACCGCGTCGGCGGCGTCGCCGACCTGGAAGGGCAGCTCCTTCCGCTCGACCGAGGAGTAGTCGGACAGCACGAAGTCGGCCACGTCCTGCCGTCCCGGGGGCCGCCCGATGCCGGCCCGGACCCGGTAGAAGTCGCCCGTGCCCAGCGAGGAGCGCATCGAGCGCAGCCCGTTGTGCCCGTTGTCGCCGCCGCCGAGCTTCGTGCGCAGCGTGCCGAACGCGATGTCGAGCTCGTCGTGGATCGCGACGACGTGGTCGGGGTCCACCTTGTAGAACGTCGCCAGCGCCTTGACCGGCCCGCCGACCTCGTTCATGTACGACCTGGGTCGGGCGAGCACGACGCGCGGCCCGCCGATCGACAGGCGGCCCTCCACGACGTCCGCGCGTCCGGACTTGTGCGCACGGAACGCCGAGCCCATCCGACCCGCCAGCTCCTCGACCACGAGGTAGCCGACGTTGTGGCGGTGCCCGGCGTACGACGGCCCGGGGTTGCCGAGGCCGACCACCAGCCACACGTCGTTCGGGGTCTCGTCCACGGCACCATCCAAGCAGTCGAGCCGGCGCGTCTGCGCACGGAAAATGCATCGAGTCGGCGCGTCTGCTCAGCAGACGCGCCGACTCGACAGGGTCTGAGTCAGCAGGTGTGCCGACTCGACGGGGTCACTCGGAGTCGGAGGACTCGCCCTCGGCGGCGTCGCCCTCGCCCTCGGCGCTCTCGCCCTCGGCGTCGGCCGCCTCCGCCTCGGCGATCTCGGCGTCGGACGCCTCGTGCTCGATGCCGGCGTCGGCCTCGGCCTCGGCGAGCTCGGCCTCGAGGGCCTCCTCGGAGATCTGCGCGGTGACGTTGACGATGAGCAGCTCCTCGTCGGCGGCCAGCGTCACGCCGTTGGGCAGGTCGAGGTCCTTGGCGAGGATCTGGGTGCCGGCCTCGGCGCCCTCGACGGACACCTCGAAGAACTCGGGGATGTGGGTGGCCTCGGCCTCGACCTGGACGGTCGCGTTCTCGTTGACGACCAGGGTCTCGGCGGCGGCGTCGCCCACGACGTGGATCGGGACGTCGACCGTGACCTTCTCGCCACGGACGACGGCGATGAAGTCGACGTGCTCGATGACGCGGCGGATCGGGTCGACCTGCACGTGCTTGGTCAGCGCGAGCTGGCTCTTGCCGTCGATCTGGAGGTCGAGCAGCGCGTTGGCGCCACCGTGGCGCAGCGCCATCATCGTGTCGTGGCCCGGCAGGGTCACGTGGTCGGGGTCGGACCCGTGGCCGTAGACCACGGCGGGGATCTTGTTCTCGCGGCGGATGCGACGGGCGGCACCCTTGCCGAACTCGGTGCGCTTCTCGGCGGTGATCTTCTCGGGGGCAGACATCGTCGTTCTCTCCTCAGTGAGCGGGTTCGGGGGCCACGGCTCGGGAACGACGAACGCCGCGCATCCGGACAGGACGCGCGGCGCAGTGCTGGGCGCGTGCCCTGTCGATCACGGAACTCTCCCCATCGCTGGGGCTCCCTCGCCGAGGCAACCTGGGAAGTCTACGCCGTCCGGTCGACGGGGGTCCAAATCGTGGTGGGCGCCGCCCTAGGGTGGCGGTGTGCCACTCCAGCTCCACGAGGCCCGCCACCGCGCCACCCTCGTCACCGACGTCCGCACCCGTGTCCACCTCGACCTGACCTCGACCGAGGACTTCGGCGTCGACGCGACGATCTCGTTCACCGGGCTCCGGCCCGGCGAGGACACCTTCCTCGAGCTAGTCGGGGGGTCCGAGGTGACGCTCGACGGGCGCCCGGCGCCGTACGCCGACGGCCGGATCGCGCTGGCCGACCTCGGCGAGCGCAACGAGGTCCGGGTCACGGCGCGGATGCCCTACGTCACCGACGGCGACGGGATGACCGTGACGGTGGACCCCGCCGACGGTGAGCGCTACGTCTGCGCGCACACGTCGATGGACATCGCCCAGAAGGTGGTCCCCTGCTTCGACCAGCCCGACATCAAGTCGACGTTCTCGCTGAGCGTGACCGCGCCGTCCGCCTGGACGGTGATCGGCAACGGACCGCTGGAGGACCGCACGACCGCCGAGAGCGCCGACACCTGGACGTTCGGCACCACGCCGCCCTTCTCGTCGTACCTCTTCACCGTGGTCGCGGGTCCGTGGGTGTCGGTGACGTGGGACGAGCCGTACGCCCCCGCGCCGGGCGGGACGCTGCCCTTCGGCTGGCACGCCCGCGCGTCTCAGGAGCGCGAGCTGCGCCGCGACGCCGACGAGCTCCGGCGCATCACCAGTGCGTGCTTCCAGCACTACACGACCGTCTTCGAGCCGGAGTACCCCTTCGCCGACTACCAGCAGGTCTTCGCACCCGGCCTCAACTGGGGCGCGATGGAGTTCCCCGGGTGTGTCGTCTTCCGCGACCAGGCGCTCGTCGCCGGCACGCCGACGGAGCTCGAGCGGGAGTGGATGGCCTCCACCATCGCCCACGAGATGGCGCACATGTGGTTCGGCGACCTGGTCACGATGCGGTGGTGGGAGGACTCCTGGCTCAACGAGTCCTTCGCCGACTTCATGGGGTACGACGTCGCCGGCACCGCCGCGGGCTACACCGACGCCTGGACGTCTGCCGCGATCATCCGCAAGCCCACCGGCTACCGAGCGGACCGCCGTCGCTCGACGCACCCGATCGCGGAGGACACCGAGAATGTCGTCGACGTCGACACCGCGTTCGCCAACTTCGACATGATCACCTACGCCAAGGGCAACGCGGCGCTGGCGCAGCTCGGCCACTGGCTGGGCCGGCAGGACTTCCTCGCCGGGGTGAACAAGCACCTCACCACCCACGCGTTCGGCAACGCCGACCTGGCCGACTTCCTCGACTCCCTCGACGCCGCGACCGACCTCGACGTCCGCGCCTGGGCCGCCGCGTGGCTGCGCACCACGGGCTTCGACACGCTCGTCGTCACCCGCGACGGCGACGTGCCGGTGCTCAGCCGCGAGGGGTCGCGGCCGCACCGCCTCACCGTGTCGGCGTACGACGACTCGATGGGCCTGATCGGCTCGAGGGACGTGCACCTGGACACCGAGCCCGTGCGGCTCGAGGAGTTCGCCGGGAGGGTGGTCGTGCCGAACTCCGGCGACGAGACGTTCGCGGCGATCCGCCCCGACGAGCAGTCGTGGGCGGCGATCACGGCCGGGCTCTCGTCGGTCGAGTCGCACCTGACGCGGGCGGTGCTGTGGTGGACGGCGATCGAGCTGTGCGAGTCGCGCGCCATCGGCGTGGGCGACCTGGTCGCCCTGGCCGACCGGCACCTGCGCTCGGAGAAGCACCCGCTGGTGTTCGAGGGCGTGATGCGGGCGCTGGCCGACCCCTTGAGCTTCGGGAAGCCGACCACCGCGGTGACCCGCCACCACGCCGAGCCCGCCGAGGTCGCGCAGCACCTGGCGGTCGTGGCGGACATCGCGCGCGACGCCGTCGAGGGCGGCGAGCCCGCGCTCGCCCCGGGCGCCTCCCGGGTGCTCGCCCGGCTCAGCGCCGACGCCGGCTTCCTGGTCGACTGGCTGGGCCGCGACGACGTCGACCAGGCGGTGCGCTGGGCGGCCGTGCACCGGCTCGCCGAGCTCGGGGACCCCTCGCACATCGACGCCGAGTCCGAGCGCGACCCGTCCGTCTCGGGTCACCACGCCGCACTGACCGCCCGTGCCGCCGTACCCACCGCCGAGGCCAAGGCCGCTGCCTGGGAGCAGCTGATGAGCGGCGACCTCGGCAGCCACGAGCTCCATGCCGTCGGCGTCGGGTTCTGGGGGTGGGAGCAGGCCGACCTGGTCCACCCCTACCTCACCCGCTACGTCACCGACGGCCTCGCCCTCGCGCAGCGCTCGGGGCAGGCGATGGGCGACGTGATCGGCGACGCCTTCCCGCGCCTGCCGCTCACCACCGCCGTACGCCGCGAGCTGCGCGCCGCGGTCGCGGCGGCCCTCGAGGGCGACGTGCCGACCGTCCTGGCCCGGTCGTGGAACGACAGCCTCGACGACCTGGACCGGACCTTGGCCTAGGCCTGCCGGTCCGCTCGGGACGAGGATGCGGTGGAAGGCGGAGATGACCAACGACAGCGTCGGGATCGTCGGCGGCGGCATCGTCGGGCTCGCCGTCGCCAGGGAGATCCTGCGGCGACGGCCCGGGACCCGCGTGGTCGTCCTCGAGCAGGAGGACGCGGTGGCCCGCCACCAGACGGGGCACAGCTCGGGAGTGGCTCACGCCGGCATCTACTACCAGCCCGGCAGCCTCAAGGCCGAGCTGTGCACCCGCGGGCGGGTGCTGCTGCGGGACTACTGCGCGGAGCACGCCCTGCCGTACGACGAGTGCGGCAAGCTGGTCGTCGCCGTCGACGAGACCGAGCTGCCCCGCCTCGACGCGCTGGAGCGCACTGCGACCGCCAACCGGGTGCCTGGGCTCACGCGGCTCGGGCCGTCGGGGATCCGCGACGTCGAGCCCCACGCGGCCGGCGTGGCCGCGCTCCACTCGCCACGGACGGCGATCACCGACTACGCCGCCGTCTGCCGCTCCCTGGGTGCCGAGATCGCGGCTGCAGGAGGCGAGGTCCGCCTCTCGACGCGGGTGACGGGGATCGCCCGCCGGCTCGACGCCGTCGAGGTCGTCGCAGGGGCGGAGTCGCTGCGGGTGGACCGCCTCGTCCTGTGCGGCGGCCTGCAGTCCGACCGCCTCGGTCGGCTGGCGGGCGGGGCACCATCACCGCGCATCGTGCCCTTCAAGGGCGAGTACCTGCAGGTCTCCGCCGCCAAGCAGGACCTGGTCCGCGGCATGGTCTACCCCGTGCCCGACCCGCAGTACCCCTTCCTCGGAGTGCACTACACCCGCCGCGTCGACGGACGTCTCGAGGTCGGGCCGAACGCCTTCGTCGCGCTGAGCCGCCGGCACTACGGGCGGTTCGCGGCGACCCCCGGTGACGTCGCGGCCACCGTGGCTGCCCCGGCGTTCTGGCGCTTCGCCCGGCGGAACTGGCGGGCCGGGCTCGCCGAGGTGCCGGGCATCGTCTCCACGAAGGCCTACATGCGTGCCGCTCGTCGCTACGTGCCGGCGATCGGGCCCGACGACGTCGTCCGCAGCGGCCTCGGCCTGCGCGCCCAGGCGCTCGACTCCTCCGGCGCACTGGTCGACGACTTCGTGATCGAGCACCTCGGGCGGATCACGAGCGTCCGCAACGCCCCGTCCCCGGCCGCCACCTCGAGCCTGGCGATCGCCGAGCACGTGGTCGACCGCATGGACCGGACGCCGCCCTGACGCGTCAGATCTGCTCGAGCGTGGCGTGGGTCCGGCTCAGGTGCTCCAGCCAGCGCAGCGCCAGCAGCCCCAGCACGACGTAGGCCGCCCCGATCAGCAGCTCGGTGGCGACCAGCCCCGAGACGGCGCTCCAGGTGGCACCGTCCGCGACGGCCCGGGTCGCCTCGATGGCGTGGGTGAGGGGCAGGCAGCGACCGACCGCCTCCATCCACCCCGGCAGGTCGTCCACCGACACGTTGGTGCCGGTGAAGATCAGCAGCACGAGGAAGACGACGTTGCCCAGCGTCGCCCCGTCCCGCCAGACCAGGTTGATCGCGCCCATCACCAGGCCGATGCCCGCGGTGGCGAGGGAGCCCACCGCCACGACCAGGACGATCAGCGGCCACGAGCTCGCAGGGATGTCCGCGTCGAGCACCCACACCCCCGAGACGATGCCGATCATCGCCGTGCCCCACCCGTTGAGGATCACCGGCATGGCGCGTCCCAGGAAGAGCGGGACCCTCCGGGCCGGGCTGGTCAGGACCAGCCCCAGGGTCTGGGCCCGGCGCTCGCCCCCGATGGTGAACGTCATCGCGAACATGCCGGGGATCGCTGCGTAGTTGAGCGCGTTGCCGATGATGAAGAACTCGTCGTCGCCCACCCCGGCCGCGCGTCCGACGTAGGCGAACAGCAGGATCTGCGTGATCGGGCCGAGCAGGGTGGTGGGGACGAAGATCCACGGGTTCATCCAGTTGAAGAGCGCCCGGAAGCTCATCAGGCCACCGACGAAGAAGATGCGCACGCTCGTCATCGCCGGCGCCTCACGTCAGCGCCAGCGTCGCGTTGCGACGGGCGGAGTCGATGAGCCGGACGCCCAGCCAGGCCGCCAGCGCGGCGTACGCCAACCCGACCCCCAGGCACACCGCCAGCTCGGACCACGGGCTGTCCCCCGCGGCCGAGGCGCGCATCGCCGCCACGCCCCACGTCGGCGCGAGCGCCCAGGACAGCGGTAGCGCCCAGGCCGGCAGCAGCGACAGGGGTACGACGAAGCCGCAGAGCAGCCAGCCGGGGTACTCCAGCGCCGAGCCGAGCGCCCAGGCGGTGCGGTAGCGCACGACCGTCACCGACAGCAGGAAGCCGAACAGGGCGATGGTGAAGGTCGTCATGAGGATGCTCAGCACGAACCCCGGCCAGTTCTCGACCCGCAGGGGCAGGTCGAAGAGCCACCAGTCCCAGAGGATCACCGCGACGACGCTGTAGAGGCCCAGCGTCGCCATGGCGAAGGTGATCGGCAGCACCACGAAGGCGAACGGCGTGGGCGCGGCGACCACCAGCTCCAGCGTCCCGGCCCAGCGCTCGCGCTGCACGAGCGTCGCGGCGCTCGTCGTCTGCGAGGTCCAGATGCCCATGGCGGCGGCGCCGATCCCGGCGTACAGCATCGCCTCGGGGTCGTCGTTGACGCGGTAGACCAGCAGCGCGGCGGTCGCGAACATCAGCGGGAAGAAGACCTGCAGGAAGCCCTCGAACGGCGAGAACATCATCACCTTCAGCTGCAGCCGGTAGCAGACCAGCAGCTGTCGCAGCCTGCTCACGCGTCGACCCGCGTGACCAGCTCGACGTAGGCGTCCTCGAGGGTCGGCTCCCGGTGGCTGACCCGGCCCACCCGGGTGTCCTGCAGGCGGGCCAGCACCTGCGTCGTGACCTCGGCGTCCGGCTCGCAGGCGATCACCAGCACCTGCGTCTGACCGCGCTCCTCCACGGTCGCGGTGCGCACACCGGGCACCTCGCGCACCGCCGCCACCTCCGGCTCGGCGACGCCGTACGTCTCCACCTCGAGCACCCGGCCGGCGCTGACCAGGCCCTTGAGCTGGGCGGGCGTGCCCTCGGCGACGATCTCGCCCGCCCGGATCACGGCGATCCGGTCGCAGAGCTCGTCGGCCTCGAACATGTAGTGGGTCGTCAGCAGCACCGTCTTGCCCTGCTCGCGCAGGCCGGCGACCGTCGCCCGCAGCTCGCGCGCTCCCACCGGGTCGATGCCGATGGACGGCTCGTCGAGGAAGAAGACGTCGGGGTCGTGCAGGAGGCCGCGCGCGATGTGCAGCCGCTGGCGCATGCCCCGGGAGTAGCCCTCGACCTTCTCCCCCTCGCGACCCGTGAGCCCGACCAGCTCGAGGAGGGAGCCGATGCGCTCCTTCTGCTCGCGGGGCGGGACGCCGTACAGCTCGGAGAAGTAGCGCAGGTTGTCCAGGCCCGTCAGCCGCTCGTAGAGGCCGCGGTCGCCGCCGAAGACGTAGCCGATCCTGCTGCGCACCTCGCGCACGTCGGTCACCACGTCGCGGCCGAGCACCGTCGCGCTCCCCGAGGTCGGGATCAGCAGGGTGATCAGCATCTTGATCGTGGTCGTCTTGCCCGCCCCGTTGGGCCCCAGGAGCCCGAACAGCTCCCCGGGTGCGATCTCGAAGCTCACGCCCTTGACGGCCTCGACCTCGGTGCTGGTACGGCGCCAGACGCCGCTCCGGCTGCGAAAGGTCCGGCGCAGGTCGCGCGCCTCGACGGCAGGTGATGAGGTCCCGAGCACCCGCGGGACGCTATCGGTCGAGCGGCGGAAGAGCACCTTCATTACCTGGCGTGCCGCCCGGGAGCGACGCTGGTTCGTCACACCCGGTCGGACGCCGTACGGCGGTGCACCAGCAACCGAACCTCGCCCGGAGACGGTTGCTCAGCCACCGCCCACCACCCGGACGCCGTACGGCGGTGCACCAGCAACCGAACCGCGCCCGGAGACGGTTGCTCAGCCACCGCCCAACGGGCGCGCCTGGCTAGGCGTGACCGTCGAACATCGAGGTGACGGACCCGTCCTC
>CADCUM010000042.1 GCA_902805885.1 uncultured Nocardioides sp. | reverse complement strand
TGACCCGCAACAACTCCGAGCTGGTCGCCGGCTGGGGCAACCTGGTCAACCGCACGGCGACGATGATCGCCAAGAGCTTCGGCGAGGTCCCGGCAGCCGCCGAGCTCGAGCCGGTGGACGAGGCGGTGCTCGCGGTCGTACGGCGCGGCTTCGACACCGTCGGCGACCTGCTGGAGCACCACAGGCTGCGCGCCGGCATCGCCGAGGCGATGCGGGTGGTCGGCGAGGTGAACAAGTACCTCACGGTCACCGAGCCCTACAAGATGAAGGACGAGGCGCAGCGCGATCGTCTGGCGACCGTGCTCCACGTCGCCGCCCAGTGCGTGTCCGACTGCAACACGCTGCTCTCTCCCTTCCTCCCGCACGCCGCGAACAAGGTCCACCGCGTGCTCGGCGGGGAGGGCGAGCTCATGCCCATGCCGCGCATCGAGCAGGTCGACGAGCTCGACCCCGACAACGGCGCCGGCCTGGTGTCGTACCCCGTCATCACCGGCGACTACGCGGCGACCCCACGCTGGGAGTCGCGCCCGGTCACGGTGGGGGCGAAGGTCGGCAAGCCCACGCCGGTCTTCGTGAAGCTCGACCCCTCGGTGGTGGAGGAGGAGCTCGCCCGCCTCGGCGGGTGATCCCCTAGCCTGTGGCCGTGCCCGAGACCGAGATGTACCTGCCCCACTTCGTCGTCAAGCAGAAGCTCACCATGATGGTGAACCGCTACGAGATCTCGGAGTCCGACGCCGGGGGCAACCCCACGCGGCTGATGGCGCTCGCCGAGCAGAAGCGGCTCGCCTTCAAGGAGCAGGTGACCTTCTACTCCGATGCCAGCCGGTCGCGGCCCGTCTTCGGCTTCACGGCGCGCCGCAAGCTCGACCTCAACGCCGGCTACGACATCACCGACGAGTCGGGCGCGCAGATCGGGTTCTTCCGCAAGGACTTCGGCGCGTCGCTGCTGCGCTCGACCTTCCACGTCGAGGGGCCGGGCTACGCCGGCACCGGGCAGGAGCGGAGCCAGGTCGTCGCGCTGCTGCGCCGCTTCACCGACATCGGGTTCCTGCCGATCCACTTCGACTTCGTCTCGGCGGAGGGCGCGCCGCTGTTCTCGGTCGAGCGCAAGATGTCGATCGGCGACCGCTACCGCGTCACGGTGCCGGACCCCCGCGTCGACTTCCGCGTCGCCGCTGCGGTCGCGGTCGGCCTCGACGCCCTGATGTCGCGCTGAGGCCTCCGGTGACCACCTACGCCGTGCTCGGCACCGGAGCGGTCGGTACGACGCTCGCCACGCGGCTGCTGGAGCTCGGGCACGACGTGGTCGTCGGGACCCGTGACCCCGACGGCACCGCCCAGCGCCCCGGGTGGCCCGGCGCGCTGCCACTCGCGACCTTCGCCGAGGCGGCTTCCGCCGGGGAGGTCGTCATCCACGCCAGCAGCGGGGCGACCGCCCTCTCCGTGGTCGAGGCGGCGGCACCGGGGCTCGCCGGGAAGGTGCTCGTCGACGTCGCCAACCCCCTGGACTTCAGCGCGGGCTTCCCGCCGACCCTGACGGTGAAGGACACCGACTCGCTCGCCGAGCAGATCCAGCGTGCCGTGCCTGCGGCGCGGGTCGTCAAGACGCTGAACACGATGACCGCCACGGTGATGGCGCATCCCGAGCGGCTGGGCGAACCGACGAGCGTGTTCGTCAGCGGCGACGACCCCGAGGCCAAGGCCGGGGTGACAGCGCTGCTCCAGGAGCTCGGGCACGAGGACGTCATCGACCTCGGTGACCTCAGCACCGCCCGCGGGACCGAGATGTTCCTCGCCCTGTGGGTGCGGGCGATGGGCGCCCTGGGCACGGCGGAGTTCAACGTGCGAGTGGTGCGGTAGCGCTCGACGGCCCGTCGACGCCGCTAGCGTGTCGGCGTGTCCGCCACCCCTGTCCTGTTCGTCCACGGTGCGGGGCGGGCCGGCCGCGCGGCGTGGCCGGCCCAGCACGGCCTGGAACGTGGGCGCACCTGCGTGTGGCTGCCACGCGTCGCCCCCGGTGACCCGCCGGACCGGATGGTCGGACTGGCGAGCAGGCTGCTCGACCGGCCGGCGCACGTCGTCGCCCACTCGTACGGCGGCCTGACGGCGATGCTCCTCGCCGAGCGGCATCCCGGGCTGGTCCGATCGCTGACCCTGGTCGAGCCGGCTGCGCTCGCCGTCTGCCCCGACGCGCCGCACACCCGCGCCCACGTCGACGCCCTGCGGCCGGTGCTCGCCCGGGCGGGCGACCACGCGACGAGTGACCGGGAGCTCTCCCGGCTGTTCGCGGCAGCCATGGGCCGGCCCGCACCCGACGTGCCCGACGACGTGCTCGCGGCGCTCGTGGGAGAGCTCCGCGCGACGACGCCACCGTGGAGCGTGCCGGTGGACGCCTCCGTCGTCTCCCGCACCCCCACGCTGGTCGTCCTCGGGGACCTCGACACGATGTACGGCGAGGTGTCGGAGGTGCTGGCAGCCCACGGCGCCGACCGCGTCGTGCTCGACGGCGCCGGGCACCGCCCGCACGACGACGAGCGGTTCGACGAGGTGCTCCGGGGGTTCTGGCGCGTCGTGGACGGTTGAGGCCGTCGCGCAGCGAGGCACGGCTAACCTCCTGACGTGCTCTTCCCCGACGCCCGCCGGGCCCTCGAGGCTTCCGCCGGTGACCTCCGCGTGTTCGACCCGTCGTACGACATCGACGCCGAGCGCGCGCGTGCCCGGGCGGAGGGGCTGGCGGCACCCCGCGAGCACGTCGCCTCGGTCGAGGACGTCGACGCCGACGGCGTCCCGTGCCGGCTCTACCGGCCGGCCGGCGCCGGCACCGGGCTCGTCCTGCACCTGCACGGCGGCGGCTTCGTGCTGCACGACGTGGAGGTCCACGACGCCGCTGCCCGGCGCCTCGCCAACCGCAGCGGCCTGGCGGTGCTCAGCGTCGACTACCGCCGTCCGCCCGAGCACCGGTTCCCGGCCGCGCCCGACGACGTGGACACCGTCCTGCGCTGGCTCGAGCGGGAGGCGCCGTCCCGCGACCTGGGCGCGCCGACGTACGCCCACGGCGACAGCGCCGGCGCCAACCTCGCCCTCGTGGCGGCCCTGCGCAACCCCGGCCGGTTCCGGGCGGTCGTGCTGATCTATCCGTTCCTCGACCCGACCGGGTCCTACGACTCCTACCGGACCGCCGCCGACGGCTTCGACCCCCGGGAGGCCGCCTGGTACTGGGACCAGTACGCCGCCACTCCGGCCGACCTGGAGGACCCCGACCTCGCCCCGCTGCGCTCCGACCGGCTGGGCACGCTCCCCGCGACACTCGTGGTCACCGCCGAGCACGACCCCCTCCGCGACGAGGGCGAGCACCTCGCCCGTCGCCTGGCCGAGGAGGGCGTCGAGGTGGTGGCCACCCGCTACCTCGGTGAGGTGCACGGGTTCTGGCGGCACGACGAGACGCACGTGGCCGCGGAGCCGCTGATGCGACAGGTGGCGGGATTCCTCGCCGTGCACCGGGACTGAGCCGGTCCAGTCCGGGGGTCGCCCGTCGGACCCGCCTGCCAAGATGTCGCCATGCGCGTTCACCTGGGCTCCGACCACGCCGGCCTCGAGCTGAAGGACCACCTGACGACCTGGCTCATCGACGCTGGCCACGAGGTGGTCGACCACGGCCCCTTCGTCCACGACCCCCTCGACGACTACCCCGTGTTCTGCCTGCGTGCGGGGGAGGGTGTGGTGGCCGACCGGGCCGAGGGGCAGATGAGCCTCGGTGTGGTCATCGGCGGCTCGGGCAACGGCGAGCAGATCGCCGCCAACAAGGTCCAGGGCGTCCGGTGCGCGCTGGTCTGGTCGGAGGAGACGGCCGTCCTGGCGCGGGAGCACAACGACGCCAACGTCGTCTCCGTGGGCGGTCGGATGCACTCCCTCGAGGAGATGACCAGGTTCGTCGAGGTGTTCCTGTCCACCTCCTTCCCCGGCGACGAGCGCCACGTGCGCCGCATCGGCCAGGTCATGGCCTACGACGAGACGAAGGAGCTGCCGCCGCTCCCCGAGTCCGCGCTCCGCCCCGACACCGCCGGCGGCTCGACGGGTGCCTGAGGGACACACCCTCCGCCGGCTCGCCGACGACCTGGACGCTGCGTTCGCGGGTCGCCGGGTGGCCGCCACGAGCCCCCAGGGACGGTTCGCCGTCGAGGCCGCCGAGCTCGACGGCACGACCCTGGTCGGGGCGGACTCCGCCGGCAAGCACCTGTTCGTCGAGCACGACGGCGAGCGGTTCGTGCACGTCCACCTCGGGCTCTACGGCTCCTTCGACGTGCACGCCTCGGTGTCCGACGTGGAGCCTCCGCGCGGCGCCGTACGACTGCGGCTGGTCGCCCACGACGAGCTCGGCACGGCGTACGCCGACCTGCGCGGTGCCACGCAGTGCGAGCTGGTCGGCCCCGAGGGACGCGACAAGGTGCTCGCGCGCCTGGGTCCTGACCCGTTGCGTGCCGACGCGGACCCGGACCTCGCCTGGGGCCGGATCTCCCGCAGCCCCCGTGCCATCGGCGACCTGCTGATGGACCAGGCGGTGCTCGCGGGGGTCGGCAACGTCTACCGCGCCGAGGTGCTGTTCCGGCACCGCATCCACCCGCTGCGCCCCGGCCGCACCCTCAGGGTGGGCCAGTGGCGAGCCATGTGGGACGACCTGGTCGTGCTGCTGCGCGCCGGGGTGGCGGCCGGTCGGATCGACACGGTCCGCCCGGAGCACACGCCCGAGGCGATGGGACGGCCGCCGCGCACGGACGGCCGGGGCGGAGAGGTCTACGTCTACCGCCGCACAGGGCAGCCGTGCCTGGTGTGCGGCGCCACGGTCCGCACGGACGTCATCGTCGGGCGCAACGTCTTCTGGTGCCCGCGTTGCCAGCCGGTGTTCCGCTCGCGCGCCGTACAGTCGTCCCACCGATGACCGACACGAGCACGAGGACCACGACCATGGGGGCACGCCGAGCCACGCGTCCCTCGCTGGGCTCGCGCGCTCGAGGGCTCGACCTCGGCCTCGGCCGTCTCGTCCCCCGGGGCTCCAGGACGCTCGCGCTGCTGGTCCTGCTCACGCTCGGGATCGGCGTGGCCATCTGGCAGATCCCCCACGACATGCCGCTGACGCCGCTGATGGTCCCGCTGGTGCTCGGCAACCTGATGCTCGGCCCGCGACAGCTGCCGTGGTTCGTGGTCTTCGTGCTGCTGGTGCTCGCCGTCGTGATCCCGTTCCAGGACCCCATCACGACCCGCATCGCCATCTCGGTCGTCGTGCTCTTCACCCTCGGCTTCCTGGTCCTCGTGTCGTCGTTCCGCCGCTCGCAGCTGGGCGTCGGAGGCCTCCAGGGCGAGCAGATGTTCGTCGACCTGCGCGACCGGATCCTGCGCCAGGGCGGCATCCCCGACCTGCCGCCCGGCTGGCTCGCCGAGAGCGAGCTCCGGTCGGCCGGCGGCACCCTCTTCGCCGGTGACTTCGTGGTCGCGTCCCGCCTGGGCGACCGGCTCGACGTGGTCGTCGTGGACGTGTCCGGGAAGGGCGAGGGCGCCAGCACCCGGGCGCTGCTGCTGTCCGGGGCGTTCGGGGGGCTGCTGGGCGCGCTGCGGCCGGCGGAGTTCCTCGAGGCCGCCAACACGTTCCTGCTCCGCCAGGACTGGGACGAGGGCTTCGCCACCGCGATCCACCTCTCCCTCGACGTCTCCACCGGGGCCTACGAGCTGCGCAGCGCCGGTCACCCGCCGGCAGCGCTGCGTGAGGCCGGCTCCGGCCGGTGGCGCACGGTGGAGACGGAGGGCCCCGTGCTCGGGCTCATCGACGGGGCGCAGTACGACGCCATCTCCGGGGTCATGCGCCGGGGGGACGCGATGCTGCTCTACACCGACGGCATGGTGGAGACGCCCACCCGCGACATCGGCCTGGGGATCGACCGGATGCTGGGGCAGGCCGAGCGGCTGCTGCGCGGGGAGTTCGAGGGGGGCGCCACGCGCCTCATCGAGGCGCTCGGCTCGCGCCACGACGACCGGGCCCTGCTGCTGGTGCACCGCCGCTGAGCGGCGCGGCTCGGTTGGGGGCCTCGGGTGCCGGTGTGGCACGATGACACCCGCACGAGCGACGTGCCTCGCCCCGGTCTGGCTTTCGGGGGTCCACGAGGGCGGAGCCCCCGTGCGTGCGGATGTAGCTCAATGGTAGAGCCCCAGTCTTCCAAACTGGCTACGCGGGTTCGATTCCCGTCATCCGCTCTCAGGCGGTCCCCACCACCGGTGGGGGGCGGTTGTGCGGGGCGTAGCGTAGTGGCTAGCGCGCCTGCTTTGGGAGCAGGAGACCGCAGGTTCGAGTCCTGTCGCCCCGACCCAGTACCAAGCCCCACCCCCTTATATCCGTCCCGGCGTGCGCCGGCACGGAGGAACAAGCAGAGGAGACCACCTGTGAAGAGCGCCGTCGAGAACTTGAGCCCGACCCGGGCCAAGCTGACCGTCGAGGTGCCCTTCGAGGAGCTCAAGCCGAGCCTCGACGCGGCCTACCAGAAGATCGCCCAGCAGATCAACGTCCCCGGCTTCCGCCGCGGCAAGGTCCCGCCGGCGGTCATCGACCGCCAGGTCGGTCGCGGTCCCGTCCTCGACGAGGCGATCAACAAGGTCGTCCCCGAGCAGTACATCGCGGCGATCCAGGAGCACGACCTCGAGCCGATCGCCCAGCCGGAGATCGAGGTGACGAAGTTCGAGGACCGCGAGGTGCTGGAGTTCACCGCCGAGGTGGACGTCAAGCCCGACTTCGAGCTCCCCGACTACGACGGCATCGAGGCGGAGGTCGAGGACGTCGAGGTCACCGACGACGACGTCGACGAGCTGGTGGAGGCGCTGCGCGAGCGCTTCGGCACCCTCGCGACGGTCGAGCGGCCGGCGGCCGAGGGTGACTTCGTCACCATCGACCTGGTCGCGTCGCGCGACGGCGAGACCGTGGAGGGCGGCGAGGTCTCCGGCATGTCCTACCGGGTCGGCCGCGGCGGCATGATCGACGGCCTCGACGAGGCGCTGGTCGGTCTCTCCGCCGGCGAGGACAAGACGTTCGACTCCGAGCTCGCCGGCGGCGACCTGGTCGGCGAGCCCGTCCAGGTGACCGTCACGGTCACGGCCGTGCAGGAGCAGGAGCTCCCGGCGTACGACGACGAGTTCGCGCAGATGGCCTCGGAGTTCGACACCGCCGAGGAGCTCACGGCCGATGTGCGCGAGCGGCTCGGCCGCGGCAAGCGCCTCGAGCAGGCCGCCGCGGCCCGCGACGCCGTCCTCGAGGCGCTCCTCGAGAAGGTCGAGATCCCGCTGCCGGAGACCATGGTCACCGACGAGCTCAACGCCCGCCGCCAGAACGTCGAGCAGCAGCTCGCCTACGCCGGCCTCACGATGGAGAAGTACCTCGAGGACGAGGGGCAGACCCAGGAGGAGTTCGAGGCGGAGCTCGAGCGTCGCGTCCGTGACGCCGTCGCCGCCCAGTTCATCCTCGACAAGGTGGCCCGCAAGGAGGAGTTCGGCATCGACCAGGCCGAGCTCTCCGAGCACCTCGTGCGACGTGCCCAGCAGGCCGGGCAGGACCCGCAGGAGTTCGCCAACCACATGTTCGAGCACAACCACATCCCCGACCTCGTGCAGGAGATCCTGCGCGGCAAGGCGCTGGCGACGATCGTCGAGTCGGCGACCGTCAAGGACGCCTCCGGCAACGTCGTGGAGCTGAAGAACCTGCGGCCCGACGGCACGATCGGCGAGCCCGCGGCACCGACCGGGACCAGCGGCGAGGGGGAGACCGACTCCCAGCAGGACTGAGCACGACCGCACGGGCCGGGTCCACGCGTGAGCGTGGGCACCGGCCCGTGGCTCGTCGTTGCCGGGGTCAGCCCTCGCTGCGTTCGAGCACGTCCAGCGCGTACCGCGCGATGCCCGCTCGCTGCGCCGTCCAGTGGTCCAGCCGGCCCACCTCGTCGGAGGTCAGCTCGCCGGCGGCCTCGAGCCGCGCGTGCTCCTCCAGCATCTCCAGGGGCAGGCTGGGCAGTCCGTTGAACAGCATCAGGCTCAGGGCGTGCCCTCGCAGGAGCTCGCGAGCGGGGACGTCCAGGCCCTCCTCGGCCAGCCCCTCGGCGTACGCGGTGAGGCAGGCGTCGGCACGGTGGGGCAGGTCGTCGGCCTCCTGCCGTCCCACCTGGATCTCACCCACGAGCAGCTGGGAGAGGTCGAACCCGACGGGCTGGACCCGCCAGAAGCCGAAGTCGATGAGGGCGAACCCCGGGTCGCCCTCGCGGCGGAGCAGGTTGTTGGGACAGGCGTCGCCGTGCGACGGCAGGTGCCGGTGCCCGGCGAACTCCGCGGCGAGCGCGTCGAGCCTGCTGGCGACGCCCATGAGGCGGGACCGTAGGTCGCCGAAGTGCGCAGCCACCGAGGGGTGCCGCCACGTCGCGTCGTCGTGGAGGCCGGGTAGCACCGTGTGCGCGATCCGACCCCTCACGAACCCGTGGATGGTCCACGGATGGGGATCGAGGTCGCCGAGCGGCGCGACCCGAGGACTTGCGGACATGCGCCCCAGGAGGCGAGCGGCCCTGGCGTGGTCCTCGAGCGTCCACGGGACGTCGTGGGACTCGACGACCTCGAGCCAGATCACGGCGGTCTCGTCATCGCGCTCGTCGACCAAGAGCCCCCGCGGCATCGACAGCCCGGCGGGAAGGCGGTCACGGAGGTCGGAGCGGTACGCCAGCACCTCCGCGCGCCATGGCAGGGAGTCGGCTGCCCACGCCCG
>CADCUM010000041.1 GCA_902805885.1 uncultured Nocardioides sp. | reverse complement strand
ACAACGACGGTTTCCGCAACGACTGGGCGACCAAGGACTTCTACGCGGTGCTGGGGGTCCGAAAGGACGCCTCGGCCGACGAGATCAAGAAGGCCTACCGCAAGCTGGCGCGTGCCAACCACCCCGACTCCAACCCGGGCGACGCCGCCAAGCACGACACGTTCAAGGCGGTCGCCGAGGCCTACGACGTCGTCGGCGATGTGGACAAGCGCAAGAAGTACGACGAGTTCCGCTCGCTCTCGGCGACCGGCGGCTTCGGCGGCGGCGGGTTCCCGGGCGGCTTCAACCAGGGCCGCTCGGGCGGCCCGGCCGGCTTCGACATCAACGACCTGCTCCGCGAGCAGTCCGGTGGTGGCGCCGGCTTCGGCGACATGTTCGGCGACCTCTTCGGCGGCGCGGGCGCCGGACGCCAGCGTCAGCAGCAGGCCCGCCCGCGCAAGGGCGCCGACCTGGAGACGACCTCGACCATCAGCTTCGTCGACGCCCTCGAGGGCGTGATGATCTCGCTCCGGCTGACCTCCGACCAGGCGTGCCCGACCTGCAAGGGCACCGGGGGCAAGCCCGGCACCCGCCCGCACATCTGCGAGGAGTGCGAGGGTGCCGGCTACGTCGTGGCCGGGGTCGGCGGAGCGTTCTCGATGAACGAGACCTGCCCGACCTGCCATGGTCGCCAGCTCGTCTACGACGAGGCGTGCCCGACGTGCCACGGCAGCGGACGCGGCACCTCGGCGCGCACCATCCAGGCGCGCATCCCGGCCGGCGTCAAGGACGGGCAGAAGATCCGGCTCCGGGGGAAGGGATCCCCGGGCGAGAACGGCGGTCCTCCCGGCGACCTCATCGTCAAGGTCGTGGTCTCGGGCCACCCGGTCTTCGGTCGCAGGGACGACAACCTCACCGTCGACGTCCCGGTCTCCTTCGACGAGGCTGCCCTCGGCGCCGAGATCAAGATCCCGACGCTCGGCGGCGCCCCCGTCACGTTGAAGGTCCCGCCCGGCACGCCCAACGGGCGCACCTTCCGGGTCCGGGGCAAGGGCGCGCGCAAGAAGGACGGGACCACGGGCGACCTGCTCGCCACGGTCCAGGTCGCCGTGCCGTCCGACCTCAACGACCAGGCACGCGAGGCGCTCGAGAGCTACCGCGCCGCCACGCTGGCGACGCCGCTTCGCGACGAGCTCTTCCGGGAGGCGCGATGAGCTTCGGCATACCCCCGCCCGATGCGGCCGTCTACGTCATCAGCGTGGCGGCCGAGCTCACCGGGCTGCACCCGCAGACCCTGCGGGCCTACGAGCGGATGGGCCTCATCCGGCCCGGCCGCACGGGCGGTGGCGGCCGCCGCTACTCGCATCGGGACCTCGAGCTCCTGCGCGAGATCGCCGACCTGACCTCGGCGGGCATCGGGATCGAGGGCGTACGCCGCATCCTCGAGCTCGACAACCAGGTGATCGCCCTGCGTCACCGCAACGAGGAGCTGGCGGTCGAGCTCGAAGCCACGCGGGCCGCGTTGCGGCAGGCGCTCGCCGCGGCCGGAGCAGCGATGCCGCCGCCCAACAAGCTGCCCGTCCTGCGCCCCTCCCAGGCGCTGATGACCTTGCACCGTCAGTCCTGAGCGGCCAGGAACGCAGTCACCTCCGCGGCGGTCGGTGCCGTCGTCGGCCCCCGCCGCGTCACCTTGATCGCGGCGGCGGCGTTGGCTCGCCGGCACCCCTCGACCCACGGCGTCCCGTTGGCCACCTCGGCCAGGAGGGCGCCGGTGTGCGTGTCGCCCGCGCCATTGGTGTCGACCGGCGTCTGAGGATGGCCAGGGACCATGGTGCTGGTGCCGTCGGCCAGCACTGCACATCCTTCGGCGCCGTCGCGCACGATCACCACCGCGTCGCCGCGCAGCAACGGCGCGAGCGCCTCGGTCCGGGCGAGGAGCCCCTCGATGTCCGGCGTCCTGGTCTCGGCGGCGAGGAGGTCTGCGGCCTCCTCCGCGTTGCTGCTCCACACATCGGTGTGGCGCAGCATCGTCTCGCGGACCGCCGGAGCGAGTGAGGCGAAGGCCGATCCGGGGTCGAGGACGACCACCACGCCCTCGTCGAGGGTCTCCAGCCACGCCAGCAGCGGGACCCGGGTCGTCTCCAGGGCCAGGGAGAAGCCGGTGACGCACACCAGATCGCCCGGGTGTGGGTCGGAGGCGGCCAACGAGTCGACGGAGATGAGGCGCTCGGCGCCGAGGGTCGTGACGAAGGTGCGCTGGGCGCTCGGCTCGATGAGCACGACGCAGATGCCAGTGTCCCGGTCCGGGACCGCGTCCGCGGACAGCGAGACCCCTTCGGCCCGCAGCGCCTGTCGGACGAGGTCACCGTGCGGACCGGTCCCGTGCGCGCCCGCATGCACGCAGTCCGCGCCGAACCTGGCCGCGGCGACGAGCACGGTCACGGCGCCGCCGGCGTAGTCGGTCACCGAGCTGGCCATGACGTTCTGCCCGCGCGCCGGCAGGTCGGGGACCTCGACCACCACGTCGACCAGCGCCTGGCCGGTGTGGATGACGCGGGTCACGGGTGCACCTCGGCGCTGGTGGCGAGGGTGATCTGCGGGGGATAGAGCGCCATCACGTCGAGCGCCCGCTGGTGGTTCTCCGGGGTCGACCCCGCGCAGGCGTCGGTCACGACCGTGAGCGTCGCCCCGGCGTCGGCGGCGGCCAGCGCCGTTGAGACGACGCAGCAGTCGGTCGAGACGCCGGTGAGGACGAGACGGGGCGTGGGACCGGTGATGGCCTGCAGGTCGGACCCCCACTTGCCGAAGGTCGTGGCGCTCATGACCTGCGCGTCCAGGCCGCTGAGCTCCTCGACGACGTCGAAGAGACGGTCGTCTGCGGATAGGTCTGCGAACGGCCACTCCTGGAGGTATGCCGACCACGACCCGACGGCGGGGCGGGGAGCCACCCATCGGGTGAGGATCACCCGGCCCCGGAAGTCGTCAGCCAGCCGGCGCACGGGATCGACGATCGAGGGGAACATCGGCGAGCCCCACGGGCTCTCGGCGTCGGCGAAGATCCGTTGCGGGTCGATGACGAGCAACCAGGCATCCGATGCGCTCCACATGCGCTCACCCTCCCAGACGACAGAGCGGCCCCTCGCCGGTGACGCCGGATCAGGACCAGTGACGCGGGGCGCGGAGCCCGAGAGGCAGCTCCGTGGCGGCGTCGCCCCTCATCGCGTTGACCTGAGGCTGGGTCAGGAGCAGGGCGTCGCCCAGCCTGGCGCCGCGGACGTCGGCGTCACGCAGGTCGGCGCCCAGCAGGTCGGTGTCGGTCAGGTCGGCGCCGCGCAGGTCGACCGCGATGAGCATCGCACCCCGCAGCGTCGCGCCGCGCAGGTCGGTCGAGCGCAGGTCCTGCCCCGCCAGGTCGGCCCGCCGGAGGTCGTTCCCGTCCCACGTGGCCCTGAGATGCGCGCTGCTCGTGGACAGCACCTCCTCGACGTCGTCACGAAGCGGGTCGAGGTCGAAGACCAACAGCTCTTCCGGGGCGTACGACGTCAGGGCGTTGACGCGCTCCAGCACGGTGCTGGTGGCTCCGGGGAGTCTCCGCTCGACCTCGCTGAGCAGGGCGAGCATCTCGTGCACCTGGCGCATGACGGTGAGGACGGCCGCCATCTCGGCCAGGTTGTCGTGCTCGCGCCACGAGAGCCCCCCATAGGTGACCTGCGAGACCTGTTGCCCGGCGCCGAAGCACTCGAAGACGGTGCACCCCGGCCAGCCGTCCTGCCGCAGGGTCGCGTGGATGCCGCAACCGTCCGAGACGTCGAGGTGGTGACAAGGCGTGCCGCCGGGCTTGCTCACCCCGAAGCCCGCCTCGCGCGAGAAGGGGAGCAGCACGCAGCACAGCCCGAAGCACGAGCCGCAGTCCGAGCTCAGGACGGGGAGGTTCACCGGTCCATCATGCCTGCGGACCGGGTCATCTGAGTCGCCGACGACTGCTCCGCTCGACACCCCGCGTGCGGCCGAGGTCGGCGCGCTGCCCTGCGGCGTGCCCGTCGGCGCCGCCGCCGCCCGAGAGGTAGCGGGGCGACGACGGGCGCAGGCCCGGGTAGACCTCGGACGCCGCCAGGTCCGCCAGGGCGGCGCGGTCGGCCAGGACGAGCGCCGCGGACGTCCCGGCGGCCGCGAACCTCGCCTCGGCCTCCCGGGCCGCCGCGTCCTCCGTCACCCGGAGTCGCTCGCCGACGGCACTCGCGAAGCCGAGCCACCAGGTGCGCCGATAGGCCGCGGGGTGCTCGCCGCGGGGGACCGGTCGTCGCGTGAGCTCGCCGGTGCCCTGGACCAGCAGGCTGGTCAGGAGCATCTCGGTGAGGGCGAGGTCGGTGGCGGCGCCGAAGAGGTGGAGGGCGTACCGGCTCCCACCGTCCTGCCGGGACCTGCGCAGCACCACGCTGCACCGCAGGCCGCGTGCCACGGCGGCGCCCAGGTGGGCCTTCTCCTGGGCGTACGGCGCCAGCAGCTCGACGGAGAGGTCGCCGACCACCTCACGACCGGGATCGCCAGCCGCGAGCAGGGCGGCGTCGACGCCGTGCCTGGCCATCAGCTCGGCCGCCTTGGCGTTGAAGGCCTCGGACTCCGCAGGCGTGGCAGCGGGGTCCTCGGCCTGGGCCAGCAGCTTGCGGATCCGAGCCAGCTTGTCGTCGGACATCTCATCCTCTCGGTGTCGTCGAGCGCTCCACACGGTCCCATCCATGCCGTCACGACTGAGCAACGGGCACCCGAGCCGGACCTCCTCGTCGCCGCTGGACGGTTGCTCCTCATCGCTGCCGCCGCTCCGGATTCGAGCAGAGTTGAGGGGAATCGACTCAACTTCTGGCGCGTTGGACCCCAAGAGGACCACAGTGGTCCCACCAGACTCATGGAGGGGATGTAGGACATGAGCCAGTTCGGCGTCGAGAAGTTCACCACCCGGAGCCGTGAGGTCATCGAGGCCGCACAGCTCACCGCCACCACCGGTGGCAACACCCAGACCGAGCCCATCCACCTGCTGGTCGCCCTGCTGCGTCAGGAGGACGGCACCGCCCGCAACCTCGTCGCGAAGGCCGGCCTCGACGCCGCCGCACTGACGGCGCGCGCCGAGCAGGCGATGGCAGCCCTGCCGCAGGCGAGCGGCGCCACCGTCCAGCAACCAGCGGCTAGCGCGGCGCTCACCCGCGTCCTCGGCAAGGCGATCGACCTCGCCGCCAGCATGAAGGACGACTACGTCGCCACCGAGCACCTCCTCATCGGGCTCGCGACCGTCGAGTCCAGCGCACGTACCCTCCTCACCGACGCCGGCCTGACCGAGGCCGGTCTGCGCGAGGGGCTGACGGCGATCCGCGGCAACCGTCGCGTGACCAGCCAGGACGCGGAGTCGACCTACGAGAGCCTCGAGAAGTTCTCGGTCGACCTGACCCGAGCGGCGGAGGAGGGGCGCCTCGACCCGGTCATCGGCCGTGACGCCGAGATCCGCCGGGTGATCCAGGTGCTCAGTCGGCGGACCAAGAACAACCCCGTCCTCATCGGCGATCCCGGCGTCGGCAAGACGGCCGTCGTGGAAGGCCTCGCGCAGCGCGTGGTCGACGGTGACGTGCCCGACTCGCTCAAGGGCCGACGGCTGCTGAGCCTCGACCTGGCCGCGATGGTGGCCGGGGCGAAGTATCGCGGCGAGTTCGAGGAGCGACTCAAGGCCGTGCTCGAGGAGATCAAGGACGCCGGCGGGCAGATCATCACCTTCATCGACGAGCTCCACACGGTCGTCGGCGCCGGTGCCGGCGGCGACTCCTCGATGGACGCGGGCAACATGCTCAAGCCGATGCTCGCGCGTGGTGAGCTGCACATGATCGGCGCCACCACGCTCGACGAGTACCGCGAGCGCATCGAGAAGGACCCGGCCCTGGAGCGCCGCTTCCAGCAGGTCTTCGTCGGCGAGCCCAGTGTCGAGGACACCATCCAGATCCTGCGCGGCATCCAGGAGAAGTACGAGGCGCACCACGGCGTGCGCATCACCGACGCAGCCCTCGTCGCCGCCGCCACGCTGAGCGATCGCTACATCACCGGCCGTCAGCTGCCCGACAAGGCGATCGACCTGATCGACGAGGCCAGCTCGCGGCTGCGCATGGAGCACGAGTCGAGCCCAGAGGAGATCGACCAGCTGCGCCGCCAGGTCGACCGGCTCAAGATGGAGCAGTTCGCCCTGGAACGTGAGACCGACCCCGCGTCGCAGGAGCGGCTGCTCGCGCTGAAGGCCGACCTGGCCGACAAGGAGGAGGAGCTCCGCGGGCTCGAGGCGAGGTGGGAGCGCGAGAAGTCCACGCTCGAGGGCGAGGGCGAGCTGCGTCGTCAGCTCGACACGCTGCGGATCGAGGCCGACAAGCTGCTGCGCGAGGGCGACCTGGCCGGCGCCAGCCGGATCAACTACGAGTCGATCCCCGCGCTGGAGAAGCAGATCGCGGCCGCCGCCTCCACCGAGGAGCAGCTGAGCGACAAGCTCGTGGGGGACGAGGTCGGCGCCGAGCAGATCGCCGACGTCGTGGAGGCCTGGACGGGCATCCCGACCGGTCGGCTGCTGCAGGGTGAGAGTGCCAAGCTGCTGGAGATGGAGTCGGTGATCGGCGCGAGGCTGATCGGTCAGCGCGAGCCCGTCAGGGCGGTGAGCGACGCCGTACGCCGCTCGCGGGCCGGCATCTCGGACCCCAACCGCCCGACCGGGTCGTTCCTGTTCCTGGGGCCCACCGGCACCGGGAAGACCGAGCTGGCCAAGTCGCTGGCCGACTTCCTCTTCGACGACGAGCGCGCCATCGTCCGCATCGACATGAGCGAGTACGGCGAGAAGCACTCGGTCTCGCGGCTCGTCGGCGCGCCGCCCGGCTACGTCGGCTACGACGAGGGTGGGCAGCTGACCGAGGCCGTGCGCCGGCGCCCGTACAGCGTCGTGCTGCTCGACGAGGTCGAGAAGGCCCACCCGGAGGTCTTCGACATCCTGCTGCAGGTGCTCGACGACGGCCGGCTGACCGACGGCCAGGGCCGTACGGTCGACTTCCGCAACACGCTCCTGGTCCTCACCAGCAACCTCGGCTCGACCTACCTGGTCGACCCGACGTTGGAGCCGTCGGCGAAGAAGGAGGCCGTGATGGGCGTCGTCCGGTCGTCCTTCAAGCCCGAGTTCCTCAACCGGCTCGACGAGGTCGTGATGTTCGACGCCCTCACCAGGGAGGACCTGGCGCAGATCGTCGACCTGCAGCTCGCGCTGCTGCAGCAGCGGCTGGCGGTCCGGCGGATCACGATCAACGTGACGGACGCGGCTCGCGCCTGGCTCGCGGACGTGGGCTACGACCCGGCGTACGGCGCGCGCCCGTTGCGTCGTCTCGTCCAGTCGGCCATCGGCGATCCGCTCGCCCGGCTGCTCATCGGCGGCGAGGTCGCTGACGGCGGCTCCGTCACCGTCGACGTCGGCGAGACCGGGCTCGTGGTCGGCTGAGGTCGTCCGGTCAGTTCCCCCGCACATGCGGGGGAACTGGACGTTCTCGCGTGCTGCAACCCACGGGAAGGTGACACAAGCCTCTGGAACCCCTTGCGGCCGCAGCGGGCGACAGCAGGTCCGCTCCGGACGCATGTCGAGTCGCGAGGGTCAGTCGCTGGGTCAGTCGCGGGTCAGTCGCGGGTCAGTCGCGGGGCGTACGCCGCAGCCAGCCCCCACCGAAGAGCGCCCACAGCACCAGCACGGGCTGGAAGAACAGCCGGACCAGCCGCGCCCGGTCGGTGTCGAGCCCGAAGGCGTCGACCCCTTCGACGTACTGTGCGATGTTGCCCGGGAAGATCGCCACGAAGAACGCCGCGAGCAGCACGCCGACGAGTCGCTGCTGCCTCGGCAGCGCGACGAACGCAGCGCCGAGACCGATCTCGACGACGCCGGAGGCGAGCACCGTGAAGTCCTCATCGAGGGGGAGCCACTGAGGCACCTGTGCGCGGAACTCCTCGCGCTGGCTGGTCAGGTGAAGCACTCCCGCCCCTACCATCGCGGCGCCCAGAGCGAGCCGGGCGACGGTCCGTGCTGGTGCGCTCACGGTCTCACTGTAGGGGCAGCACCTTGCCCGGATTCTGGAGTCCACGAGGGTCCAGGGCCTGCTTGAGCGCCCGCATCAGGTCGACCTCGACGTCGCTCTTGTACGCCGCTGCGGCGGCCGCCTTCCCGGTCCCGAGCCCGTGCTCGGCGCTGATGGAGCCGCCGAGCCCGACGGTGAGGTCGTGCACGATCCTCGACAGCTCGGGGGTCCGCGACACGAACGCACGGCCGTCCATGTCCTCGGGCCGGCTCAGGTTGTAGTGCAGGTTGCCGTCACCGACGTGACCGTAGACGATCGGGCGGATGCCGGGGAGTGCCTGTTCGAGCGCCGGTGCGAGTCGCGCCACGAGCTCGTCGAGCGAGGTGATCGGCACCGAGACGTCGTGCTTGATCGTCGGGCCGAGGGACTCCTGGGCCTCCGAGACCCGTTCCCGCAACGACCAGAGTCCCGCACGCTGCGCGGGGGACCCCGCGACAGCGGCGTCCAGCACCAGGCCCGCTTCGACGGCAGCCGCCAGCGCTCGTTCGAGGTCGTCGTCGACGCTCGCGCCCGCCGGCCCGGCGAGCTCGATCAGCCCGAACCACTCAGCGTCGGACGCGAGCGGGTCCTGCAGGCCGTGGGCCACGACGAGGTCGACTGCGGGCCGCGCGACCAGCTCCCAGGTCGTGAGCCGCTCGGCGGCGTGGTCGCGCAGCAGCGGCAGCAGGGACGTGGCCGCCGCGACGGAGGGGAGGGCGACCCA
>CADCUM010000040.1 GCA_902805885.1 uncultured Nocardioides sp. | reverse complement strand
ATCCAGACCCCGAACCCTGCGGCGCGCGACGTCGAGCTCCAGGAGGGGCTGCTCGCCCGGCTCGCCGAGCTTTCCGGGGTCGAGCTGCCGCGCTGAGCGCGACGCTCGTCAGCCCGACGCGAGCCGCTTGAGCGCCGACCGCACGAGGGCGGGATCGGTCGTCGTCCACATCGGCGGCAGCGACGCCTTGAGGAAGCTGCCGTAGCGCGCTGTCGCCAGCCGCGGGTCGAGCATCGCCACCACGCCCCGGTCGGTGGTGGTGCGGATGAGCCGCCCGGCGCCCTGGGCGAGCAGCAGCGCGGCGTGGGTCGCGGACACCTCCATGAACCCGTTGCGGCCCTCCGCGTCGGCGGCCTTGGCGCGCGCGGACATCAGCGGGTCGTCGGGGCGCGGGAACGGGATGCGGTCGACCAGCACCAGCTGGCACGTGTCGCCCGGGACGTCGAGGCCCTGCCAGAGCGAGAGCGTGCCGAAGAGGCAGGTGTGCGGGTCGTCGACGAACTGCCGGGCCAGCTCGGGGAGCTGGGCGTCGCCCTGGGCGAGCGTCGTGAGGTGCGGCAGCCGGACGCGCACGACCTCGGCCGCCTGCTCGGCCGCGCGGCGGGAGGAGAACAGCCCGAGGGTGCGGCCGTCGGCGGCGTCGACCAGGTCGCAGATCTCGTCGAGCTGCGCGGGCCCGAGACCGTCGCGGCCGGGCGGCGGCAGGTGGCGGGCGACGTAGAGGATCGCCTGCTGCCCGTAGTCGAACGGCGAGCCCACGTCGAGGCCGGTCCACGGCAGGACGCCCTCGACGTCGTCGACGTCGCGCTCGGCCGGCTTGAGCCCGAGCGAGGTGGCGACCGCGCCGAAGTCGCCGCCGAGCATCAGGGTGGCGCTGGTGAAGACCACGGTCTTGTCGGTGAGCAGCTTGTCGCGCATCGGGCCCCAGACCTTGAGCGGCGCGACGTGCAGCCGGGCGGGGATGCGCTCGCGCGCCTCGGAGAGCCACAGCACGTCGGCGTCGGAGCCCGCCGCCATCCGCTCGGCGGTCACGAAGACCTCCTGCACCATCCCGCGCGCCTGGGTGCGTCCCGCGTCGCCCTCGCTGTCGCCGCCGGACTCGCGCGGGTAGGCCGAGACGCAGGCGCGGGCGGAGTCGCGCACCAGCGCCAGGGCGTCGGCCAGCTGCTGGGGCTGGGCGTCGATCCGTCCAGGCCCGACGGCCGCCACGGCGTCGGCCAGGGCCTCCGCGGCGTCCTCGAGGTCGCCGGCGGGGTCGCCGTCGGCGTCGGCGGTCCACCGCACGGAGCGCCGCGCGGCCCGCTCGATGTCGGCGACCGAGAGCTCGTCGGTGGCGGCCTGGGTGACGCGGGCGGTGAGCTCGTGGGCCTCGTCGATGACGACCGTGTCGTAGTCGGGGATCATCGGCACGTCCTCGATCGCGTCGATCGCGAGCAGGGAGTGGTTGGTGACGACGAGGTGGGAGCGGTGGGCCTTCTCGCGGGCCAGCTCGGCGAAGCACTCCGCCCCGAACGGGCACTTCGCGGCTCCGAGGCACTCGCGGTGGTTGACGCTGACCTGGCGCCACTCGCGGTCGGTGTGGCGCGGGGCGCGGTCGCGCTCACCCGAACCGCCCTGCTCGGACTCCTCCTCGGCCCAGGACCGCAGCTCGAGCACCTTCTGGGCCATCGACCCGGTCGGCACCTCCACGAGCGCGCCCTGGTCGTCGGGCACGCCGGCGCGGATCCGGTGGAGGCAGGCGTAGTTGGAGCGTCCCTTCAGCACCGCGTACGACGCGTCGACCCCCTTGACGCCCTTGACCGCCTCGACGAGGCGCGGCAGGTCGCGCTCGACGAGCTGGTGCTGCAGGGCGAGGGTCGCCGTCGCGACGACGACGCGCTTGTCGTGGAGCAGCGCCGGCACGAGGTAGCCCAGCGACTTGCCGGTGCCGGTGCCGGCCTGGACGAGCAGGTGGCGGCCCTGCTCCATGGCCGTGGCGACCTCGTCGGCCATCTGGACCTGGCCCTCGCGCTGCTGACCACCGAGGGCCGCGACGGCCGTGGCGAGGACCTCCGCGACCGGCGTCGTCGGGGCGGGTCGCTCAGGCACCAGAGCACCCTATGCGGCATCGCCGACAGTCGGCGTACGTCGTCCCCAGCGCGGCGTCGTACGAGCGGGTGAGGCGTCGTACGGCGCGGGCGCGGCGTCGTACGGACGTCAGCGGCGCTTCTGGTTGAGCCGGCGCTCGATGCGGCGCTCGGGCTGGCCGAGGGCCTTCGCGAGCAGCTTGACGCGGAGCTTCCACACGACGAAGCCGACCGCGACGACGGCGAGGAGGAACCAGAGCATGGGACCAGCCTAGTGGCGCGCCCCGAACTGGGTGGGCGAGTCCTGCACGTCGTGGGTGTTGCAACACCCACTACGTGACGAAGTCCCCGCATGTGCGGGGACTCCGTCACGAGCAGACGTGCAACGAGCCGAGCCGTCAGACGACCGCGCCGGAGTCCTCGGTGTCGCGCACGACCCGCTCCTTCTTCACCCGGCTCATCGGCCACTTCTCCTGCAGGTACGTGAGCATCGGGGTGGCCATGAAGATCGAGGAGTAGGTGCCGACGACGAGACCGATGAGCAGCGCGATGGCGAAGTCGCGCAGCGTGTTGCCACCCAGGACCGCCAGCGCGGCGAGGATGAACATCGCGCCGAGGCCGGTGTTGACCGTGCGGGGGACGGTCTCGACCGCGGCCCGGTTGGCGACCTCCTCGAACTCCTCCTCGGGCTTCGAGCCCCACCAGCGCTCGCGGACGCGGTCGAACACGACGACGGTGTCGTTGATGGACAGACCGACGATGGTCATCGCGGCGGCGAGGAAGATCCCGTCGATGGGCTTGTCCAGCCAGGCGAAGATGCCGAGCACGATCACCACGTCGTGGAACATCGCGACGACCGCGGCGACGCCGAAGGTCCACTTGAAGCGGACCGCCATGTAGAGCAGCTGGGCCAGCAGGGCGATGCCGAAGGCGATCAGGGCCTTCTCGCGCAGCTCCTGGCCCAGCGAGGCGCCGATGGTCTGGTCGTCCTCCTTGGTGACGTCGCCGCCGATCGAGGCGAGGCCGTCGGCGATCTGCTGCTCCTCGTCGTCGGAGATCTTCCCGGTGCGGATGGTGAAGTCGGCGGGGTCGTCGGCCTCCTGCACGACCGCGTTGGGGAAGCCGGCGTCCTTCACCGCCTCGCGGGCGTCCTCGATCTCGACGTCCTTGCTCACCGAGTAGTCGAGCTGTCGTCCGCCCGTGAACTCCACGCCGAGGTTGAGGCCCTGGGCGATCCCGGCGAGCGCCAGGACGAAGGCGACGGCGGAGATGGCGAGCCAGCGGCGGCGTCGGCCCATGATGTCGGGCTCGGACCTGTCGAGCCACCTGCGGACCGGTCCGATGTTGGACACACCGCTGAGGGCGGGGCGCCGGGCCACGCCCTTGTTGGCGACGGCGAGCTCGGTGAGCACCCGGGCGATGATCAGCGCCGAGACCATCGACGCGATGACACCGATGGACAGCGTGACGCCGAAGCCCTTGATCGGGCCCGAGCCGAAGATGAAGAGCAGCGCGGCCGCGAGCAGCGTGGTGACGTTGGAGTCGATGATCGCGGTCCACGCCTTGTTGAAGCCGACCAGCAGGGCGCGGCGCAGACCAGCGGAGGGATAGGCGGCGTACTCCTCCCGCGCGCGCTCGAAGACCAGCACGTTGGCGTCGATCGCCATGCCGATGGCGAGCACGAAGCCGGCGAGACCCGGGAGCGTCAGCGTCGAGCCCAGCGCCAGGAGCATCGCGTAGGCGAGCAGGGCGTACGACGCCAGAGCGATCGTCGCCATCGCGCCGACGAGGCGGTAGACGGCGATGATGAAGAGTCCGGTCAGGATGATGCCGATGACGCCGGCCTGGAGAGAGGCGTCGATGGCCTTCTCACCCAGGGTGGGTCCGACGAGCCGGTCGGAGATCAGCGTCAGCTCGAGCGGCAGCGAGCCGCCCTCGATCAGCGCCGCCAGCTCCTTGGCCTCCTGCTGGCTGAAGTCGCCGGTGATGTCGGTGTTGCCACCCCGGATGCCGACCTCGCAGCCGACGTCCTCGTTGACCTGCGGCGAGGTGATGACCTCCTCGTCGAGGACGATCGCGACGCGCCGCTTGGGGTCCCCGCTGGGGTTGCAGGCGGCCTTGGCGGTGAGGTCGCCCCAGATGTCACCGCCCTTGCCCGTGAAGTCCAGCGCGACGATGTAGTCGACCCGCTGCTCGCGCAGGACGCCGTCCGCCCCCGAGACGTCCTCGCCCGTCAGCTCGGCGGGACCGATCTCGATGTAGTCACCCTGGTCCGAGAGCAGGACCCGATGCCCGTCCTCGAGCTTCTCGGTCTCCGCCTCGGTCGGCTCGGTGGGCTGGCTCCTGAAGACCTCGTGGGCGGTGAGCTTGGCCGTGCGGCCGATCGACTCCTCGGCCGCCGCGGCCTCCTCGTCGTTGGTCACGCCGGGCAGCTCGACCAGGATCCGGTCCTCGCCCTGGCGTACGACGGTGGGCTCGGACACGCCGAGCACGTTGACGCGGCGCTCGAGCACGTCCCTGGTCTTGTCGACGTTCTCCGCGTTCGCGGGCGTCTCCTCGGTGCCCTCCGCCTGGAAGACGAACTGGGCACCGCCCCGGAGGTCGAGACCGAGCTTCGGCTCCTGGTTGACGGCCAGGGCGACGCACCCGGCCAGCAGCCCGAGCACGAGGAAGAACCGGATGAGGGCACCACGTGACATGCGCGACATCCTCTACCAAGCGAATGGGTTCGCCCGAATCCGGGCTCGGAGGAGCCAACGGGCGGACCGACCCGAAGGTTCCGGGTGGGGGCGTCGCCCTCGACAGGTGTCGGTCGCTCGGTGTTGTGTGTCACACAGCGCGGCCAACTCGGGGCCGCCCATCCGGGAGGAAACATGAGAACACCTGCACGGCTCGGCCGCACCCGGCTGACCGCCATCAGCGGCCTCGTCGCCGCGAGCCTCGCCGCCACCGCCGGCATGGCCACGGGCAGCCCGACCGCGTCCACCGACGACGGTCGCCGCCAGCTCGTCCGCACCGCGTCCGACGACACCTCGACCAAGGTCGTCATGGTCGAGGCCGACACCGTCGAGAAGCGCAACGAGGTCATCGCCCTCGGCCTCGACGCCACGGAGCACGCCGACGCCCACGGCATCGAGGTCGTGCTGCACGACGCCGAGGACGCGAAGGCCCTGCGGGAGGCGGGGTTCTCCTGGAAGGTGAAGGTCAACGACCTCGAGGCGCTCACCAAGAAGAACGCCCGGATCGACCGCGCGTACGCCGCCTCCGTGGCGGAGTCGCCGCTGCCCAGCGGCCGCACCGGCTACCGGCAGTACGCCGACTACCTCGCCGACCTCGACCAGCTCGCCGCCACCTACCCCAGCCTGACCAAGCCGCTCACGCTGGCCCACCGGACCGCGCTCGGCGAGGAGATCCGGGGCATCGAGGTCAGCGTCGACGCCGACAACGTCAAGGACGGCAAGCCGGTCTTCCTCCTCATGGGCGCGCACCACGCGCGTGAGTGGCCCAGCGCCGAGCACACCATGGAGTTCGCGTTCGACCTGCTGCAGTCCTACCGCAGCGGCGACCGCCGTACGCGCGCGCTGCTCGCCGACTCCCGCGTGATCCTCGTGCCCGTCGTCAACGTCGACGGCTTCAAGGTCTCCCGCAGCGCGGCGCCCCTCGGCAACTTCTCGCTGCTCGACTACGAGATGAAGCGCAAGAACTGCTCGCTCTCCGGAGCCCCGGCGGCGTTCCAGACCGGCACCTGCGACAACAACCCGGCCGGCCGCCTCCGCGGGACCGACCTCAACCGCAACTACCCCGGCTTCTGGGGCGGCGGCGGCGCGAGCCCGACGTGGTCCAACGACACCTACCGTGGCGTGAGCCCCGGCAGCGAGCCGGAGACCAAGGCCGTCCGCGCGCTGATCTCCGAGCGCTCCGTGACGGTGATGATCTCCAACCACACCTACAGCAACCTCGTCCTCCGCCCGCCGGCCATCGCCAAGACGGGACGCGCGATCGACGAGCCGCAGCTCAAGGCCCTCGGCGACGCGATGGCGAGCAAGAACGACTACACCAGCCAGGCGTCGTACCAGCTCTACGACACCTCCGGGTCGACCGAGGACTGGAGCTACTGGATCACCGGTGGCCTCGGCTACACCTTCGAGATCGGCGACGAGGGCTTCCACCCGGCCTACGAGGAGGCGGTCGTCGGCGAGTACCTCGGCATCGCCCCGGCGGACGGCGCGGGGCTCGGCGGCAACCGCGAGGCCTACTACCTCGCCGCGGAGGCGGCGGCCGACCCCGAGCTGCACTCGCAGATCCGGGGCACGGCGCCCGCCAAGCACACCGTCAGCGTCTCGCGGACCACGGTCTCCCCGACCTCGCCGGTGATCATGCCGGGCGGCGTCGTCGGCGACCCGATCCTCTACACCGACACCGTCGGCGCCGAGTACGTCTCGACCGGCGGGAAGTTCGTGCTGGACGTCAACCCCTCCACCCGTCCGCTGGTGGCGGGCCGCTACGGCCGCCTCCCGCAGGCCCCGACGCAGGCGGCCGTCACGCTGACCAACCCCGCCGGCGTCCCGGCGGAGGAGGCGAGCGAGTTCACCACGTTCGAGGTCGAGGGCCTGCCCGAGGCCGACAACGGCTTCGCCGTGGTCTCGATCTCGTGGCCGTCGACCGACCCCAACGCCTACGACTGGGACTTCTTCGTCACCGGCCCCGACGGCGAGGCGGTCGGCTCCGGCGCGACGCTGGCCAACCCCGAGGTGATCCGGATCCCCGACCCGCAGCCGGGGACCTACACGATCGAGGCGAACAACTACGCCGGCGGCGACGCCGCGCACGACTGGAGCGGGACCGTCACCTTCGAGGCCCCGACCCCGCCGTCGCCCTCGGGCATCAAGGAGGCCTACCTCCTCAGCTGCACCGACAAGCGCGGTGACCTGGTGGCCACCCGCGAGGTGGTCGTCGACCGGGGCGAGGCCGTCGACATCGGCAACGCCTGCAAGCGCAACAAGGACTGACCGAGTCACCGACGACGTCCCGGGCGGCTGAGCCGCCCGGGACGTCGTGCGTCCTGCGGGTCTGCGCGGCGCCCGGTGGTTTCCCCGGGTATCCGGAGCGTGCGCTCAGCGCGCGTACGCCGCCAGCTCGTCGGCGAGGCCGGGGTTGGCCCGACCGACCACGACCGTGCCGTCGCCGGTGTGCTCGAGGCTGCCGATCTCGGCCTCCTGGTGGATCCGGTTGACGAGGTCGCCGCGCTCGTAGGGCAGCAGCACCTCGAACTCGACGGCCGGGCGCGGCAGCTCCGCCTCGACCAGGGCGAGGACGTCGTCGACCCCCTCGCCGGTCTTGGCGCTGACGACGACGTGGTGCGGCTCGCGCGCCTTGAGCCGGCTGATCACCAGCGGGTCGGCGGCATCGGCCTTGTTGATGACGATGATCTCGGGGACCTTGCCGGCATCGATGTCGGCCAGCACCTCCCGTACTGCCGCGATCTGGCCCTCCGGGTCGGGGTGCGACCCGTCGACGACGTGGAGCAGCAGGTCGGCCTCCGCGACCTCCTCGAGCGTCGAGCGGAACGCCTCGACCAGCTGGTGGGGCAGGTGGCGCACGAACCCGACGGTGTCGGACATCGTGTAGACGCGGCCGTCGGAGGTGGTCGTCTTGCGCGTGGTGGGGTCGAGCGTCGCGAAGAGGGCGTTCTCGACGAGCACGCCGGCGTCGGTGAGGCGGTTGAGGAGCGAGGACTTCCCGGCGTTGGTGTAGCCCGCGATGGCCACGCTCGGCACGTGGTTGCGCCGCCGTGACTGGCGCTTGGTCTCGCGGGTGCCGTGCATCTCCTTGAGCTCGCGGCGGAGCTTGGCGATCTTGGTGTTGATGCGGCGCCGGTCGGTCTCCAGCTTGGTCTCACCGGGACCGCGGCCACCGATGCCCTCGCCGCCGGCCGCGCGTCCACCGGCCTGGCGCGACAGGTTGCCGCCCCAGCCGCGCAGGCGCTGCTTCATGTACTGCAGCTGCGCCAGCTCGACCTGCGCCTGCCCCTCCCGCGACTTCGCGTGCTGGGCGAAGATGTCGAGGATCAGCGCGGTCCGGTCGACCACCTTGACCTTGAGCCTGTCCTCGAGGTTGCGCAGCTGGCTGGGCGCGAGGTCGCCGTCGCAGATCACGGTGTCGGCGCCGGTGGCCTGGACGATCTCGCGGATCGCGTCGACCTTCCCGCGGCCGATGTACGTCGCGGGGTCCGGCTTGGAGCGGCGCTGGAAGACCGCCTCGAGCACCTCGGAGCCGGCCGTCTCGGCGAGCGCCGCCAGCTCGGCCATGGAGTTGTCGGCGTCCTCGGCGCTGCCCTCGGTCCACACGCCGACCAGCACCACGCGCTCGAGGCGCAGCTGGCGGTACTCGACCTCGCTGATGTCCTCGAGCTCGGTGCGCAGCCCCGCGACGCGACGCAGGGCGTGCCGCTCGGCGAGGTCCTGGGCGCCGACGGTGAGCTCGGGGTCCTCGCCGTCGAGCTCGCTGTCGAGTTCGGGGTCGTAGGCGTCGTCCGCGTCGTCGTCCGGGTCGGCGTAGCCGGACTCGAAGGCGTCGTCGTCGAGGGTGATCGCACCCTCGTCCGAGTCCCAGGCGCGCGTCGCCTCGAGGGCCGCGCGGAGGTTGAAGTCAGGTGCGTTCGTCATATGCCGTCAAGGGTAGGTCGCCCGCCCCGGGGGCGCGAGCGACTTTGACCCCAACGGGTGCAGTGGCCCCGTGCGGGGCTCACGCGGCACGCATCACTTCGGTGGCATCCGGATGCCGCCGTCGACGCGGA
>CADCUM010000039.1 GCA_902805885.1 uncultured Nocardioides sp. | reverse complement strand
AGCGGTTCCGGGACACCGGGGTCGACTCGATGGTGGGCGTCGTGCCGCAGGCCCCGTTCATCTGGCAGGCCACCGACCCGCCGACGGCGGCGTACGACGTCGCCGCGCGCCCCCGGCGCCAGGACCTCACCGCCGAGACGCTGCGCTACCGCGAGACCGGCTCCCTCTACGTCACCCGCACCGAGATCTACGAGCAGCACGACAACCGCCTCGGCGGACGCATCGGCCTCTTCGTCATGGAGGAGGACGAGGGCATCGACATCGACACCGAGCTGGACCTCGCGTTCGCGGAGCGGCTCCTCGCCCGGGGGCGCTCCGGGTGATGCGCACCATCACGTTCGCCGCCAACCAGGGCGACATCGGCGGCGGCGAGGTGATGCTCCTCCATCTCGCCCGCGCGGCCCGGGACATCGGCGCACCGGTGCACGTGGTGGCACCCGCCGGCAGTCCCGTCCACCGTGCTGCCCGGGACGAGGGATTCGACGTCGCCGGGCTCGGCGACTCGCGGCGCGACTACCTGCTGCGCCTGCCCGGGTGGTCCCGCGGCCGCGGTCTGCTGTGGTGCAACGGGCTCGCCCCGGCGTTCGCCACCGCCGGGCGGCGGGACCGGGTCGTCCACCTGCACCAGGTGCCGCGAGGGAAGCAGGCTCACGCCGCTCGGGCGGCTCGCCTCCGCGCGGCAGTGACGCTCGTCCCCAGCCGGTCCATGGCCGGGGAGGTCCCCGGGGCTGAGGTGCTGGAGAACTGGACCGAGGACGTCACCGCCTCCGGAGCGCGGAGGAGCGGCCGCACGGTGGGGTTCCTCGGCCGACCGTCCGCCGACAAGGGCGTGGTGGTGCTGTCCGAGGCTCTCGACCTCCTGCGCGGGCGCTCGGGCGACCCGGTCCGGCTGCTCCTCGCGGGTGAGCCGAGGTTCGTGGCGCCGGAGGACCAGCGAGCCGTCTCCGCAGCCCTGGCCTCCCTCGACGGGCTCGTCGAGCAGCCCGGGTGGCTGCGTCGACCCGACTTCTTCTCGAGGATCGACCTCCTGGTCGTCCCCTCGCGCACGCCCGAGGCCTTCGGGCTGGTCGTCGCCGAGGCGATGAGCGCGCGCGTGCCCTTCGTCGTCTCGGACCGCGGGGCCCTGCCGGAGGTCGCCGGCCCGGCGCACCCCTGGGTGGCGCCGGCGGGCGACGCGCGCGCCCTGGCGGACACGATCGAGGCGGCGCTCGGCGCCCCGGACGCCGTACGCGACGCGGCCGTCTCTGCGGCACGCGACCGGTGGGAGGAGCGCTTCTCCCCCGAGGCGGGCCGGGACCGCCTGCGCAGCCTCCTGGGCCGGCTCGGGGTGCTCTGACGGCCCCTCCGGTGCGACCCGCCGCACGCCCACGGCTTCCCCGGAAGCCCGAACACGGGTCGGTGCCCGCGGTTACGGTGACGTGTCCAGACCATCCCGGGAAAGGGTCACCGTGATCATCGAGCGCAACCTGACGGCGTACGTCGTCTACTCCGGCGATCCGGTGCTGCGCGCGCTGCAGAAGATCACTGCCAACAAGGCGCGGGTGATCTTCCTCGTCGACGCCCACGGACACCTCGACGGCGTGCTGTCCGACGGCGACTTCCGGCGCTGGGTCAGCACCGTCGAGCACATCGACACCGACGTCCCGGCGATCGAGGCGGCGAACACCTCGCCGCGCTCGCTGCCGGTCGGCAGCAGCCCGGCAGAGATCGCGCACGCGTTCGGCGAGGGCATCGACCACGTCGCGCTCGTCGACGACCGGGGCCACCTGGTCGCCCTCGCGATCAACCGCAGCGACGAGCTGCGCCTGGGCCGCCACCGGGTGGCGCCCGACGCACCGACCGTGGTGATCGCCGAGATCGGGATCAACCACCAGGGCGACGTGGGCCTGGCCAAGCAGCTGGTCGACCTCTCCGCCGAGGCCGGTGCGGACGTCGTGAAGTTCCAGCTGCGCGACATGGACGCCCTCTACCGCCAGGGCTCGGCCGGCTCGGGCGGGGAGGACCTCGGCCCGCAGTACACGCTCGACCTCCTCGCCAAGTACAACCTCGACGCCGACCAGCTCTTCGAGGTCTTCGACCACTGTGCCGACGTCGGCATCGACGTGATGTGCACGGCCTGGGACCCGCTGAGCGTGGACCGCCTCGTCGAGTACGGCGTCCCGTCGCTCAAGGTCGCGTCCGCCGACATGACCAACCACGCGCTGCTCCGCCACATGGCCCGCAGCGGCACGCCGATGGTGATCTCGACCGGGATGTCGACCGAGGGTGAGATCCGCGAGACCGTCGAGGTCGTCCGCGCGACCGGCGTCCCGCACGCGTTCCTGCACTGCCAGTCGACCTACCCGGCGCCGTTCAAGGACGTCAACCTCTCCTACCTGACCCGGCTGGCCGAGCTGACCCACGGCCCGGTGGGCTACTCCGGGCACGAGCGCGGCTTCCACGTCCCCGTCGCCGCCGTCGCTCTCGGCGCCCGCATCATCGAGAAGCACGTCACCACCGACCGCGGTCTCGAGGGCAACGACCACAAGGTCAGCCTGCTGCCCGGCGAGCTCGCGGAGATGGTGCAGCGCATCCGCGAGGTCGAGGAGGCGCTCGGCACGGCCGCCCCGCGCGCGGTCTCCACCGGCGAGATGATGAACCGCGTCAACCTCGCCAAGTCGCTGGTGGCCAGCCGCCGCATCGAGGTCGGCCACGTCATCACGGCCGACGACCTCGACATCAAGAGCCCCGGACGCGGGCTCCAGCCCAACGCCTACGACCGCCTCGTCGGTCGCACCACCACCCGGGCGCTCGACCCGGGCGACTTCTTCTACGCCACCGACCTCGGCGAGGGCACGCCGAAGGGCCGCGCCTACGACTTCCGGCGCCCCTGGGGCCTGGCCGTGCGCTACCACGACGTCGACGCGATGACGCGGGACACGACCCCCGACTTCCTCGAGTTCCACTTCTCCTACAAGGACCTCGACCTGCCCGTCGCCGAGGTGTTCGCGCCCTACGCCGACGGGCTGCCGATGGGCTTCACCACCCACTCCCCCGACCTGTTCGCCGGCGACTTCCTGCTCAACCTCGCCTCGGAGGACCAGGACCACTGGGAGCGGTCGATCCGCGAGCTGCAGCGCGTCGTGGACACCACCCGCGAGATCGCCCCCCACTTCCGCAAGCCGGCGGACGGCCGGGCCGACGACCTGGGGCCGGTCATCGTGGCGAGCCTCGGCGGCTTCACCACCGACGCCTTCGTCGCGCCGGAGCGACGCGAGGCGATGTACGACCGGGTCGCCGAGGGGCTCGCCCGGGTCGACGACAGCGGGGTCCGCCTCGTCGCGCAGACGCTGCCGCCGTACCCGTGGTACATGGGCGGCCAGCTCTACTGCAACCTCTTCGTCGACCCTCGTGACACCGCCGCGTTCGCGGAGGAGCACGGACGCCGGCTCTGCTTCGACGTCTCCCACTCCAAGCTCGCCGCCAACCACCTCGGCATGCCGTTCTCCGAGGCCACCGAGCTGCTCGCGCCCCACACCGACCACCTCCACCTCGTCGACGCGACCGGCGTCGACGGCGAGGGCGTGCAGGTCGGCGACGGCGAGATCGACTGGCCGCTCCTCGCCCAGCAGCTCGACGCGCTGGCCCCCGGCGTCAGCTTCATCCCGGAGATCTGGCAGGGCCACGTCAACGACGGCGAGGGCTTCTGGATCGCCCTCGAGCGGTTGGAGCAATGGTTCTGACCCCATCCGCGGGCCCTCCCACGGCGCTCTGGGCGATTCCGGTCAGCGACCTCGCGGGGGTCGCCCGGCACGCGCTCGACGTCGCGAGGACGGGCGTGCCGGGATGGCGGCTGGTGTTCCTGGTCCCGCCCGGCGACCTCCCTCGGGAGCTGCGGGCCGCCGGTGCCGCGGTGCTCGAGGAGCCCTTCGGCCCTGACCACGGGCTGCGCCCGTCCGTCGCGGCGCTGCGCCGCACGGTCCGCACGCTGCAGCCGCGGCTGGTCCACACCCACCTCTCGTACGCCGACGTCGTGGCTGCGGTCGCGGTCGGACGCGGTGGCCCTGCCCTGGTCACCACCGAGCACGGCATCGCCCGCGACGACCTCGTCTACCACCGCTCCGCCGCGAGGTCGCGCGCGATGGCCGCTGTCCACACCGCACGGCTGCGCCGGTACGACGCCGTCGTCGCGGTGTCGGAGGCCACGGCCGCAGCGGTGCGGGAGAAGTGGCGTCCGGCGCGGTCGGTGACGGTCGTGCCCAACGGCGTCGACCGAGCCGCCCACCCCGCTCGCCGGCCGGGGCTCAGGGTCCTCTCGCTGGCCCGGCTCGCGCCGGAGAAGCGGCTCGGCGCGCTGCTCGACGCCTTCGCGGTGCTGGCCCGCACCCACCCGGACGCCACGCTCACCCTCGCCGGCCGCGGCCCCGAGCAGGGCGCGCTGCGCCGCCGGGTCGACCGCCTCGGGCTCGGGGACCGGGTCCTCCTGCCCGGCCACCTCGACCCGCAGCAGGCCATGGCCGAGCACGACGTCCTGGCGATGCTGTCGGTCTGGGAGAACTGCTCCTACGCCCTCCTCGACGCGGCGGCCGCGGGGCTCGGCGTCGTCGCGAGCGGCGTCGGGGGCAACCCCGAGATCCTCCCCGACCGCTGCCTCGTCGACGCCGACGACCCGGCGTCGGTCGCCACCGCGCTCGAGCGCCAGGGGCGCGACCTCACGGCTCGTCCGGTCCTGGACTGCTGGCCCAGCGTCGACGACATGTGCGCCCGCCTCGCCGAGGTGTACGCCGGAGCCGCCCCGTGAAGCCGGTCGACACCCCCTGGAACCTCCCCGACACCCGCGCCGAGGCGCGTGCGGAGAAGGCGCGGGCGGCCGACGACGAGGTGCGCGTCAGCGACTTCCTGCTCTTCGCCGCCCTGCCGCTGAGGGTGGTCTCGGTCGCCGGCCTGCCGGTCAACGAGCTCGCAATGCTCGCCGTGGTGGGGCTCGCCGTGCTGCGGAAGCCGGACGGCGGTCGGCCGCTGCGACCGCTGGTGGTCCTGCTCGGCGTGGCGATGGTGGCGTTCCTGCTGCTGTCCGGCCTGGCCAACGGCGTCGACTGGACGCGTCGGGTCGGCCACGTCGCGATCTGGGTCGGGCTCGTCTGGGCCATCGGCACCGGTCGCGTGTCGCTGCGCTCGGCCGCCCTGGGGGCTGCCACGGGACTCGTCGGCGTCATCGGGCTCTACCAGGTCGGCATCGGCGGGGACGCCTACGTCGGGCGGCTCACCGGCTACCTCGGCGACCCGAACGCCGGGGCGTACTTCATCCTGGTGCTCGGCGTCCTCGCCGTCGGGTTCGCCACCCGACGCGGCCGGCTGCGCCTCCTGCTCGCTGCTCCCCTCGTCGCGGGCCTCGTCCTGACCTACTCCCGCACCGGGCTGCTCGCCCTGGCCTTCGCCCTCCTCTGGTGGGTGGTGGGCCGCAGGCTCGGAGCACTGGGTGGTGCCGCCGCCGTCGCCGTGCTGGTCTGGGTCACCGACAACGTCCCGGAGGACCTGAAGGTCTTCGGACCGTTCTCCAACCGGTCCGGCAGCGACGCCCTGCGCGAGCGGATCGTGACCCGCGAGTACGAGCTGCTGGCGGCGGCGCCGTGGTACGGCAACGGGCCCGGCACCGCACAGGTGACCCTCGGCGACGACACCTTCTTCTTCCACAACAGCTACCTCGCCGCCCGCCAGGAGGGCGGCTGGCTGCTCCTCGCCCTCGTGCTGGCCGTGGTCGCCCTGGGGTTCCTGGCCGCCTCGGCGCGGTCCCGGCGCGGCGACGTACCCGCGGTGGCCGCCCAGGCGGCGCTCATCGGGGCGGTCGTGATGTCGGTCACGCTCGGCGAGGTCCTCCTCGAGCTGCCCACGGCCATCGCGCTCGGGTTCGCGCTCTGTGTGGCCCGGAATGACTACTCCACAGGACAGGAAATTGATCCCCCCGTCCTTGTCACTCCGCCACGGGAAGCCCGTCCCCTCTTCAACAATGGAGCTGCGCTCGGACCGCACCGGACGCAGTACCCGGGACCCGCGCACCAGGAGGAGGAATCGTGAGCCGACAGCCCGTCGCCATCGCGCACGACTACCTCACCCAGCGCGGCGGAGCCGAGCGCGTGGTCCTGACCATGCGCAAGGCGTTCCCGGACGCGGTCGTCCACACGACCCTGCACGACCCGGACGGCACCTACCCCGAGTTCCGCGACGCCACCGTCGTGACCTCGCCGCTCAACCGCTCCGGCCTGCTGCGCCGCGACCACCGGGCGGCCCTGCCGTTCCTTGCCCCCGCCGCCTCCCGGATGCGGATCGAGGCCGACCTGACCGTCGTGTCGAGCAGCGGCTGGGCCCACGGCTTCCCCACCGACGGCCACAAGGTCGTCTACTGCCACAACCCGGCCCGCTGGCTCTACCAGACCGACGAGTACCTCGGCGGCTCCGCCTGGCGCCACCCGCTCGGCCCGCCGGTCCTCGCGATGCGGCCTGCGCTGCGGCGCTGGGACCGCCGGGCCGCCGGCACCGTCGACCGGTTCCTGGCCAACAGCCGCCTGGTGCAGCGACGCATCGCCGAGACGTACGACCGCGACGCCGAGCTGCTCCCGCCGCCGCACAGCATGGACGCCTCCGCCCCGCGGGAGCCGATCGCCGCACTGGCCGACCTCGACCCGGGCTACGCGCTGGTGGTCTCGCGGCTCCTGCCCTACAAGAACGTCGAGGTGGCCATCAACGCCGTCCGTCGCAGCGGTCGTCCGCTCGTCGTCATCGGGCACGGCCCCGACGCGGCCCGCCTGCGGGCGTCGGGACTGCCGTCCCACGTGCGGATGCTCTCCGGGCTCAGCGACGCCCAGATGCGCTGGGCCTACGCCCACGCCGGCGTGCTCGTCGCGCCGAGCCACGAGGACTTCGGCCTGACCCCGCTCGAGGCGGCGGCCTTCGGCGTCCCGACGGTGGCGCTGCGTGCCGGCGGCTACCTCGACACCGTGCTCGAGGGCACCACGGGCCTGTTCTTCGACGAGCCGACAGCCGACTCCGTCGCCGAGGTGCTCCGTCAGGCCTACCTCCACGCCTGGGACCGCGGGGCCATCACTGCCCGGGCCGCGGAGTTCGGCGAGGACCACTTCATCGGGCGCCTGACCGCCATCGCCGACGAGGTGCTCGCCCGTGTCTAGCCTCCGCGACTTCCCCCTCGACGGCGCCCACGACGAGCCCCGCCACGCCTGGACGCGGCAGTCCATGGCCGCGCAGCGCCGCTCGTGGCTGACGCGCGACGCCCTCCCCTGGACGTCTGCGGCGATCGACCTGGCCGTGATCGTCACGGCCACGGTCGCCGCGCTGCGCTTCCGCATGTCCCTGGCGTTCTTCGACTCCGCGGCCGACGTCGTCCAGCACACGACCGTGGCCGCCGGCTTCGTCGTCGTCACCTGGATGGCGGCCCTGGTGCTCTCCGGCGCCTACGACAAGGACGTCTACGGCGCCGGCACCGAGGAGTTCCGCCTCGTCGTCAACGCCAGCCTCATCACCGCCGCCCTGGTCGGCGTGGGCGCGTACCTCCTCAAGTTCCCGCTGTCCCGCGGCTTCTTCGTGCTGATGTTCGCCGTGGGCGTGCTCCTCCTGGTGACGGCGCGGGTGGTCGTGCGCCGAGCGCTCCAGCGGCTGCGCGCCCGCGGGCACCTCGGCCAGCGCGTGCTGATGGTCGGCACGCCCGGCCACATCGGTGAGATCACCGCTGTCCTGCAGCGCGAGCGCTGGCTCGGGTACGACGTCGTCGGCTGCCTCGTGCCGCGGGAGATGGCCCTGATCCAGGAGACGCGCGGCGGCGTCCCCGTGCTCGGCCACACCGGCGCCGTCAAGGACATGGTCCTCGAGCACGACGTCGACATCGTCTTCTTCACCGCCGGCGCGGTCGACTCCTCCACCGAGCTGCGCCGCATCGCCTGGGACCTCGAGGACGCGACCCACGTCCAGATCATCGTCGCCCCCAACGTCACCGACGTCTCGAGCGAGCGGGTCCGCATCCGCCCCGTCGCCGGCCTGCCGCTGATGCACCTGGGCCGGCCCCGGTCGCGGGCGGCCGTCAACAAGGCCAAGCGCACCTTCGACCTCGTCGGTGCCAGCCTCCTGCTGCTGCTCGGCGGTCCGGTCCTGCTCGCGCTGATGGCCTGGATCCGGCTCCACGACGGCGGCCCCGCGCTGTTCCGGCAGACCCGGGTGGGCCGCGACGGCCAGCCGTTCTCGTGCCTCAAGCTCCGCTCGATGGTCGTCGACGCCGAGCGCCTCCGGCCGGACAACGACGGCATCCGCATCCTCTTCAAGCTCCAGGCCGACCCGCGCATCACCAGGCCCGGCCACGTCATCCGGCGCTACTCCCTCGACGAGCTGCCCCAGCTCTGGAACGTCCTGCGCGGCGACATGAGCCTGGTCGGTCCCCGGCCGCCGCTGCCCGAGGAGGTCGCGCGCTACGAGGACGACATGCTGCGTCGGCTCGCCGTGCTCCCCGGGATGACCGGCCTGTGGCAGGTGTCCGGCCGCTCGGACCTGTCGTGGGAGGACACCGTCCGCCTCGACCTCTACTACGTCGACAACTGGTCGATGGTCCAGGACCTCTCGATCCTGGCCCGCACGTTCACGGCCGTGGTGGCCGCCCGCGGCGCGTACTGAGCCCTCGGCCCCGTCGTACGACGACGGGCGCGACCAGCCCCACCCGCCGCCACGTCCGTAGTTCAGGGCAGAACGGTCGCCAGCAGAGCGTCCGACCAACCGTTCCGCCCTGAACCATCCGAGGCGCGGGGCGAGAAGGCCCACCCGCCGCCACGTCCGTAGTTCAGGGCAGATCGGTCACCAGCAGAGCGTCCGACCAACCGTTCCGCCCTGAACTATCCGAGGCGCGGGGCGAGAAGCCCCACCCGCCGCCACGTCCGTAGTTCAGGGCAGAACGGTCACCAGCAGAGCGTCCGACCAACCCTTCCGCCCTGAACTAT
>CADCUM010000038.1 GCA_902805885.1 uncultured Nocardioides sp. | reverse complement strand
GGCAACGCCAGGCGCTGGGACCTCGACCACGTCGTCCCGTTCGACCATCACCACCCCGACCGCGGCGGCCCAACAGCGACCGACAACCTCGCCCCGCTGTGCCGCAGGCACCACCGCCTCAAGACCCGAGGCCGCTGGCGCTACACCATGACCACCCCCGGAGTGTTCGTCTGGACCAGCCCCCACGGCCACCGGTACCTACGCGACCACACCGGATCACGACCACTGGATCACGTTCACGGCGACCCAGCACAACCCTGCGGCGACCCAGCACAACGCACCGACATCACCGGCCACCCGCGAGACCGCTGACCACGCCGCCCCCACCCCGCAGGCCACCAGGGCTGTGCGGTGTCCGACATGCGCCCACGAGACACCGGCGATCAGCGCGCGGCCCGGCCGGCTCCGGACTCGAGGAGCGCCAGCACCTCGTAGGCGGGTATGACGTCGCCGTACGAGCCATACACGACGTGCAGGGTCGCGTCGCGGTCCTGGTCGCGCACCGCGGCACAGCCGTCGCCGCCGGAGCGCGCGTACAGCTCGGCGACCTCCGGCCCGACGCGCCCAGGAGGGGCAGGCACCAATCCACGCTGGAGGGACACGGCCGCCGGGACGTTGCGACGCACCCGGGTCAGCCGGCGACTTCCCGGCTCGCCACGAGGACGCCGATCTTGTCGATGCGGTGCTCCGGGTTGTCGAACTCGTCGGCCCAGTAGTTGCCGGCCGCGTGGTCCTCGAGAGTGGCGCAGGTCGACAGCGTAATCATCGGCCGGCTGGCCTCGAGTCCCGGTCGGCCGGGCACCGGAGCGCTCTGTGCGGCCAGCGACGACGTCGACCGGAACGAGGTCCAGCGCGTGCGGCGTACCTCGTAGACGTGCACGAGATCCGCGACGCGGATCATCACCCGGCTACCTGCGGGCAGCGACGGCAGGTAGCGGAACGGCTCGGTGGAGGAGAGGCGGTGCCCCGTCACGATGTAGTTGCCGATCTCGCCCGGGGCTTCGCCGCCGGCGGCACCGCGGGGGGAGGCCAGGGACCCGTCGTTCTGGAGGCGGGTGCCCTCGGCGTCGTCGGGGGAGCCGCGGTAGCGGATGACGGGATAGTCGCGCAGCCCCAGGCGGGGGATGGTGAGGAACGAGCGAGCCGGCTCCGGCGCGGCCTGTGTCTCGGCGGCGTCGGTGCTCGGCTCGGCAGACGACGACGAGGGCGACGGTGAGTCGGTCGGAGTGACGGACGACGAGGGCGACGGTGAGCCGGTCGGCGTCGCGGACGGCGAGGTGGTCGACGAGGTGGACGGAGGGGGTGTCGATGAGCGTGCGGACGGCGCTGCCGGGTCGGACGGCGCCGTGGACGAGCACCCGACACCGAGTGCCGCGACCACGACGACGGTGCTCGCTCGTGCCAGGCATCGCAAGGCCCTCATGTCGCCACGGTAGACGCGACCCGGTGAGGCTTCCTCCGGCACACTTGGCGGCATGACGTTCGAGGCGCACGAGCACCGTTACGACCACACCGACTACCGCCCGACCGGACGCAGCGGCCTGAAGCTGCCGCCGCTGAGCCTGGGGCTGTGGCAGAACTTCGGCGACGACCGGCCCGAGGAGACGCAGCGCGCGATCCTGAGGCGAGCCTTCGACCGCGGCGTCACGCACTTCGACCTGGCCAACAACTACGGCCCGCCCTACGGCCGCGCGGAGGAGAACTTCGGCCGCTACCTCGCCGACGACTTCAAGCCCTACCGCGACGAGCTGATCATCTCGACCAAGGCGGGCTGGGACATGTGGCCCGGGCCCTACGGCCAGGGTGGCGGCTCGAGGAAGTACGTCCTGGCCAGCCTGGACCAGTCACTGGAGCGGATGGGCCTGGACTACGTCGACATCTTCTACAGCCACCGCTTCGACCCTGAGACGCCGGTCGAGGAGACGATGATGGCGCTCGACGCGGCAGTGAGATCAGGTCGCGCGCTGTACGTCGGCATCTCGTCCTACTCCGCGACGAGGACGCGCGAGGCGGCCACGATCGCGCGGGAGCTGGGCACGCCGCTGCTGATCCACCAGCCGTCCTACTCCATGCTCAACCGTTGGATCGAGGAGGACCTGCTCGACGAGCTGGAGGAGCAGGGGATGGGGTGCATCGTGTTCACCGCGCTCGCCCAGGGCCTGCTGACCGACCGCTACCTCGACGGGGTGCCCGCCGACTCGCGCGCCGCGCGTGACGACTCGACCATCGCCGGTCTGGAGGAGGACGTCCTCGACCGGGTGCGTCGGCTCGACGAGATCGCCTCGAGGCGGGGCCAGAAGCTCGCACAGCTGGCCCTGCAGTGGGTGCTCCGGGACAGCCGCGTGACCAGCGCGGTCATCGGTGCGAGCAGCGTCGAGCAGCTCGACACCAACCTCGACGCGCTCGATGCCCCGCCCCTGACCGACGCCGAGCTCACCGAGATCGACAAGCACGCCGTGGAGTCGGGCATCAACCTGTGGGCGAAGCAGACCGAGAGCTGACCCGTGGGCACGACGCCGGACTTCGACGAGTGGGTGGCGGCCCGCGGGCAGTCGCTGCTGCGGCTGGCCTACGTGTTGACAGGGGAGCCGCAGGAGGCCGAGGACGTCGTCGAGGACGCGCTGTCTCGTGCTCTGCCGCGCTGGTCACGGATCTCGAGGCGCCACGACCCGGATGCCCACGTACGCCGACTGGTGGTCAGGGCACACGTGTCACGCTGGCGTCGGTTGAGGCGCTGGCGCGCGCCCGCTCCACCGCCGATGGAGCAGGCCGCCAGCACGGGCATCCGCATCCAGGTCCCGGACGCGACGTGGGAGGCGTGCCGGTCGCTGCCGTCCCACCAGCGCACCGCCCTGGTGCTCCGCTACTACGAGGGACTGCGCGACGACGAGATCGCGGAGCTGACGGGCGCGCGGGAGGGCGGGGTACGCACCCGTGTCTCCGGCGCGCTGGCTGCCCTGAGGACTGAGCTGGCGCGCCCGTGACGGATCTCGAGGGCCGGCTGCGCGACAGCCTCGCCGACCGCGCGGAGGAGGCCCCGAGGCCGGCCGGTCTCGCGCTCCGCGCCCGGACCAGGTTCGAGAGGCGTCGCGCCGCCGTGATCAAGGTGGTCGGCGGAGTCGCTGCGGTTGCGGTGGTGGCAGCAGCGGTCCCGTTGGTCGGGGCCGCGGTGGAGGGGTTCGACGCGAGCCGGTCGACGCCGCCCGACGTACCCGAGAGGCCCTTCGTCGTGCCCGACCTCTCGCCGCAGGTCCGTACCGCTCGCGACACCATGAACGAGGTCACCTGGTCGGGCATCAGGTTCGCCGTCCCGCCGGAGTGGAAGCCGGGCGCCACCACAGCCTGGTGCGCCGAGGCCGAGGAGCCGGGTCGCGCCGTTCCCCGGGTCGACCTGCCGGACCAGGACAGGTCGGAGACGACGTGCACGCCGACGAGCGGGTACGGCGTGCGGGTGACCCCGGCCGCCGGCTTCGAGCCGGTCTACAGCTCCCGCGAGGTGTGGGAGTACGACAGTGACGAGTCCGGCGGGCCGGCGGCCTACCCCGACGGAGCATGGGTGTCGTACTGGTTCGACGACGACTGGGTCGTCACGACCGCCACCCCGGACCCCGGCCTGACGAGCCGGATCACCCGCTCGGTCCGCGGCGACGAGGTCGACGTCAACGGCTGTGCGGTGACCTACGACGCCGAGGTCCTCTCAGCCGTGGGCGCCCGAGGGGTCGGCGCCGCCCTGTGCCGCTACTCACCCTCGGGTCCCCTCGAGGACAGCCAGCGCCTCACCGAGCGCGAGACCAGCTCGGCGCTGGCCGCGCTGGCCGAGGCTCCCGAGGGCCTGGCCCCCGACGGCTGCGAGCAGGAGGAGGGCTGGCTCGTCACGCTGACCCCGGCCGGGCAGGCGCCCTACCTCGCCCGCTACGGCACGCAGGGCCTCGGCTCCTGCCAGGACGGCGTGGAGTCGTCGGCACCCAAGCTCCTCGTCTCGCGCGGCCATCTCGAGCTCACCCCGGAGCTGGTGGAGGCACTGGACCTGGACGACCTGCCCGTGGACTGAGCCCACGGGTGGCCCGCATCAAACTCGTGGCCGTCCAGCCCGTCGTCACCGACAATGGACCCGTGGGACATGTAGATGTGTCGGGAGTGCGCTACGAGCTGCCCGACGGACGAGTACTGCTCGACGAGGTCGGCTTCCGCGTCGGTGACGGGGCCAAGGTGGCGCTCGTAGGGGCGAACGGTGCCGGGAAGACGACCCTGCTGCGCATCATCACCGGTGACCTCAAGCCGCACGCCGGCGCGGTGACCCGGAGCGGAGGGCTCGGCGTGATGCGCCAGTTCGTCGGTCACGGGAACATGGACGAGACGGTCGCGGACCTGCTGCTCAGCGTCGCGCCGCAAGCGGTGCAGGAGGCGGCAGCGGCCGTGGACGCCTGCGAGCTCGCGCTGATGGACGTCGACGACGAGCCCCACCAGATGGCCTACGCCACGGCCCTGTCGGACTTCGCCGACGCCGGCGGCTACGACATCGAGGTCCTCTGGGACACGTGCACGGTCGCCTCGATGGGCCTGCCCTTCGACCGCGCGCGGCACCGGTCGCTCGCCACGCTCTCGGGCGGCGAGCAGAAGCGGCTGGTCCTGGAGTACCTCCTCCGTGGTCCCGACGAGGTGCTGCTGCTCGACGAGCCGGACAACTACCTCGACGTCCCCGGCAAGATCTGGCTCGAGGAGCGCATCCGGGAGTCGGCGAAGACGATCCTGTTCATCAGCCACGACCGTGAGCTGCTCAACAACACCGCGACCCGCATCGTCACTGTCGAGCTCGGGCACGCCGGCAACCTCGTGTGGACCCACCCGGGCGGTTTCGCCAGCTACCACGCAGCGCGGGAGGACCGCTTCCTGCGCTTCGAGGAGCAGCGCCGGCGCTGGGACGAGGAGCACGCGAAGATCAAGGCGCTCGTGCTCCGACTCAAGGTCAAGTCCGAGTACAACGACGGGATGTCCTCGCAGTACCGCGCGGCGCAGACGCGCCTGCGCAAGTTCGAGGAGGCCGGCCCGCCGACCGAGCAGCCGCGCGAGCAGCAGGTGACGATGCGTCTCAAGGGAGGTCGCACCGGCAAGCGCGCCGTCGTGTGCACCGACCTGGAGCTGACGGGACTCATGCGCCCGTTCGACCTCGAGGTCTGGTACGGCGAACGCGTGGCCGTCCTCGGGAGCAACGGGTCCGGCAAGTCGCACTTCCTGCGGCTGCTGGCCGCCGGCGGCTCCGACCCCGACGTCGAGCACCGGCCCGTGGGGGAGCCGCCGACGATGGTCCCGCACACCGGGAAGGCCAAGCTCGGGGCGCGCGTGCGACCGGGGTGGTTCGTCCAGACTCACGAGCACCCCGAGCTGAGGGGCCGCACGCTGCTGGAGATCCTGCACCGTGGCGACGGCTCACCGGGGGGTCGGGCCGGGATGGGTCGCGAGGCCGCTGCCCGTGTCCTGGACCGCTACGAGCTCGCGCACGCCGGTGAGCAGACCTTCGAGTCGCTCAGCGGCGGCCAGCAGGCCCGCTTCCAGATCCTGCTGCTCGAGCTGTCCGGGGCCACGCTGCTCCTCCTCGACGAACCCACCGACAACCTCGACGTGCAGAGCGCCGAAGCGCTCGAGGCCGGGCTCGACGCGTTCGACGGCACGGTGCTGGCCGTCACCCACGACCGGTGGTTCGCCCGAGGCTTCGACCGGTTCCTGGTGTACGGCGGCGACGGTGAGGTCTACGAGTCCGACGGCCCCGTCTGGGACGAGGGCAGAGTGGCGCGAGCGCGATGAGCGAGCTCGTCATCGAGCCGGTCGACCCCTTCGACGAGGCCGCAGTGGCTGCCTGGCACCACGTGTATGCCACCGCGGAGCGGTTCGGCAAGGAGGCGTTCGCGACGCCGTGGCAGCTCGAGGAGATGAGGGTCATGCTCCAGGACGCCGGCGCTCGGGTGGCGTTCAGGGCGTGGACGGGGTGCGTGGGGGACGACGTCGTCGCCTCCGGCTACGTCCGGATGTCGCTGCAGGACAACCTCGACCGGGCCGAGGTGGCGGTGCACGTCCTGCCGGAGCACCGCCGCCGGGGCCTGGGGCGTGCGCTGGGTCGGCGGCTGGAGGAGGAGGCACGGACGCTCGGCCGGACGACGCTCTACGCCGAGGTCCAGTGGGACGTCGGCGGCGGGAGCGACGGGTCCGGGAGAGCAGGCGCCGAGTTCGCCCGGGACGCCGGCTTCGACCTCGCGCTGAGTGACGTCCAGCGCGAGCTCGATCTACCCGTCGCCGACGACGTGCTGGACGCCCTGGCGCACGGCGCAGCACCGCACCACGCGGCGTACGAGCTGCGATCCTTCGTCGGACCGGTGCCCGACGACCTCGTCACCGGCTGGACGGTGCTGCTCGGGTCCCTGTCCACGGAGGCTCCGACGGGCGACCTGGACCTCGAGCCCGAGGACATCAGCGTGGAGGCCCACCGGGACGCCGAGGAGGTCGTCCGCCGGCAGGGCCGCACGAAGTACAACACCGTCGCCCTCGACGCCGACGGCGACGTGGTCGCCGACGCCGACCTCGCCGCCACCGTCCACGAGCCGGCGCGGGCCTACCAGTGGGGCACCCTGGTGCGGCGTGCCCACCGAGGACACCGGCTCGGGCTCGCGGTGAAGGTCGCCAACCTGCGTCTGGTCCAGCGCGAGCGCCCCGACATCGAGCGGGTCATCACCTGGAACGCCGAGACCAACGCCCACATGGTGGCGGTCAACGAGCAGCTCGGCTTCCGCGCCGTGGCACGCCTGGGTGAGTTCCAGAAGCGCCTCGGGACCAGACGAAGGCGCTGATGTCGGTCTCGGCGCGGCCGATGAGGAGCTTCTGGATGTGCGAGTTGCCCTCGTGCAGCGTCATCACCCGAGCGTCACGGAGGTACTTCTCGGCCGGGTAGTCATCGACGTACCCCGCCCCGCCGTGCACCTGGACGGCGTTGTTGGCCGCTCGCACCGCTGCCTGCGAGGCGAGCAGCTTGGCCTTGCGCAGGCATTGGACGCGGCGATGCCGAAGGGCTCGCCCCGGTCGACGAGGTCGGCGCAGCGCCACACGAGGAGCCGGGCCGCGCGGCCCAGCGTGCCCGTGCTCTCTCGCGCCTCGATCCCGGCGGTGTCGGTCGGGACCAGGAAGGCGGTGATGCCGCGCGCACCCTCGTCGCTGGTGCGGGCGAAGACGAGGGCCACGTCGACCCAGGTGCCGTTGGTGATGAGGAGCTTCTGCCCGTTGATCACCCAGTCGTCGCCGTCCCGGGTCGCCTGGGAGACCAGGAGGAGTCCGCGCGGCCGAGCTCGCGGAACGCCTGCTGCTCGGCGGAGAGGGAGAGGTCCATCAGCCCAGCGCTTCGACCGTCTCGTGCTCGGTCACCGACGCGGCCAGCCGCGACAGGTGGTGCTGGGCGCCGCCGAGCCACTGCTCGAGCACCGCGAGGTGCGCCGACCGCACGCCGACGGAGTACTCCGCCGTCATGGCGATCCCGCCGTGCAGCTGGATCGCCTCCTGCCCGACGTGACGAGCAGCGCGGGAGACCTGGAGCCCCACCCGGTCGGCGGCTGCCGCGATCTCGGCCCGCGTGCCCGAGGCGACCACCATGGTGGCCCAGTCGGTGACGCTGTGGGCGAGCTCGAGGGAGACGTACATGTCGGCTGCGCGGAAGGTCAGGGCCTGGAAGGTGTTGAGCGTGACCCCGAACTGCTTGCGGCTCTTGAGGTAGTCGGTCGTGGACGCCACCTGGGCCTGCATCACGCCGAGGGCCTGCTGGGCGCCCATGATCCGGGTGATGTCGCTGATCGTCGCGATCGTGGCGGTGAGGTCGCGGCCAGGCTCGCCGAGGGGTACGGCGGGGGTGTCGGCCAGCTCGATGCGGGCCGCGCGGCTGCCGTCGAGCACGGCGTAGTCGCTCCGAGTCGTCACCGCTCCCTCGACGACGAACAGGCCGTTGCCGCCGTCGGGCAGCGTGGCCGTCACGACGAGGTGGTCGGCGCGGGCACCATGGGGGACCGGGTCACGCACGCCCGTGAGCGTCCAGCTGTCACCGTCCCGCGTCGCGATCACCCCGTCGGCAGCGGCGGTCCACCGACCACCGGGTGAGGTGTCGGCCGCGGCGAGCACGATCTCGCCCGTCGCGAGCCGACCCAGCAGGTCCTTGCGCTGCTCCGGTGAGCCCGCAGCGGCGACGAGGCCGCCGGCGTGCACGACGACGGCCAGGAACGGCTCGGGAGCAAGCACCCGTCCCAGCTCCTGGCAGACCAGCCCGATCTCGACCGGGCCGGCCGCGACGCCGCCGTCGTCCTCGCTGAAGGGCAGCCCCAGGACCCCCATCTCGGCCAGCCGGGCCCACTGGGCCTCGTCGAAGCCGGGCGCCTCGGCGACGGCCTGGCGCCGGTTCTCGAAGTCGCCGTACGCCTTGGTCGCAAGTGCGCGGACGGCCTCCCGGAGGGCCTTCTGCTCGTCGTCGTAGGTGAAGTCCATGTCAGAGTCCCAGGATCGTGCGGGCGATGATCTGGCGCTGGATCTCGTTGGAGCCGCCGTAGATGGAGGCCTTGCGCAGGTTGAGGTAGGTCGGGGCGGAGCGGCGGGCCCAGCCGGCGACCGCCGAGTCGTCGTCGGCACCGGAGGCCAACGAGCCGGGGCCCGCCAGGTCGAGCGCGAGCTCGCTCACGGACTGCTGCAGCTCGGTGCCCTTGAGCTTGAGCACCGAGGACGCCGGGTGCGGTTCGCCGCCCGTGGAGTGCGCCACCACCCGCAGCGCGGTGAGCTCGAGCGCCAACAGCTCGTTCTCGAGCTCCGCGATCCGGGCGCGGGTCAGGGGGTCCTCGAGCAGGTCACCGGCGTTGTGCTTGAGCGTGGCCAGCGCCCGCTTGGTGGCACCGACGGGAGCGACGCCCACCCGCTCGTTGCCGAGGAGGAACTTCGCGATCGTCCACCCGCCGTTGAGCTCCCCGACGAGCAGGTCGCCCGGAACGCGCACGTCGTCGAACCAGACCTCG
>CADCUM010000037.1 GCA_902805885.1 uncultured Nocardioides sp. | reverse complement strand
GAACTCCCAGCGAGGCTCGATGCGGACGTAGACGTGGATGCCGCGGTTGCCGGACGTCTTGGCGTAGCCGGTCATGCCGAGGTCGCTCAGCAGCTCGCGTGCCACCCCCGCCACGCGGACCACGTCGGAGAAGGTGGTGCCGGGCTGGGGATCGAGGTCGATGCGCAGCTCGTCGGGGTGGTCGACGTCGTCGCGACGCACGGGCCACGGGTGGAAGGTGAGGGTCCCCATGTGGGCGCACCAGACGGGGACGGCGATCTCGGTCGGGCAGATCTCCTCGGCGGTGCGCCCGGACGGGAAGGTGATCTGCACCGACTCCAGGTAGTCGGGCGCACCCTTGGGCACCCGCTTCTGGTAGAACGCGTCAGCGTCGCGATCAGCCGGTCCGGTGGCGAGCTTCATCCCCGGGCGCACCCCGGACGTCCACCGCTCCAGCGCCGTCGGTCGGTTGCGCAGGGCCCGCATCAGGCCCTCCTCGACCGAGGTGAAGTACTCGGCCACCATCACCTTGGTGACCTCGGGCGTCGTGTCGGTCGCCTCGTAGATGACGCGGTCGGGCGAGGAGACGCGGACCTCCCGGTCGCCGGCCTGCACCATCACCGGCTTCGCTGCTGCCATGGCGCCAACCTACGCTCAGAGCGCCGAGTTCGGCTCGAACCTCGGCGACTGGTCCGGGTCGTCCCGGTCGGGTCGGATGAAGTCGAAGCCCGCGGTGACCACGATGACGTGGTCGCCCAGCCGCACGTCCTCCGCACACGCCAGGTGCATCGGCGGCTGGTGGAACTGGTTGCGGTCCTGCTCGACCGGCGACCCGAGGAAGGCGATCGGGCGACCCAGGCCGCCTTCGCAGACGCCGCAGATCCGCGACAGCGCGCACTGGGTCACCCACGCCCGGGTGGGTTCGCGAAGTCCCGTGGCGCCGCCGCGCAGGTCCTCCTTCACGCCGTCGCCCGCGATGACCAGCCACCGGTCTCCTGGCGACGTCCGGGCCGTTCGGCGTCGGTCCGGCGTCGCCCCGACAGCGGCGCCTCGTCGCGCGGCGGCGTCGGCGGGTCGGGTTGGTCGGGCTGGTCGGGCTGGTCGGGCTGGTCGGGCTTCAGCTTGAGGTAGTCATCGGGCTGCAGCGGGGTGGTCAGTCCTGAGCCGGCTTTGCGTGCCCAGGTGAATCGATCGGTCGCTGCTGCCACGGGGAACTCCTCACTGTTGGCAGTCAGTGAACAACCGTACACTCATCTGCGTCAAGACCGCGTCACGGTCGGTCCGCCCTCCCGGGTGGGCGGTACCGTGGGACCCATGGGCTACCAGGTGGAGAAGACGGACGAGGAGTGGCGTGCCGAGCTGAGCGCCGAGGAGTACGCCGTGCTGCGGCAGGCGGGAACTGAGCGGGCCTTCGTCGGTGCCTACACCGACACCGAGACCGAGGGCACCTACTCCTGCAAGGCGTGCGGCCACGAGCTGTTCACCAGCAGCACCAAGTTCCACTCCGGGTGCGGCTGGCCGAGCTTCTACGAACCGATGACCGACCGCGTCGAGTACATCAAGGACACCTCGCACGGCATGGACCGCGTGGAGGTGCGCTGCGCCAACTGTGGCTCACACCTCGGGCACGTCTTCCCCGACGGCTACGGCACGCCCACGGGTGACCGCTACTGCATCAACTCCATCAGCCTGACGTTGCACCCCGCCGACGAGTCCTGACGGTCCGCACCGTCGGGTCGCGGCGGTCCGATCTCGTGGCCGAACCTGGCTGCCTCAGCCGGCCGGCACCAGGACCGAGCTGACGGCGACCCGCCCCTCGCCGTACGTCTCGTCGGCCCAGGCCTGCAGCGAGCCGTCGTCGAACAGGACGGCGATCTGGACGACGTCGTCAGCCGCCGAGGAGCTCGTGACGCCGGGCAGCTCCTGGAGCTCCATGGCGATCTCGTTGAGCTCGGCCTCGGTGTAGGCCGCCTCGCTGACGCACAGGGCACCGCCCCAGGTCTCGCGGAGCGTGGCCTCGGCGCCGGCGGCGTCCTCGGTGACGGCGACGTTGATGATCAGGCTCGTGGGGTCGTTGACCGCGGCCTCGCCCGGAGCGGGCTCGTCGGCCGCGTCGAGGGACTGGTCGATCCACGCCCCGGCATAGCCCGGGAGCCGGCCGGCAGCGGCGAAGGTGGCGTCCATCGCCTCCTGCGTCGTCGTCGCCGGGTCGACCATCGTCCAGCCGCCCGCCGGCTCCTCGCAGGGGGTCTCGAGGTCGGGCGTCGCCGGCTCGCTCATGGCGTCGTACAACGCTGCAGGGATCGCCTCGGTGACCGCGAACGTGGTGCCGTCGAAGGTCCCGGTCAGGGCGAAGGAGCCCCACTTCGTGCCGGACTGGTCCTCGTGCTCGGGGTGTGCAGCCCAGTCCCAGCCGGTCATGGGCGTGCCGGAGCACTGCGGCGGCAGCGACTCGGCCACGAACGTGCACAGCTCGGGGCCCTCACCGTCGTCGAGCACTGTGACGAGCCCGTCGGTGGCGACCGGACCAGTGGCGGGCGGGACCGTGGTCGGCCGCTCGGCGGGTGCGCCGACCGGCGTTGCCGTGCTGGTCGTGTCGGAGCCGGCGTCGATGCCGCGCATCTGGTCCTCGGTGCTGCAGGCGGTGAGGGCGAGCAGCGCGGCGACCGCGACGAGGGTTCGTTCCATGGGAGTACGACGACGGCTGCTCATCGCTGGTTCCCCCGGGTGCTCGGTGGGGTGCTCAGGGCAGGCGGGCGAGCAGGTCGGCCGGCGCAACGCGGGCGCCGGTGTAGAACGGCACCTCCTCGCGGACGTGCCTGCGCGCCGTCGAGGCGCGCAGGTCGCGCATCAGGTCGACGATCCGGTGCAGCTCGTCGGCCTCGAAGGCCAGCATCCACTCGTAGTCGCCGAGGGCGAACGAGGCCACGGTGTTGGCGCGCACGTCGGCGTAGCCGCGGGCCATCTGGCCGTGCTCGGCGAGCATGGCCCGGCGCTCGACGTCCTCGAGGAGGTACCACTCGTAGGAGCGGACGAACGGGTAGACGCAGATGTGGGCGCGGGGCTCCTCGTCGGCCAGGAAGGCCGGGATGTGCGACTTGTTGAACTCGGCGGGCCGGTGCAGCGCCATCTGCGACCAGACGGGCTCCAGCCGACCGCCGAAGGAGGTGCGTCGGAAGGCGTTGTAGGCCGCCTGCAGTGCCTCTGACTCGGCTGCGTGCCACCAGACCATGAGGTCGGCGTCAGCCCGCAGTCCGCTGACGTCGTAGACCCCTCGCACCACCACGCCCTGCTCGGCCAGCACCTCGAAGAGCGCCTCCACGTCGGTCGCCTCGGCGTCGCGGTCGGTATCGCCGAGGAGGTCTCGCAGCCTGAACACCGACCACATCGTGTAACGGATGGAGTCGTTGAGCTCCTTGAGCTGCGCTGCCTTCGTCGCCATACCGCTCATTGTGCCCGGACGACGGCAGCCGCTGCCCGACGGGCCGAGGCGATCACCGCGGGGATGCCGACTCCGTCGCACCAGGCACCGCAGACCGCCAGGCCGGGAGGCAGTGCGGAACGCACCCGAGCGATGCGCGCGAGGTGACCGACGGCGTACTGCGGGAGCCCGCCGCCCCACCGCTGCACGTGGGTGTCGACGGGGGCAGCCGTGATCTGGGCCAGCTCTGAGAGGTCGGCCAGCGACCTGGCGACGAGCGTCTCGTCGCTCGCCTGCAGGGTGCGCTCCTCCCCCAGCCGGCCGAGCGACGTGCGCACGATGGCGTGCTCCCCGCCGGCCGCGCGCACCCAGTCCCACTTGGCGAACGAGAAGGTGCTGGCCTTGATCGCGCGGCGCTCCACCGGTGGGACCAGGAAGCCCGACCGGTCCGAGAGCCCGTCGATCGCCGCGCGGGGGAAGGCGAGCGTCACGACGGCCACGCTGGCCGACTCGATGCCGGTGATCTCGGCCGCGACCTCGGGCGCGGACCCGACCAGCAGCCGCGCGGTGGCGGCGGCCGGCACGGCCAGCACCACGTGGCTCGCCAGCACGGTCTCGGGCGCGTGGGCCGAACCGACCGTGAGCGCCCATCCCGCGCCGTCGCGTCGCAGCTCGCGCACCGGTGCGTCGGTACGGACCTGGAGGCCCCTCGCCACTGCCTCCGGCAACCGCCCCATCCCCCCGGGCAGGCCGGCGAAGACGGGGACGTCACTGGGCGGTACGGCGCCGGCCTGGTCCAGCAGCGAGCCGCGGCGGGCCATCGCCAGCAGCTGCGGGACGGTGGCGGCCGCCGACAGCCGACGCGCACGGCCCGCGTAGACACCGCCGAGCAGTGGCTCGACGAGCCGGTCCACGACCTCGTCCCCCAGCCGGTCGGCCACCAGGTCGCCGACCGAGACGTCCTCGTCGACCGGCCTCACGACCTCCGCACGGAGCCGGGCGACCCCGGCCTCGGACAGCACCCCGGACGCCGCCGCCTCGTCGAGGTCGAAGGGCACGCCCATGAGCGAGCGCGGCAACGGACGCAGCGCGCCACGCGAGAAGATGCGCGAGGTCGCGGAGGACGGATGGACCACGTCGAGGCCGAGCTCGCGGGCCAGGTCGACGCCTTCGGGGCGACGGTTGAGCATCGCCTCGGCACCGACGTCGACGCTCACCCCGGCGACCGACGCGAGCCGCAGCTTGCCGCCGATCACGGGCGATCCCTCGAGGACCAGCACCTGGCGGGTCGCCGCGAGATCACGGGCGGCGGTCAGGCCGGCAATGCCCGCTCCGACCACCACGACGTCGTACCTCACGTGGCAACTCTGGCACGCCCGGCCATCACAGTTGGGTCACGGCCCGTCGACCAGCGGAACCGCGGGCCGCGCGGCTGCCGTCCGAGGCTCCATGACACTGACCCGGTTCCTGCCAGGCGGCCGCACCGTCGGCCTGATCATCGCCCTGACCATGACGGCCTCGCTCGCCGCCTGCTCGTCCTCCGACAGCGAGTCCGGCAGCAGTGGCGACGCCTCGATGGGCGAGGTGTCCTCCAGCGACGGCGCGGAGCGCTCCTTCGGCGATGCCGAGACCGATGCCGGGGCCGGCAACGACATGAGCGGCGGTGGCGAGGCAGCATCGAACGCCGAGGCGAGCCCGGCCCTCCAGCCGCCGGCCCTCGAGCGGCACGTCATCTCCAACGGCACGATCTCGCTCATCAGCGACGACGTGGCGAAGGCGCGTCGAGACGTCCAGCGCATCGTCGACGCCCAGCGCGGCACGATCACCGAGGAGAACACCGACACCGACGACGCGGGCACCGCGACGTACTCGCGACTGGTCGTCCGGGTACCGTCGAGCTCCTTCGCGGTCACGATGCTCGCGCTGGAGAAGTCCGCGGAGCTGCGACGCTCGCAGCTCACGAGTGAGGACGTCACGACGCAGGTGATCGACACGGACGTCCGGGTCCGCGCCCAGGAGGGCAGTCTGCGCCGGGTCGAGCAGCTGCTGGCCCGCGCCCGGTCGCTCAAGGACATCGTCTGGATCGAGTCGCAGCTGACGCAGCGCCAGAGCGAGCTGGACTCCCTGAAGTCGCAGCAGGCATGGCTGTCGGACCAGACCAGCGACTCCACGATCACCATCGACATCGAGCGCTCGCACGGCGCCGAGCCGGAGAAGGAGCGCGAGGAGGCCGCCGGCTTCCTGGTCGGGCTCAAGGGCGGCATGAAGGCGCTTGGCGGCTTCGCCACCGCGATGGCCACCCTCGTCGGCGCGCTGCTTCCCTTCGCGATCGTGCTGGCGATCCTCGGGGTGCCGATGTGGCTGCTCGTTCGTCGCAGCGCCCGCCGTCGACAGTCCAAGCAGCCGGTCGCTTCCTGACGTTGCTCGGACGGCCCGGATGCGGCCGATCCGGCGCCGTTAGGGTCGGGGTGTGCAGCCAGACTCTCCGACCTCGGTCCGGATCGCCGTCCTCATCGACGCCGACAACACCTCGCCCAAGTACGCCGAGGCTCTGCTCGACGAGATCGCCCGGGACGGCGTCCCGACGATCAGACGGGTGTACGGCGACTGGTCGTCGACCCACCTCGGCGGCTGGTCGCGCAAGCTCAACCCGCTCGGCCTCCAGCCCATGCACCAGCACGCCCTGACCACGCGGAAGAACTCCACCGACTCCGCGATGATCATCGACGCCATGGACCTGCTCTACGCCGACAACGTCGAGGGCTTCGCCCTCGTCTCGAGCGACTGCGACTTCGCGAGCCTGGCCATGCGGCTGCGCGCCGGCGGGAAGTTCGTGCACGGTATGGGCGAGGCCAAGACCCCTGCCGGCTTCGCCAACGCGTGCGACAAGTTCGTCCAGCTCGAGACGCTGGGCGAGGACGAGGCTGCCACCGATCCCGCCGACCCGGGGTCGGTGGAGGAGCCCGAGGCTCTGTTGACCATCAACCTGCAGAGCGCACTGACGAAGGCCGTCAACGCCCAGTCCGGCGACGACGGCTGGGTCCGGCTCGGGGCACTGGGTCAGCACCTGCGGCGTACCCACCCGTCATTCGACACCCGGACGTTCGGGCACGAGAACCTCAGCTCACTGGTGAAGGAGCAGCCCTACCTCGTCACGACGGGCCAGGGCAACGACACCCTGATCCAGCTCAAGGGCAAGCAGTCGCCGCGCAGGGCGGCCAAGGCTGCGCAGCCGGCGGACGAGAAGAAGGCGGTCGAGAAGAAGGCGGCCAAGGCCGAGGCGCAGGCCGAGAAGGCCGAGAAGGCCAGCGCCGCCGCGTCGAGGAGGACCGCGAAGACGACCGCGCCCGCCACGAAGACTGCGAAGACCGCGAAGACCGCGAAGACGACCCCACCGCCGGTGGACGCGACCGTGCCGTCCGAGGAGGAGCCGCGGCCCGCGGTGACCCCGACCGTCACCGTCACCACCCGGACCCGCGCCGCCCGGAAGCTTCCGGCGAAGGACCCGGCGACGGGCTAGACCGGGTAGGCCTGCACGAACTCGGTCAGGGCCGCGAGCTGGCCTGGGTCGGTCGAGGGGATGACGCCGTGACCGAGGTTGAAGATGTGGCCCCGGGCCGCGCGACCCGCCTCGATGATCTCCGCCGCGCGGGCGGTCATCACCTCGGTCGGCGCGAAGACGAGGGTCGGGTCGAGGTTGCCCTGGACCGCTCGGTCACCGACGCGGGCGATGCCGTCCGCGAGCGGCGTACGCCAGTCGATCCCGACGACGTCGGCGCCCGCCTCACCCATCAGCGACAGCAGGTTGGAGGTGCCGACGCCGAAGTGGATCCTCGGGACGCCGAGCTCACCGGCCGCGGCGAGCACCCGTGCCGAGTGGGGCAGCACGTGCTCCGCGTAGTCGCGCGGGGTGAGGGCGCCGGCCCAGGAGTCGAACAGCTGAACGGCGCTCGCGCCGGCCTCGACCTGGACGCGGAGGTAGGCGTCCGCCAGCCCTGAGATCTTGCGCATGAGGGCGTCCCACACTTCCGGGGCACCGAACATCATGGCCTTGGTCTTGGCGTGCTCCTTGGACGGACCACCCTCGACGAGGTAGGACGCCACGGTGAAGGGAGCTCCGGCGAAGCCGATCAGCGGTGTGCCGCCCAGCTCGGCCACGAGCTGCTGCACGGCTCGGGTGATGAACGGGACGTGGTCCAGGGTGAGGTCGGGGATCGCTGCGACGTCTGCCAGGGTGCGCACCGGGGAGGCCACCACGGGGCCGACGCCGGGGACGATGTCGAGGTCGACCCCCACCGCCTTGAGCGGCAGCACGATGTCGGAGAAGAAGATGGCGGCGTCGACGCCGTAGCGACGGACCGGTTGCAGGGTGATCTCGGTGACCAGATCGGCGTCCATGCACGACTCGAGCATGCCGACGCCCTCGCGGACCTTCAGGTATTCGGGCAGCGAGCGACCCGCCTGCCGCATGAACCACACCGGCGTATGGCCCGGCTTCTCGCCCCGAGCGGCGGCGAGGAAGGCGGAGTCGTCGAGCCGTACGTCTGCGTGAGTAGTCACGCGCCGAATCTTCGCAGGTCAGGCGGCGTGGCGGCACATCGCCGGTGACCGTCCCTGACCTACTGTGGAGCCATGGTGGCGCGTCACGAGACGCACCCGGGGACGGGTGCCGCCGGCCCCGCGGAGTTCCGCGCGGCCGTCGAGAGCATGCACACGGCGGCGATGCGCCCCGAGGTGTTCTGCGAGGAGATGCCTGCGCCCCAGCGGATCGCGCCCTACTCGTCCGCTCTCTCGGCCGACGTCACGGTGGACGACGAGGACCTCGGCACCGGACGGATCATCCTGCTCCACGACCCGGCCGGCAACGACGCGTGGGACGGCACCTTCCGCTGCGTGGCCTACGCCCGCGCCGAGATCGACCCGGAGCTGGGCACCGACCCGATGCTTGCCGCAGTCGGCTGGTCCTGGCTCACCGAGGCGCTCCAGGCGCACGGGGCGTCGTACGCCGCGGTCTCGGGCACCGTCACGTGCGTGGCCACCGAGAGCTTCGGCGGGATGGCCGAGGAGGAGTCGTCGGCCCAGATCGAGGTGCGGGCGTCCTGGACGCCGGTGGCCACCGACGCGGACGCCGGGCTCGACCTGGCCCCGCACGTCGAGGCGTGGGCCGAGCTCTTGTGCACCGCCGCCGGGCTGCCGCCGGTCCCCGACGGTGTGACGGCGATTCCGAGCCGGCGCGGTCAGCGCGGCTCCTGACGATGGGCACGACGACGACCGACGACGCCGGGGCCACCGACGAGGCCCCCAACTCCTCTCCCGACGGCCCCGACGGTGCCGAGACGGCCGAGACGGCCGAGACGGCCGACACGACCGAGACGATGACATCAAACGAGGTCGTCGAGGCGCCGCCCGCGCCGCTGCTGATCCTGCGAGACGGGCTGCCCACGATCGTGGACACCGCCGAGGGCCTCGCGCAGGCGTGCGCCGCCCTCGGCGCCGCCTCCGGGCCCGTGGCGATCGACGCCGAGCGCGCGTCGGGCTACCGCTACTCCGCCCGCGCCTACCTGATCCAGCTGCGCCGCGAGGGCGCCGGCACGTGGCTGGTCGACCCCATCGCCTTCGACGACCTCGCTCCCCTGCAGGAGGCGCTGGCCGGCACCGAGTGGATCCTGCACGCTGCCACGCAGGACCTCGTCTGCCTGCGTGAGGTCGGGCTGCGGCCGGCTGCTCTCTTCGACACCGAGCTCGCCGGGCGGCTGCTCGGCTACCCCCGGGTGGGACTGGCGACGCTGGTCGAGACCCTGCTCGGTCAGCGCATGCGCAAGGAGCACTCGGCTGCTGACTGGTCGACGCGCCCGCTGCCGAAGGCGTGGCTGGACTACGCCGCTCTGGACGTCGAGGTG
>CADCUM010000036.1 GCA_902805885.1 uncultured Nocardioides sp. | reverse complement strand
CCCTCGGCGACATGGCACAGGTCGAGCGCGCAGGACCCCATCCGGCGGATGTCGCGGACGCTCGGCAGCAGGGCGGCGACGCACCGCGCCTGGTGTGCACGGACGTCGTGGCGGTAGCCGAAGCCGGTCAGCACCAGTCGCTCGGCGAGCGGCGGCGTCGTGCGGACCCGCAGCCGCTCGCCGTCACGGGTGGCGCCGTGCCCGAGCGCCGCGGCGTACTCCACGTCCGAGCCGATCCCGACGACCGCACCCGCCACCACCGTGCCGCCGCGCTCCCCGGTGCCCTCGCGCTCCACGGCGAGCGACACCGCGCAGTCGGGCAGCCCGTAGAGGTAGTTGACGGTCCCGTCGATGGGGTCGACGACCCACCGCAGGCCGCTCGTGCCCGGGTGGTCGTCCCCCTCCTCACCGAGGACGGCGTCGTCGGGTCGGTGCTCCGAGATCCGCCGTCGCACCAGCTCCTCGACGGCGCGGTCGGCCTCGGTGACGACGTCGACGGCGCTGGACTTGGTGGCGGCGACGTCGACCCCGCTCAGCCGCATCGACCTGGCGAGCAGCGCCGCCTCGCGCCCGATCCCGAGGGCGAGGTCCCGCAGCGCCGCCGGGTCGTCGCCCCGGGCCGGGGCGGTCACGCGTCGACGCCGCAGAGGGCGGGGCGCCCTGGCGTGCGGAGGTTGGGGCAGCACCCCTCCGCACAGACCTCGCGCCACGCAGGCATGTCGCCGACCGCCTGGCGGTCCGGCTCCTCGCCCCGCGCCGAGGCCGCCCGCTCCAGCAGGAGGTCGCGCACCATCGCGACGAAGCGCGGGTCCACGCCGGGGGTCGCCGCGCGCGTCGCGGGCAGTCCCAGCCGTCGTGCCGTGGCGAGGGCCTCGGTGTCGAGGTCGTAGATGACCTCCATGTGGTCGGAGACGAACCCGATCGGCACCAGGACGACGGCGTCGGTCCCCTCCGCCGCCAGGGCCTCGAGGTGGTCGTTGACGTCGGGCTCGAGCCAGGGGGTCCGCGGGTCGCCCGAGCGGGAGCAGTAGACGAGGTCGTGGCGGTGGCCGCGGCCGGTGGCCTGGCGCACGCGAGCGGTGACCACCTCCGCGGCGCTGCGGTGCTGGGTGACGTACGCCCGGCGCCGGTGCGGGCCCGAGGACGCCGGCGGTCCGCTGGTCTCGGCCATCTGCTCCGGCACCGAGTGGGTGACGAAGACCAGGCGCGCGTGGTCGCGGGTCCCCTCGGGCAGCTCCGCCAGCGCGGCGAGGGTGGCATCGACCACCGGCTCGACGAACCCCGGGTGGTTGAAGTACTGGCGCAGCCGGTCGAGCCGCGGCGCACCCTCGACCGCCGCCACGGCGTCGGCGAGGTTCTCGCGGTACTGCCGGCAGGAGGAGTACGACGAGTACGCCGACGTGACGAAGACCGCCGCCCGGGTCACCCCGTCCGCGGCCATCTCGCGCAGGGCGTCGGTGAGGTAGGGGTCCCAGTTGCGGTTGCCCCAGTAGACGGGGATGTCGATGCCCGCCCCCGCGAGGTCGTCGCGGAGCGCCGCCAGCAGGGCCCTGTTCTGGTCGTTGATGGGACTGCGGCCGCCCAGCTGGAAGTAGTGCTCGCCCACCTCCTCGAGGCGCTCCCGCGGGATCCCCCGGCCCTGGGTGACGTTCTCCAGGAACGGCACCACGTCCTCGGCCTTCTCGGGGCCGCCGAAGGAGAGCAGCAGCAGGGCGTCGTACGGCGTCGCGTCGGGGGCACCGGCGGGATTCATGTCGCCAGAGTAGGCGGCCCTACCATCGGCACCGATGCTCGACTCCTACCGCCGCGTGCTGTCCCGGCCCGGCGCACTGGCGTTCAGCTCGGCCGCGCTGGTGGCGCGGCTCCCGATCTCGATGGTCGGTCTCGGCATCGTGCTGCTCGTGGAGGAGCGCACCGGCTCCTACGGTCTCGCCGGCACGGTGTCGGCCGCGTTCGTCCTGGCCCAGGCGGCCGTGGCGGTCGCCCACGGGAGGTGGGTCGACTCCCTCGGGCAGTTCCGTGTGCTGCCGTTCGCGGTCTCGGTGTTCGCGGCGGGCCTCTCGCTGATGGTCCTGGCCGTGGAGCAGGGCTGGGCGACGGCGTGGACCTACGTCTTCGCCGCCGTCGCGGGGGCGGCGCTCCCCCAGGTGGGCGCGAGCGTGCGGACCCGCTGGTCCCACCTCCTCGACGAGGACCGCGAGGTGCAGACCGCGTTCGCGCTGGAGGCCGCCCTGGACGAGCTGGTCTTCATCGTCGGCCCGATCCTCGTGGCCGTCCTCGCGACGTCGTGGGACCCGGTCGCCGGGCTGGCCGTCGCGGTGGTCTCCGGCGTGGTGGGGACGTGGGCGTTCGCGCTGCAGCGACGCACCGAGCCGCCGTCCGGTCGCCGTACCGGGTCGGGCGCGCGGGCGCCCATGCCGTGGCGCCTCGTCCTGACCCTGGCCGCGGTCTCCGCGCTGCTCGGGTCCCTGTTCGGCTCCGCGGAGGTCACCACCGTCGCCTTCGCCGAGGAGCAGGGCGCCCGGTGGGCCTCCGGCTGGCTGCTCGCCGCCTGGGCGCTCGGCAGCCTCGTGGCCGGCGTCGCCACCGGGGCGATCCACTGGCGGGTCGGCCCGGCGACGCGGCTGCGCCGGGGCGCCGTGGCCATGGCGCTGACCATGGTGCCGCTGGTCCTCGTGCAGTCCGTCCCGCTGATGGCGGTGGTCCTCTTCCTCGGCGGGACGGCGATCGCGCCGACGCTGATCGCCACGATGACGATGGTCGAGCAGGGCGTGCCCGCCGGGCGTCTCACCGAGGGCATGGCCGTGCTGCACACCGGCCTCGTCGCCGGCGTCGCGCCGGGCGCCGGGATCGCCGGCTTCGTGGTCGACCACAGCGGAGCGTCGGCGGCCTACCTCGTCGCCGTCGCCGGCGGCGTGCTCGGCGCCCTGGTGGCCAGGACGACCCCTGGGGTGCGGCCATGACGTCTCCCGGTCCCGGCGCCCGGTGGCGGAACTGGTCCGCCCTGGCGGAGTCGACGCCCCGGCAGGTGCTGACCCCCGCCACCACCGGCGAGGTCGTCGACGCCGTACGGCGGGCACGCGAGAGCGGGACCACGGTCAAGATGACCGGCACCGGTCACAGCTTCACCCCGATCGGGGCCCCGGAGCACACGTGGCTGCGGCCCGACGCGCTCACCGGGATCGTCGAGGTGGACCGGTCGGCGATGACCGTCACCGCCCGCGCCGGCACCCGTCTCCACGACCTCAACCTCGCGCTCGAGCGGCTCGGCCTGTCCCTGCACAACATGGGCGACATCGCCGAGCAGACCCTGGCGGGCGCGGTCTCCACCGGCACCCACGGGACCGGCGGCGTCGCGGCCGGGCTCTCGGCCCAGCTCGCCGGCATGGAGCTGGTGACCGGCACCGGCGAGGTCGTCCGCGCGTCCGCGACGGAGAACGCCGACGTCCTCGACGTCGCCCGGGTGGGACTCGGCGCGCTGGGCGTCCTCACCACGCTGACGTTCCGTGTGGAGCCGCTCTTCGTGCTCGAGGCCCACGAGGAGCCGATGACCTGGGACCGCGCGCTGGCGACGTACGACGAGATGGTCGCGACCGCGCACCACGTCGACATGTACTGGTTCCCCCACACCGACCGCGCGCTGGTGAAGCAGAACCTCCGCACGGACCTCGACCCCGGCGAGCAGCAGCCCCCGGGTCGGCTGGCCGCGTGGTGGGAGGACGAGCTGCTCTCCAACCGCGTGTTCGGCGCGGTCGTCGCTCTCGGCAACCGCCGGCCGGAGGCGGTCCCCGCGATCAACCGCGTGGCGGCGCGGGCCCTGTCGGAGCGGAGGTACACCGACCTCGCCCACCGGGTGTTCGTGAGCCCGCGGCGGGTGGTGTTCCGGGAGATGGAGTACGCCGTGCCGCGCGATGCGGGACTGGACGTGCTGCGGGAGTGCCGTCGGATCATCGACGCCAGCGACTGGCGGATCGGCTTCCCCGTCGAGGTCCGGCACGCGCCGGCGGACGACGTGCCGCTGTCGACCGCCCACGGCCGCGACACCCTCTACCTCGCGTTCCACACCGCCCGCGACGCCGACCACACGGCGTACTTCGCGGGGCTGGAGCCGGTCCTGCGCGAGGCCGGGGGTCGTCCCCACTGGGGCAAGCTGCACAGCCGGACGGCCGCGGACCTCGCGCCGTCGTACGCGCGCTTCGGCGACGTCCTCGCGATGCGCGACCGGCTCGACCCCGACCGGGTCCTCACCAACGGCCACCTGCGCCGGGTGCTGGGCGACTGAGCGCGGCGACCGAGCCGCCGCGACCGGGACGCCGCGACCGGGACGCTCAGACGCTCGCGGGTCCGCGCGGCATCGGCGCTCGCCAGCCGCGCAGCAGCGCGAGGAGCCGCCAGCCCACGCAGGTCACGAACCCTGCCGTGGCGGCCACCTCGACCGGCAGCCCGGCCCGGTCCAGGACGACGGCCACCGCGGCACCGGCCAGGGCCGGCGTGGCGTAGAGGACGCCGTCGAAGATCACCGGGACCCGCCCCGCGAGGACGTCGCGCAGGATCCCGCCGCCGATGCCCGTGAGCATGCCGAGCAGAGCCGCGGGCACCGGCCCCAGCCCGTACGACACCGCCTTCAGGGCACCCGTCACGCAGAAGAGGGCCAGCCCGCAGGCGTCCAGCACCGTGACCACCCGCTCCAGGCGACCCACCATGGAGTGGAAGAAGAACGTCACCAGCCCCGCGCCGACCGGCACGAGGAGGTAGCGCCAGTCGGCCAGCGCGGCGGGCGGGGTGGCACCGATGAGGACGTCGCGGATGAAGCCGCCGCCCAGCCCGGTGACACCGGCGAGCACCAGCGCGGCGAAGACGTCGAGGTTCTTGCGCACGGCCACGAGGGCTCCGGTGACCGCGAAGACGAAGATGCCGGCCAGGTCGAGGACGACCAGGAACACGGCTGGCTCGGACGGCGGCACGCACCGCAGGCTAGGGCGCCCGGCCGCGTCCGCACCAACCCGTGGCGCGCCGCGGAGGAGACGGGTGGCGCGCCGGGCGCTGGCGTAGGCTCGGCGGACCGGACACCTCCGGCGGGACGACCCCGTCGGACCACCCCGTCACATCACGCCGTCACACGAGGAGCAGGACAGGACATGGGCCAGCTGTCGTTCTCAGGACGCAGCGACGGTGCCGGACGTCTGGTCCTGGTGGACGAGGCCGGCCAGGAGCACACCCTGGCCGTCGACCCGCGTCTCCGGAAGGCCCTGCGTGCCGACGGCACGGGCACCGACCGATCCGGCCAGTTGGAGATCCCGATGGAATCAACACTTCGTCCCCGCGACATCCAGACCCGCATCCGCGCGGGCGAGACCCCCGAGGCGGTGGCCCACGCGGCCGGCACGTCGGTCGAGAAGATCATGGCGTTCGCCGCCCCGGTCCTCGCCGAGCGCGCCCACGTCGTGCAGCGCGCCCAGCTCTCGTCGGTGCGCCGCCGCAGCGGCGAGTCCGGCGCGCGCACCCTCGGCGAGGCCGTGGCGGCCCAGCTCCGCGCCCACGACGTCGACCCCGCCTCGGTGGAGTGGGACGCCTGGCGCCGGGACGACGGCCGCTGGACCCTCACCGGGGCGTACGCCGCGGGCGGGCGCACGGGCTCGGCGACCTTCTCCTTCGACGCGCGGGGCAACTACGTCACCGTGGACGACGACGACGCCCACTGGCTGGTCGGTGACGGGCCGACGGCAGGTGCCGCGGGCCCGGTCCCCGCCGACGACGGCGACGACCTCGCCGCCGTCCGGCAGCGCCGGCTCAACGCCGTACCCGCCGACGAGCTGCCGCTGGGGGCCGACACCATCGAGATGCTCGCCGACGACGGCGACCCGGCCGCCGAGGTCGGACCCAGCGGGACGGCGCGCGACCTCGGCGAGGTCGGCGAGACCCTCCGCGACCCTCGGCACGCGGCGGACGACACGGTCGACGCCCCTGCCCCGGCGCCCGCCGACCCGGCCACCGGGCAGGGCCCCGCAGGGACCGCCGACACGGGGCCGTCAGACCCGGGACCGACAGACGCGGGACCGACGGACCAGGAGACCGCCGAGCAGGGGACCACCGAGCAGGGGACGACCGAGCCGGCCGAGGAGGCTCCCAAGCGGACCTCGAAGCGCCGGGGCCGTGCCTCGGTGCCGAGCTGGGACGAGATCATGTTCGGTGGCGGCAAGGGCGACTGAGGGTGCAGCTGACCGCGATCAACGTCCACCCCCTGAAGTCAGCGGCGATCCGGCCCGTCACCTCCGCGGCCGTCCGCCCGCACGGGTTGGTCGACGACCGGTCCTGGATGGTCGTGGACGCCGACGGCGTCCTGGTGTCCGCACGGGAGGCGCGTCGTCTGTTCCACGTGCTGGCCGACACCCCGGCCACCGACCCGACCGTCCCGGAGGCACTGCGCCTGCGGGCGGACGGCCACGAGGACCTCGACGTCACCCGGCCCACGGGCGCACCCGTGCCGGTCCGGCTGTTCTCGCTCGACCTGGCAGGGGTGCCGGCCGGCCCCGAGGCCGACGCGTGGCTGGCCCGGGTCCTCGGTCGCGACGACGTCCGGCTGGTGTGGTGCGACGACCCGACGAGGCGGAGCCTCCAGCCGGGGTTCTCCCGGCCCGGCGACCACGCCACGTTCCCCGACTCGTTCCCGGTCACCGTCGCCAACGCGGCGTCGTTGCGCCGGCTCCAGGACTGGGTCGCCGAGGCCGCCGTGGAGCGGGGGGACGAGCCGCCCACCCCGCTGCCGATGGAGCGGTTCCGGCCCAACCTCGTCGTCGACGGCGGCGAGGCGTTCGCCGAGGACGACTGGCACACGCTGACCGTCGGTGAGGTCGTGCTCCGGCGCGGCAAGCCGGTCGACCGCTGCATGGTGACCACGATCCACCCGGAGACGCTGGTGACCGGTCCGGAGCCCATCCGCACGCTCGCCCGGCACCGCCGTTCCCCGGACGGGACGACCCTCTTCGCCCTCCACCTGGTGCCGGTCACCACCGGCACGGTGACGGTCGGCGACCCGGTCTCAGCCTTGTGAGCGCTCCACCGGCCGGTCCGGGTCGGTGATCCAGCCGCTCCAGCTCCCGGGGTAGAGCGCGGCCGTGATGCCGGCCAGCTCCATCGCCAACAGGTCGTGCGCCGCCGTCACCCCCGAGCCGCAGTACGCCGCCACGTCGGCGCCGGGTCGGGCACCGACCGCCGCGTAGACCTCCTGCAGCTGCTCGGCCGGACGGAACCGGCCGTGCTCGTCGAGGTTGGCCGTGGTCGGCACGTTGACGGCTCCGGGGATGTGACCGGCGACGGGGTCCAACGGCTCGGTCTCCCCCGCGTAGCGCTCCGGCGCCCGCGCGTCGATGAGCACCCCGACCGCCGGCACCCGGTCGGCCTCCACCACGGGCATGGCCTTGTCGGTGGCCACGGTGAAGTCGCCGTCGCGGGGCGCCGTCGGTCCCGTCTCGAGGGGCTGCCCGGCCGCCTGCCACGCCGACCACCCGCCGTCGAGGACCCGGACGTCGCGGTGGCCGTGGTGTCGCAGCAGCCACCACGCGCGGGCGGCCGCACGGCCCTGCCAGTCGTCGTACACCACGACCGGCCGGTCGTGGGAGACCCCGGCGCGGCGCATGGCCACCTCGAAGCGCTCCTCGTGGGGCAACGGGTGGCGGCCGCCCTTCCCGGGCGGGTCGGCGAGGTCGGTGTCGAGGTCGACGTACCTCGCACCGGGCACGTGGCCCTGGCGGAAGGCCTCCTCGCCCGGCGGGCCGCCCACGGCGTACCGCACGTCGAGCACGGTGACCACGTCGAGGACCGCGGCGAGCTCGTCGGGGGTCGTGAGCGGGGTGCTGGTCATGGGCGCCACCCTACGACCGCGCTCTGGCGACGGGACCGGGCCGGGGACGTGACAGGATCACCCCCGACATGGCTGAACTGCACTTCTTCACGGGCACGATGGACTCGGGCAAGTCGACGCTCGCGCTCCAGACCAACCACAACCACGCCGCGCGCGGCCGGGTCGGACGGATCTTCACCACCCAGGACCGGGCGGGCGCGGCGGTGCTCTCGAGCCGCCTGGGCCTCACCCACGACGCGCTGGAGGTCGACCGCGCCTTCGACTTCTGGAGCTACGTCGTCACGTCGCTGACCCAGGGCGCCCGGATCGACTACCTGATCTGTGACGAGGCCCAGTTCTACACGCGCGACCAGGTCGACCAGCTGGCGAAGGTCGTCGACGAGCTCCAGATCGACGTCTTCGCCTTCGGCATCCTCACCGACTTCCGGACGGCGCTGTTCGAGGGGAGCGCCCGCCTGGTCGAGCTGGCCGACCGGATGAACGTCCTGCAGGTCGAGGCGCTGTGCTGGTGCGGCAAGCGGGCCACCCACAACGCCCGGACCGAGGACGGCGTCATGGTCACCGAGGGCGAGGTCATCGTGGTCGGCGACGTGGAGTCCGGCGAGCCCCACGTGCCCGGTGAGGCCGTCGACGTCGCCTACGAGGTGCTGTGCCGCCAGCACCACCGTCGCCGCCTCACAGCGGCGCGGGCCAAGGCCGTCTCGCTGGCGCCCGAGCCGCTCCCCTTCGGCTGAGCCGCCCTCAGCCGACGAGGATCGGGATCGTCATCTCCGTCGCGGTGAGCGACCCGTGCAGCCCGACGAGGGTCTTCTCGTAGGGGAAGTCGGCGGTGGAGACGATCGCCGCGTCGGCGTGGCAGGCGACCATGACGTCACCCAGCCGGGGCAGCACCCCGGGGTCGACGGCGCCGAACCAGCCGCGGTCGACCGCTGCCTCGCGCGTCAGCACGGTGGCGCGGACACCGAGGACCGACCGCCACGTGGCAGCCACGTCGTCCACCGCACCCGCGGCGCAGTAGAGGTGGCGGAAGCGGGCCTCGCCACCGATCAGGGCCACGCCGTCGCGCATGCCGGGCACGTCGTCGACGTCGACGCGGGCGTCGTCGGGGCTGTCGACCATCCCGTGGTCCGCCACGACCAGCAGGCGGGTCGCCGAGGGCAGCACCTCGCGGAGCTGCTCGGCCTGGGCGTCGACCATCGCGAGCTGCTGGAGCCACTGGGTCGAGGCGACGCCGAACTTGTGGCCGGTCCAGTCGAGGTCGGGGTCGTAGACGTAGGTCAGCGACGGCTCGTTCCGCGCGGACGCGACCACCGCAGCGATCCGCTCCCCCACGCGGTCGGCCCCGACGTACGTCGCCCCGCGCTGGGACGCGACGGTCAGGCCGGAGCCGTCGAACTCGCGCTTGTTGACCGAGGTCACGTGGACGCCCGCGGAGGCGAGCCGCCCGAAGGCCGTGGGGTGCGGCTGCCACTCGAGCGGGTCGACCCGCTTGTCCCACGAGAGGTGGTTCATCAGCCGGCCGGTGCCGGGGACGCGTGCGGTGAACCCGACGAGGCCGTGGGCGCCCGGGGGCAGGCCGGTGCCGAGGGACGTCAGCGAGGTGGCGGTCGTCGACGGCACACCGGCGGTGCCCGTCGCGCCGCTCACCAGCAGCGAGGAGAGGTACGGCGCCGCGTGCCCGTGGCGTCGCAGCAGCTCGGCGCCCATCCCGTCGACGAGGAAGACGACGTACGACGGCGCCTCCGGGAGCTCGAGCCCCGGCGCCTCGTGCCCGGCCGACGACCCGGCCGACGACCCGGCCGACGACGCGGCCGACGACCCGAGCGGCGCCCCCAGGGCGCGGGCGACGGCCGGGACGACGTCGGCCAGCGACCGCTCGCCGTACGCCGGCTCGGTGAAGGGCGGCGGTGGCTGCGACGACGCCAGCACCGGGGCGGGGGTGCTCACCCGCGCGTCCGCCCGGACAGGGCGTCGGCGAACGCGAGGAGGCGCGCGACGGCGTCGCCACCCTCGGCCGCGGCGGAGACCCGCAGGTTGTAGTCCTCGCCGGCGAACGTGCCGGTGTAGCCGTGGTCGGCGTCGCACTCGGGGTCGGAGCAGCCGGCGGGCTCGAGGTCGACCCGGCTCACCCCGCCCCAGCCGAGGGTCAGCACCGCCTCGGCGGGCGGCTTCGTGCCGGAGGTGGGGTTGGCCACCATGCGGGTGACGACGAGGGTGCGGATCGCGCTGAGCACGACGGCCTCCGTGGTGGTGGAGGTGTAGGGCTCGGGCAGCAGGTCGTCGCCCGGGTGCTCGTCGGTGTGCGCGATCACCAGCCGGGTCGGGGTGAGGAGCAGGACGGTGAGGTGGCGGCGCACCTCCTCGTGGTCGAACGTCGTCTCGTGGTGGACGAAGTAGGACACCACGTCCTCCCCGCCGGCCGCGGCGAAGACTCCGTCGGCCACCACCTCGGGGTAGTAGCCGGTGCGGTGGATCGCCGTGCGGAGCTCGCGGGACACGTCCGCGTCAGGGGTCTTGCTGCGCATGCCGGGCAGTCTGTCACGGGGGCCGGTCGGCCCCTAGCGGGGAGCCCGTCGATCCCCGCCCGGGCAGGCGGGCCGGCCGTCAGTCGGGCAGGGTGTCGCCCGGCGGGGTGCTGAGCCGCCGCACGAACCAGTCGGAGCGCGCGTCCAGGACGGGCTCGACCCGCACCGAGGCGCCGAGCACGGCGGCGCCGGTGGCGCCGGCGAGCACGAGCGGCAGCTGCAGCGCACGGACCTGGGGCAGGTCGTGCTGGAGCTGGGCCACGCGCCGTACGAGCCGCTCGATCTCGGCGACGTCGACGATCTCACTGCCCCGGTAGCCGAAGAGCAGGGGCGACGCCTTGATCTCGCGGACCATGTCCTGCGCGTCGTGCTCGGCCAGCGGGGGGATGCGGTAGGACCGGTCCCCCAGCAGCTCGGTGAGCGGACCGCCGATGCCGAAGGAGATCACCGGCCCGAAGAGCGGGTCCTCCATGCTCGAGATCGCGACCGGCACGCCCGGGGGTGCGTTGCGCTGGACCACGAACCCGGCCCGCCCCGGGTCGGTGATGATGGCGTTGAGGTTGCGCCAGGCGCCGGCCATCTCCTCGGCGGTGTCGATGTTGCGCCACACGTGGGCGAGGTCCGGGCGGTCGCGCAGGTGGTCGGCCGTCGCCTTCAGGACCACGTCCCAGCCGAGCTCGTGCCCGGCGGCGACCGCCTCCTCCTCGGTCTCGACGGCCCGGGTGTCCCACAGGTCGATGCCGTACGCCGCCAGCAGCCGCCGCTGCTCGTCGTGGTCGAGGTCCCTGCCGTCCGGGTGGTGCATGAGCAGCTCGTTGACCAGGGCCCGCGCCGCCTCCCGGTGGACCAGCCCGAGGTCCTCGACCGGCACGTCCGGCGTGCGGAGCCACACGGCGTACTCGACCACGCGCGCGAGCGCGCGGACCGCGGCCTCGACGGCGGGGTACGACGGCACCGAGCCGCGGCCGGCGCTGGAGCCGGCGACGTCGGGGACCCGCAGGAGCTCGGGGACCCCCTCGGTGCCGAGGAACGTCGACACGATCGGCTTGTCCGACTGCTCCCCCACGGCCGCCAGCACGTTGGCGACGTCCTCGCCGGTGACGTTGAGGGGAGGGATGTAGATGGCCGCGACGGCGTCGACCTCGGGGTCGTCGATCGCGGCGTCGAGCGCGTCCTCGAAGTCGTCGGCGGTGGCGTCGGCGCCGAGGGCGACCTGCTTGTTGACCACGAGCCCCACCGAGTGGGCGGCATCGGCGGCCAGCAGGCCGAGCGCGTCGGAGTTGCCGACGATCGCCACGCGCCGCCCGCGCGGCAGCGGCTGGTGGGCGACGAGCTGGGCGACGTCGAACATCTCCTCCAGCGACTCGACCTGGATGATGCCCGCCTGGCGGAACATCGCGTCCACGGCCTCCCCCGGGGCGGCGATCTTGCGGACCGCGTGACCCATCGGCACACCCTGCGAGCTGCGTCCGGACCGCACGGCGATGATCGGCTTGCGGCGGCTCACCCGCCGGGCCACCCGCGAGAACTTGCGGGGGTTGCCGATCGACTCCAGGTAGAGCAGCACGACCTCGGTGGCCTCGTCCTCCTCCCAGTACTGCAGCAGGTCGTTGCCGGAGACGTCGGCGCGGTTGCCCGCGCTGACGAACGTCGTGAGACCGAGGCCGCGGTTCTGGACCTTCTCGAGGATCGCCGAGCCCAGCGCGCCGGACTGCGAGAAGAACCCGGCCCGCCCGCGCGGCGGCATGACCGAGGAGAGCGAGGCGTTGAGGGCGACGTCGGGGTCGGTGTTGATGATGCCCAGGGCGTTGGGCCCGATCAGGCGGAGCCCGTAGGACCGGGAGAGCCCGACGAGCCGCCGCTGGCGCAGCCGTCCCTCCTCGCCCGTCTCGGCGAAGCCCGAGGACACCACCACCAGTCCGTGCACCCCCTTGGCCGCGCAGTCGAGCACGACGTCCTGCACCGCCTCGGCCGGCACCGCGACGATGGCGACGTCGACCTCGCCGGGGATCTCACCGACGGAGTTCCACGCCGGCATGCCCGAGACCGAGCCGGCGTTGGGGTTGACCACGTGGATGCGGCCCGTGAAGTCGCCGAGCACGAGGTTGCGCACCAGCGCGCGGCCGATGGTGTCCTGGCGCCGGCTGGCGCCGATCACCGCCACCGACCGCGGCTTGAAGAAGCGCTCGATGGAGGCCGACTCCGCACGGTGCTCGCGCTGCTCCATGACGCCCATCGCGGTGTCGGTGGGGTCGATCCGGAAGACGAGCTCCATGACGCCGTCCTCGAAGGTGCTGCGCACCTGGTAGCCGGCGTCCTTGAAGGTGTGGATCATCGCGATGTTGTCGGGCAGCACCTCGGCGACGAACTGCTCGACCCCGCGCTCGCGCCCGGCCTGGGCGAGGTGCTCGAGGAGCAGCTGACCGATCCCCCGGCCCTGGTGGCGGTCCTCGACGAGGAAGGCCACCTCGGCCAGCCCCGGCTTGATGACGTCGTAGCGGCCCACCGCGATCATCTGCCCGGCGACGAGCAGGATGAGGGCCACGCGGGTGCGGTGGTCGACCTGCGTGAAGCGGGTCAGGTCCTTCTCGGACAGCTCCGGCATCGGCGAGAAGAACCGGTAGTACTTGGACTGGTCGGAGACCCGGGCGTAGAACTCCCGCAGGAGCTCGCGGTCGTCCGCCCGCATCGGCCGGATGTGGGCCGTGCGGCCGTCGCGCAGCAGGACGTCGGCCTCCCAGTGTCGGGGCGGCGGCGTCTTCTCGGCCTCGACGTCGGTCACACGTGAGAATCTAGCCGAGGCCGGCCTCGGCGGGACCGGTCGTGCGGCCACTCCCCGGCGTGCCCCGTCCGGTCGGGCCGGCCCCGCAGGACACAATGCGCGCATGGCACGACGTACGGCGCAGCCTCCCCCGCCTGAGGACTTCGAGGAGCACATCCTCGACACCGACATCCGCGACGAGATGCAGTCGTCGTTCCTGGAGTACGCCTACTCCGTCATCTACTCCCGCGCCCTGCCCGACGCGCGCGACGGCCTCAAGCCGGTCCAGCGCCGGATCCTCTACACGATGGACGAGATGGGGCTGCGGCCCGACCGTGGCCACGTCAAGAGCGCGCGCGTCGTCGGCGAGGTGATGGGCCGGCTCCACCCGCACGGCGACGGCGCGATCTACGACGCCCTCGTCCGGATGGCGCAGCCGTGGTCGATGCGCCTGCCGATGGTCGACGGGCACGGCAACTTCGGCTCGCCGGACGACTCCCCCGCCGCGATGCGCTACACCGAGTGCCGGATGGCGCCGGCCGCGGTGGCGATGACGGCCTCGATCGACGAGGACACCGTCGACTTCAAGCCCAACTACGACTCCCGGGAGACCGAGCCCACCGTCCTGCCGGCGGCCATCCCCAACCTCCTGGTCAACGGCTCCGCGGGGATCGCGGTCGGCATGGCCACCAACATCGCCCCGCACAACCTCGTCGAGGTCGTCCAGGCGCTGCGCCACCTCGTCAACCACCCGCGGGCGACGCTCGACGACCTGATGCGGTTCATCCCCGGCCCCGACCTGCCCACCGGGGGCAAGATCGTCGGCCTCGACGGCATCCGCGACGCCTACGAGTCCGGGCGCGGCACCTTCCGGATGCGGGCCACCGCGCGCATCGAGTCGGTCACCGCCCGTCGCAAGGGCATCGTCGTGACCGAGCTGCCGTACGGCGTCGGCACGGAGCGCATCGTCGAGCGCATCAAGTCGCTGGTGCTCGCCAAGAAGCTGCAGGGCATCTCCGACGTCAAGGACCTGAGCGACCGCGGGCACGGGCTGCGACTGGTCATCGAGGTCAAGAACGGCTTCGTCCCGGAGGCCCTGCTCGAGCAGCTCTACCGCCTCACGCCGATGGAGGACACCTTCGGCATCAACGCGGTGGCCCTGGTCGACGGGCAGCCCCGCACCCTCGGGCTCAAGGAGATGCTCGAGGTCTTCCTCGGCCACCGGTTCGACGTCGTACGGCGTCGCTCGACGTTCCGGCGGGGCAAGGCGGCCGACCGCCTCCACCTCGTCGAGGGCCTGCTCGTGGCGATCCTCGACATCGACGAGGTCATCCAGGTCATCCGGACCTCCGACAACGCCGCCGCCGCCAAGGAGCGGCTCATCTCGGTCTTCGACCTCAGCGAGGTCCAGGCCGACTACATCCTCGACATGCCGCTGCGCCGCCTGACCAGGTTCTCGCGCATCGAGCTGGAGAAGGAGCAGGCCGAGCTGCTGCGCACGATCGAGCACCTCGACGCGATCCTCTCCGACGAGGCGCTGCTGCGGAAGGTCGTCTCCGACGAGCTCGGCGAGGTCGCCAAGACCCACGGCACGCCGCGTCGTACGGTCCTGCTGGCCTCCGCCGGCACCACCGTCACGGCGGCCGCCGCGCCGCTCGAGGTCGCCGACGAGCCGTGCTTCGCCTACCTCTCCTCCAGCGGGCTGCTCGCGCGGTCGTCCTCGACCGCCGCTCCGGGCCACGGGGAGGGGCGCGCCAACCACGACGTGGTCGTCAGCACCGTCGCCACGACCGCTCGGGGCGAGGTGGGCGTGCTGACGAGCCGGGGCCGCCTGGTCAAGGTCAGCGTCCTGGACATGCCCGAGCTCCCCGACTCCGCCAACGACCCCAACCTGCAGGGCGGCCTGCCGCTCTCGGAGGTCCTCCCGCTCGAGGCCGGCGAACGGGCGCTGGCCCTGGCCACGCTCACGACCGAGGGCCCGGGCCTCGCGCTGGGGACCCGGGACGGGGTCGTCAAGCGCGTCAACCCCGAGGCCCTCGCCCGCGACGAGTGGGAGGTCGTCTCCCTCAGGGACGGCGACGAGGTCGTGGGTGCGGTCCAGCTCACCAGCGGCGAGGAGGAGCTCTGCTTCATCTCCTCCGACGCGCAGGTCCTCCACTTCGGAGCAGCCGGTGTCCGGCCGCAGGGTCGCTCCGGCGGCGGGATGGCCGGCATCAAGCTCGCCGCGGGGCAGCGGGTCGCGTTCTTCGGCGCGTTCGACCCGGCCGACGCCGTGGTGGTCACGGCCTCGGGTGCGTCCACGGCCCTGCCCGGCACCGAGCCCGGCGCGGTGAAGGTGACCCCGTTCAGCGAGTACCCCGGCAAGGGCCGCGCGACCGGCGGCGTGCGCTGTCACCGGTTCCTCAAGGGCGAGGACACCCTCGTCGTGGCCTGGGCCGGCCCCGGCCCGGCGCGCGCGGCCGCCGCCAGCGGAGCACCGGTGCCGCTCCCCGCCGCCGACGGGCGGCGGGACGGGTCGGGCGTGCCGTCGCCGCAGCCGATCGCCGCCGTCGCCGCGCCCGTGTCCCGCCAGGTGTCCCCCACCCGTGTGGAAGGCTGAGGCCATGCCCCCAGCGCACCTCTCGCCGAGCCGTCTGGCCGGTGCTGCCGCCGCGGTCCTCCTCAGCGTCCCTGCGCTCAGCGCCTGCAGCGGCGGGGACGACGGTGAAGGAGACGGCAAGACGCCGGAGGAGGTGCTGGCGACCGCCGCCGAGACCCTGACCTCGACCAGCGGGGTGCAGCTCGACCTCACGACCGCCGACCTGCCGCCGGGGGTGACCGGCATCGTCAAGGCGGCCGGCACCGCGATCACCGAGCCGCCCGCGTTCGAGGGCACCATCTCGGTGGTCCTCACGGGCAACACCTTCGAGGTCCCGGTCATCGCCGTCGACGACACCGTCTACGCCCAGATCCCGCTCGCCCCCGGCTGGAACGAGGTCGACCCCCAGCAGTACGGCGCCCCCGATCCGGCGACCCTCATCGACGGCGAGACCGGGTTCCCGGCGCTGCTCACCCGGACCGAGGGCGCCGAGAAGGGCAAGAGCGTCCGCGGCGGGGCGAACAACGACGAGGTGCTCACCACCTACGTCGGCACGGTGCCGGGCAGCGACATGAAGCAGGTGATCCCGTCCTCGACGGGCGAGTCCTTCGACGCGGAGTGGCAGGTCACCGACGAGGGCGAGCTGCGCCAGGCCGACCTGACCGGCGTCTTCTACCCCGACAGCGAGGAGATGACCTACACCGTCACCTTCGACGAGTACGGCACCGAGAAGGAGATCACCGCGCCGTGACCGCGAGCGGCCGCCCCGGGTCGTCCCGGCTGCTCCTGGCCCTGGCCGCCCTCGCGGTCGCGTTCGCCGCGGCCGACACGTACGTCGTCGTGCTGGCGCTGCCCGACATGATGACCAGCGTCGGCGTGCCGGCCGACCAGCTCCAGCGGGCCGCTCCCATCGTCAGCGGCTTCCTGCTGGGCTACGTCGCGATGCTCCCCCTGATCGGCCGCATCGCCGACCTCCGCGGACGTGTGCCCGTGCTGGTGATGGCGCTCGTGCTGTTCGCCGTGGGCTCCCTCGTCACCACGCTGGCCTACGACATGCCCAGCATCGTCGCCGGTCGCTTCCTCCAGGGGGTCGGCGGTGGCGGGCTGGTGCCGGCCACCCTGGCCCTGGTGGCCGACCTCTACCCCGCCGACCGCCGCGGCGTGCCGCTCGGGATCGTCTCGGCGGTGCAGGAGCTGGGCTCGGTGATCGGCCCGCTGTTCGGCGCGGTCGTCCTGGCCGTCGCCGACTGGCGGGCGATCTTCGCGATCAACCTGGTCGTGGGCCTTCTTCTCGCGGTGGCGATCAAGCGCTTGGCGACGCCTCCAGCGAGCCCGTCGGTCGAGGAGGGACGACGTCCTGCCACGAGACCGAGGCCGGACCTCGTCGGCATCCTGCTGCTCGCCGTCACCCTGGTGGCCGGCACCATCGTCTTCGTCCAGCCCGAGGCGCTCCGGCGCGACCTCACCTGGGGTGGGCTGTTCGTGCCGTACGCCGGCAGCGGCCGCTGGCTGACGCCCATCGGGACGATCGCCGTCGTGGCGATGCTGCTCCTGCTCGCCTGGTGCCTGCTCGCGCGGCGACCGCTCCTGGACCTGCGCGGGTGGGGCCGCAGCCTGGTCGACGCCGACCTGGTGGGAGCCCTCCTGCTCGCCGTCGCCCTGGGCGGGGTGATCCTCGCCTTCGCGACGGCCGACCCCAAGGTCGAGGTGTTCTCGCCACTGGGCCGCTGGTACCTCGCCGTCGCCGTGGTCGGTGCGGTCGCCTTCGCCTGGCACCTGCGCCGGGCCTCCGACCCGCTCGTCCCGCGCGGGTCGCTGCGCCGTACGCCTGCCTGGGGAGCCCTGGTCGTCAGCTTCTTCATCGGCTCGGCCCTCATCGCCGCGCTGATCGACATCCCGCTCTTCGCCCGCACGACCGTCTACCCCGACTCCCAGCTCGCTGCCGCCCTCGTCCTCGTGCGCTTCCTCGTCGCGCTCCCGGTCGGCGCGGTGGTGGGCGGCTACCTCATCCGCCGCTTCGCGCCCGGCCCCGTGACCGCCGCCGGGATGCTGATGGCGGCCGTCGCGTTCGTCCTGATGACCCGCTGGGGCCTCACCACCTTGGAGGAGCCGGTCGCCAACGTGGCGCTGCTGCTGGGCGGCTTCGGCTTCGGCCTGGCTCTCGCTCCCGTCAACGCGGCCCTCCTCGCCTTCACCGACGACGCCGTGCACGGCGTGGCCAGCGCGCTCGTGGTGGTGGCGCGGATGGTGGGCATGCTGGTCGGGATCTCCGCGCTGACGACGATCGGGCTGCGCCGCTACTACGCCGAGCAGGGCGTCGTACCGCCGGTGCAGGAGGTGTGCGACGGCAGGAGCCGGTGCAAGGAGTTCTCCGACCTCCTGCGCGTCGCGGGCATCGCCCAGGAGCACGCCGTGTTCTGGGGGGCCGCCGGGTGCGCGGTGGTCGCCGCGGTGCTCGCGCTCGTCCTGTTCCGTCAGGCGCGGCCCACCTCGCTCACCACTCGGGACCTCCTCTCCACCGCCGGCTGACCGGCGCTAGCCTGCGGGTCGTGGCTGACAACTCCGACACCGACTTCGACGACCTCCTCGAGGCCAACCGCCGGTTCGCCGCCGACTTCGACCTCGGCGGCTTCGACGGGGTCGCCCGCGCCGGCGTCGCGCTCGTGACCTGCATGGACTCGCGCATCGACCCCCTGCGGATGCTCGGGCTGACCCACGGCGACGCCAAGATCTTCCGCAACCCGGGCGGGCGGGTCACGCCCCAGGCGCTCGAGGCCCTGGTCCTGGGGGTGCACCTGCTCAACGTGCGTCGCGTCCTCGTGGTGCCGCACACGCGGTGCGCCATGGCCAGTGCCACCGAGGAGCAGCTCCGCGTCCGGGTCGGCGAGTCGGCCGGGGTGGACGCGAGCTGGCAGTCCTTCGGCGTCGTCACCGACCAGGTCGACCAGCTGCGCCAGGACGTGGCCAAGGTGCGGACCCACCCGCTCATCGCCGGCCGGGCAGCGGTCGGCGGCTTCCTCTACGACGTCGACACCGGGCTCCTCGAGCGTCACGCCTGATCCACGGCACGTCCGACGGTGGACGGCGCGAGCGCGGCGCCCGACCATGGCGCTCGTGCGGTTCCTGGAACGCGAGACCCAGCTCGCTGCGTTGCGGGGGTACGCCGCCGAGGCATCGGCCGGCAGCGGACGTCTCGTCCTGGTCGAGGGAGAGGCGCGAGGCCCACGGCCTCGTCGCCGACGAGGTCTACGAGGTGCAGGAGGGCAGCTGACGAGCCCGTTGCCGGCGGCCGAGGCCGTGCGGCGCCGCGAGGGCGTCGTACGGCCGGTCAGTTCCGCCGAAGTGGCCGCGCCGAGGCACGGATCCACCTAGCCTGATGGGTGACACATCAACTACGTCCCCAGGTGGCGCCATGCGGCTGACGGCGAGGACCTCGCGCGCCGTCTTCGGCGGCGCCGAGGAGACGGTGTACGTCGGCTGCCGGGTCATCGCGGTCGTGTACGGCGCGCTGGCGGTGGTCCAGCTGGCGCTCGTCCCCGGCACGGCCAAGTGGGTCCTGGCCACGGTGTCGCTCCTCTCGGCCGTCGCGGGTGTCGCGTGCGCCCGACGGCTCCGCACAGCCGACGCCGCGACCGTCGACCGGCTGGTGTGGGTCGTCTGCACGGTCCCGTTCGTCAACAGCGTGCTCTTCATCGCCGCGACCGGCCAGATCGCGCCCACGATGGTGATGCTGTCCACCGTGGCCATCGGCGCCGTGGCCACCCAGATCCGGCCCGCGCTGGTGCTGACCCTCCTCGGCGTCGCGGCCTGGGGCGCTGCCGTGCTCGCCTGGGGACCGCACCCGCCGGGAGCGGTCATGGGGCACGCCATCAACCTGGGCCTCGCCTGCGCTCTCGCCTTCGCGGTCTACAGCATCCGGGCGCTCACCGGTGAGCGGCTGCGGCTCGCCGAGCTGCGGCTCACCCAGCGGCTCGAGGAGCTCGACGAGGCCCGTCGCCAGCTCGAGGCGCTGAGCACCACCGACCAGCTGACGGGCTGCTTCAACCGGCGCGGCTGGGACGACCGCGTCGAGGCGCTGCACCGCCTGGCCCGACGCGAGGACGCGTCCCTCACGCTCGGCATCGTCGACCTCGACCACTTCAAGGAGTTCAACGACAGCTTCGGCCACCGGGCGGGCGACGAGCTCCTGTCGACCTTCGTCCGGCACGCGTCCGCGGCGATCCGCGACGTCGACGTGCTCGCCCGCTGGGGCGGGGACGAGTTCACCGTCGCCCTCTACGGCTGCAGCGTCGACGAGGCGACCGCCATCTTCCAGCGCATCGGCCAGACCGACGCGGCGAGGACGACCTGCTCCATCGGCTTCGCGCAGGTCCACCCCGGGGAGAGCCTCCAGGACTGCCTGACCCGCGCCGACCACGCGCTCTACCGCGCCAAGCGCCTCGGACGCGACCAGGTGGCCCACTGCTCCTGCGAGGCCGGCACCGCCGCCTGCCACGAGGACGGCCAGCTCACCGCCGCGATCTGAGCCCGGCCGCAGGACGCCCGTCGCGGTCGGCCCCAGCTCGGGGCGCTGACCGGTCTGGGTCAGGCGTCCAGCGCCTCGACGTCGACCTCGTAGGCGCCCTGCACGATGAACTCCTTGCGCGGCACGACGTCGGAGCCCATCAGCAGCTCGAAGACCCGGCTGGCCTCGTCGGCGTCGTCGATCGTCAGCTTGCGGAGCGTGCGGTGGCGCGGGTCCATGGTCGTCTCGGCCAGCTGGTCGGCGTCCATCTCGCCGAGGCCCTTGTAGCGCTGGACCGGGTCCTTCCAGCGCACGTTCTTCTTCTTCAGCTCGGCGAGCCGACGCTGCAGCTCGTCGTCGGAGTAGGTGTAGATGTACTTCTCCATCCCCTTCTTGGGGTTGGCCAGCTCGATGCGGTGCAGCGGCGGCACGGCCGCGAAGAGCCGGCCGTCCTGGACCAGCTCGGGCATGTACTTGAAGAACAGGGTCGCCAGGAGGCACCGGATGTGCGCGCCGTCGGAGTCGGCGTCGGCCATCAGGATGATCCGGCCGTAGCGGGCGGCGTCGAGGTCGAACGTGCGCCCCGATCCGGCGCCGACGACCTGGATGATCGAGGCGCACTCGGCGTTCTTGAGCATGTCGCCGACGGAGGCCTTCTGGACGTTGAGGATCTTGCCGCGGATCGGCAGCAGCGCCTGGAACTCGCTGTTGCGCGCCGCCTTGGCGGTGCCCATCGCCGAGTCGCCCTCGACGATGAAGAGCTCGGTGCGGTCGGTCTCGCTGCTGCGGCAGTCGAAGAGCTTCGCCGGGAGCGCGGAGGACTCCAGGGCGTTCTTGCGCCGCTGGTTCTCCTTGTGCTGCCGGGCGGCGAGCCGGGTCTTGGAGGCGCCGAGGACCTTGTCCATCACCAGCCGTGCCTGGGCCTTCTCGGCCCGCTTGCTGGAGGTGAGGAACGCCTTCAGCTCGGAGGCGACGACCTTGCGCACGACACCGCGCGCGGCCGGCGTGCCGAGGATCTCCTTGGTCTGTCCCTCGAACTGGGGCTCGGCCAGGCGAACCGTCACGACGGCGGTGAGGCCCTCCATCACGTCGTCCTTGATGACGTCGGCGTCCGCGGTCCTGAGCACCTTCGCCGCGCGCATGGTGTCGTTGAACGTCTTGGTCAGCGCGCTCTCGAAGCCGCTGACGTGGGTGCCGCCCTTGGGGGTCGCGATGACGTTGACGAAGGAGCGGACCTCGGTGTCGTAGCCGGCGTCCCAGCGGACCGCCACGTCGACCGTCAGCTCCCGCTCGACCTCCTGGGGCGTCATGTGCCCCTTGTCGTCGAGCAGCGGGACCGTCTCGGTGAAGGTGTCGGAGCCCTGGAGGCGCAGGATGTCGGTGACGGGCTCACCGTGGGAGAGGAACTCGACGAACTCCGCGATGCCGCCGTCGTGCCGCAGCTTCTCCTCGACCGGGGTCTCCCCCCGGAGGTCGCGGATGACGAGCTCGAGGCCGGGGACGATGTACGACGTCTGGCGCGCGCGGCCCAGCAGGCCCTCGATCTCGAAGCGGGCGTCCTTGGTGAAGACCTGGCGGTCCGGCCAGAAGCGGATCCGGGTGCCGCTGCGGCCCTTGGCCACGCGCTTGCCCTTGCGGGTCAGCCCCGAGCGGGGGGTGAATGTGGCGTCGGGACCCTCCCCGTCGAACACGCCGGGCACGCCCCGCTTGAACGAGAGCCCCTGCTGGGTCGGCGAGCGGTCGACGTCGATGTCCATGCGCGAGGACAGCGCGTTGACGACCGACAGGCCGACGCCGTGGAGGCCGCCGGTGGCGACGTACGAGCCCCCGCCGAACTTGCCCCCCGCGTGCAGCTTGGTCGCGACGACCTCCACGCCGGGGAGCCCGGTCTTCGGCTCCTTGTCCGTGGGGATGCCGCGTCCGTCGTCGTGGACCTCGACCGAGCCGTCGCGGTGGAGCGTGACCTCGACGCCGCGGGCGTGGCCCGCGAGCGCCTCGTCCACCCCGTTGTCGATGATCTCCCACAGGCAGTGCATGAGGCCGCGGGTGTCGGTCGACCCGATGTACATGCCGGGCCGCTTCCGCACGGCGTCGAGGCCCTCGAGGACCAGCAGGTGCGCTGCGTTGTAGGTGCTGTCGGAGGCTGCTGCCACGGTTGTCCTGTCGTGCGGGGTGCCGGGGGGATGCTGATCGTCTCGACACTACCCGCGACACGCCGTACGACGGGCGCGGCACGCCCTGCGTCCCCCAGGCCCCCGACAGGCCTACGGTGGGCGTCCGGCGGGTACATCACGTTGTGGCAAAGATCAGGACGACCCATCCGGAAATGGCACCAGGAACGAACACTGCACGTCACACTGATCGCAGACCACATGGTCGAGGGCACGGCCGACTGGCGGACCGCTCCCCGGGAATCTTTTCCTCCGGGGCTACGTTGGGCCAGTACAACGATGGAGAGAGATGAGGCCGACGTGAACACTGCAACTGCACCCAATCCCGCCGCCCTGACGGCGCTGGACCGCTGCGACCGCTGCGGTGCACAGGCCTACCTCCGGGTCGAGCTCCAGTCCGGCGGTGAGCTGCTCTTCTGTGCCCACCACGCTCGCGAGCACGGAGACGAGCTGCGCAAGATCGCGGCGACGGTGGTCGACGAGACCCACAAGCTCGGGACCCCCCCGACGCCCTCCACCAGCGAGGGCTGACCGCCGCCCACACGACAACGACTCGGCCCCGGACGTCTCGTCCGGGGCCGCTGTCGTCCCCGCCGACCGACGGCGTGGGAAGGTGGCGCCCGTGAGCCTCACCGAAGTCGTCGTCGCGGTCCTCATCGCCATCGGGGTCGCCGGCGTCGTCCTGCCCGTGCTGCCGGGCACGCTGCTGGTGCTGGTGGCCGTGCTCGTCTGGGCCCTCGAGATCGGCACCGCCACCGCGTGGACGGTGTTCGCCGTCGCAACCACGTTCCTCGTCCTCGGCACGGTCGTGAAGTACGTCGTCCCGGGGCGCCGGCTCAAGGCCTCGGGCGTGCCGTCGGCGACCCTCTGGGCGGGAGCGCTGCTCGGCTTCGTGGGCTTCTTCGTCATCCCGGTCGTGGGACTGTTCATCGGCTTCGTCGGCGGCATCTACCTCGCCGAGCGCCGTCGCGTCGGGGCCGCCGCTGCCGGCCCGTCCACGCGGCACGCGCTCCGCGCGGTCGGTGTCTCCATCCTCATCGAGCTCGCCGCCGCCTGCCTGGCGGCCGTGACCTGGGTCGTCGGCGTCGCGATCACCTGATGGTCGTCCTCCTCTCCCTCCTCGCGGCCGTGGCGTACGGCGTCTCCGACTACGTCGGTGGCTTGGTCTCACGCCGTACGTCGGCCTGGGCCGTCGCCTTCGTCGCCGCCCTGGCCGCCCTGGCGGGCGCCGTCGCGCTGGCGCTGGTCCTGCCCGGCGACCCGACCGGCACCGACCTGTGGTGGGGCGCCCTCGCCGGGGTGGGCGCCGGCGCGGGAGGCGCCTTCCTCTACCGCGGCCTGGCCGCGGGTCGGATGGGTGTGGTGGCACCGGTCTCGGCCGTCGGCGCGGCCCTGCTCCCCGTGGCAGTCGGGGTCGCCGGGGGCGAGCGCCCCGACCTGCTGGTGTGGCTGGGCCTGGGGGCCGCCGTGCCCGGGATCTGGCTGGTCAGCCGCGAGCCCGGCGAGGGGGGTGACCTGGCGGCCGGGCTGGTGGACGGCGCGCTGGCCGGCGTCGGCTTCGGCGTCCTCTTCGCTGCCACCGGGCAGGTGCCGGAGGAGGCCGGGTTCTGGCCCCTCGCCGTCGCCCAGGCCGTGGGCGCCGTCGCCGTGGCGGCGACGGCGACCCTGCTGGGCGGGCGCTGGCGCCCGTACGAACGGCGTCAGGCCTGGGGCGTGCTGTCCGGCGTCCTGGCGATCGCTGCCGTCGTCGCGTTCCTGCTGGCCACCCAGAGCGGTCTGCTGGCGATCGCGTCCGTCGTCACCTCGCTCTACCCCGCCGTCACCGTCCTGCTGGCGGCCACGCTCCTCCGCGAGCGCATCCACCGTTCGCAGGCGGTCGGCCTCGCGCTCTGCTTGGTCGCGGTCGCGCTCGTCGCGGCCGGCTGACCGCTGGTCAGCCGGTGGGGACAGGTCCGCAGGTCAGGCTCCGCGACCCAGCCAGGTGCTCCACATCCGGCGTCCCGGCACCCAGTCGATGACCGGCTGCGAGCCGTCCGCGACGTCGCCCATCTTGACGGAGGCGCGGATCTCCTCGATCTCCTCCGGGTCCCCGAAGCAGGCGCGCGAGAGCACGGTGCGGAACTTGTCCCGCGCCCACTTGGGCCGCGCGCGGTAGTCACAGTCCACGTGCTCTCCGCGACCCCGCCACCGGACCGCCTCGCGAAGGACGTAGTCGGTGCCGTCGCCCAGGCCGCTGGTCAGGACGTACTCCGGGCCCCGTCGGCTCTTCACGGTGTCGAAGTAGATGCTCACGGCAGCTGCACTGCTTCGCCGCAGGTCCGCGAAGGCCACCACCACGCTCACCTCGTCCGCGCCGTGCCGGACGCGCGCGTTGTAGACGTCGGTGAGAGACGACTCGGCGTCGGCCGGGTCGTCGACGCTGTAGTACTCGGCGTGGGCGGGCGGGGCGGTCGCCGTCGCGGCGAGGACGGCGGCGGCGGTGCCACCGGTGAGCGAACGCTTCATCTGGGACTCCTCGGGTCGTGTGCGTGCACAGGGTGGAGACCTCTCCACCGTCGCACAGCCCGGTCCCGCATCGCCAGCACCCCAACGGATGTCGGACATGAAGAACCGCCCACGGTCTCGGGTCCGTGGGCGGTTCGGTACCAGCATACGTCCTGAGTGCTCAAGCATTCAAACACCTGGGCCGGACGTCGCACCCCCCAGCGCTCGCTGGCACCTGTCACGGCGGCTGACCGGAGGACGCCCTCCCCACGTGGGAGTCCGCCGAGACGGGCCTCACCCACATCCTGCCGGGCTCGGCGCCACCGCGACGACGACGCTACGACGGTTTCCGGTCGCCGCCCGTGGCTTGGGGAGATCTTCGGTCAGTCTTGATGCTCCGTGCCCGGGACCGCAGCCGGCTCCCACGCGGCGGTCGCCTGCTCCCCCGCGGTGGCCCGCGGATCCGGCACAGGGGGCCGGACCCGGGGGCGACCTCCCAGCGACGCTACTAGCGTCCGATCCGCGGCGGGCAGCTGTATGGACCACCCAGCTCCAGACGCTCGAGGGAGCCGGCCGGTGGGCCGCGCCTCGGCGACCCCGTCGCGGCCGCAGGACCGGTGCGAGACCGCTCAGGACGAGCGGCACCGCCACCATCCGGCGGACCGGTGCCGGCCACGACTCCCGCCGCCTCTCATCGGACCGACGGACCGCCGTCCCCGGGACGGCAGGTCAGGCGACCGGGTGAGCTCCCCCCACCCGATGATCGCGACGCGGAGCGCGAACGAGAGGGACGGCCGGGACGGCCCAGAAGGCTGGAGATGAGGGCAACGGAGAACGAGGCACGACACCGGTCAAGCGCGACGTCCGGTCTCGAGGAACGATGTGCGTGCAGCGCTTTTCGCTCCGATGCTTCCGGCATCGGAGCTGATCCTCGCGGCACGCACGGCAGCCGCGGACGCTCACCAAGGACGTCGCGCGCGAGGACGCATGAACGCTGTGCAGACACAGGGCGCGACTGTGCAGGTCAGAAGCGCTGAGGGGCGGGATATCCCCGACTGAGGGGACTCACATGCAGACCACCGGAACCAACTGGGCACCCGTCATCCGCGACGAGCTGACCCGCGCCGGCTTCCGCGGTCGTCGCGATGCCAGGGCCCCTCACCCACGAGCAGGGGTACGCCATGCTGGCCCGACCTCGAGCGCCAGCTCGATGCGATGAGGGCATGAGCACCGGGGCCTGCCCGGACGTACCTGCGACACCACAGAAACGCCCACGGACTCGGGTCCGTGGGCGGTTCTGACCTGAGTCAGGCGTCGTGGTCGGTTGGGTCGAGAGGGCACTCGGCCTCCCACTGCTTCCAGGTGATCCGCTCCTCCGGGTCCGCACCTTCGGTCGGGTCCACGGATCTATGCGCGATGACGGAGTGGTACGCGAGGAAGGCGCTACGGGGGAACGCCTGCTCGCGGCCTGATGTGCCCTTGTGACTCACGTCCATGCGGAGTCAATACCCACTCGACCCCGACTTCAGGCCCTAGGGCACGGTGCCGTCGCCATCGCTGACCTATGCAGTCAGTGCGACTACGAGTGCGAGAACTATGAGCACCACCAAGATCAGCGCAAGGCCGGATGACTCGTCGGGTCCCACATCCGCGCGCACTGACAACTTCGGTTTCGGGTTCCGCATGAGTGGTCCCTCGGTTGCACTGGGCACGGTCGAGTGGCTCCAACCGGCTTCCGACGCGGTACCCGGATGCCTGGCGAGGTACGCCACCACGGCGCGCAGTTCCTCGCCGCGGGTGTGCTCAGTCGACCGAGCCGCCGATGAGTCTCGGCACGGGACAGGTGCACCATGTCGAGGTGATGGCGACAACCGACCTCCACGACGTCGTACCAGTGACCGTCATCTACGAGAGTCACCGCGGTCCCCTCGTGGTCCTGGTGGCCCCGCGCCAGACCACGGACTCGGGACGACGCGCTGTCGGGACCGGGCTGTCGAGGCTGCCGCTCCCCCGTGATGTCTGGCCTGGACGTCGTGCGGAGTAGCGAGTCGTCCCGACGGGCCCCGGAACCGTCTCTGACCTGCTGAGGAAGCGTTCGGCCCCCTGACGCCTCAGTCGAGGTAGTCGCGCAGGACCTGCGAGCGGCTGGGGTGACGCAGCTTGGACATGGTCTTCGACTCGATCTGCCGGATCCGCTCGCGCGTCACGCCGTAGACCTTGCCGATCTCGTCCAGGGTCTTGGGCTGCCCGTCGGTGAGGCCGAAGCGCATCGACACCACGCCCGCCTCACGCTCGGAGAGCGTGTCGAGGACGGCGTGCAGCTGCTCCTGGAGCAGCGTGAACGAGACGGCGTCGGCAGGCACGATCGCCTCGGAGTCCTCGATGAGGTCACCGAACTCCGAGTCCCCGTCCTCGCCGAGCGGGGTGTGCAGCGAGATCGGCTCACGTCCGTACTTCTGGACCTCGATGACCTTCTCCGGGGTCATGTCGAGCTCCTTGGCCAGCTCCTCCGGAGTGGGCTCGCGGCCCAGGTCCTGGAGCATCTGGCGCTGCACCCGGGCGAGCTTGTTGATGACCTCGACCATGTGCACGGGGATGCGGATCGTGCGCGCCTGGTCGGCCATCGCGCGGGTGATCGCCTGCCGGATCCACCACGTGGCGTACGTCGAGAACTTGTAGCCCTTGGTGTAGTCGAACTTCTCGACCGCACGGATGAGGCCGAGGTTGCCCTCCTGGATCAGGTCGAGGAACAGCATGCCGCGGCCGGTGTAGCGCTTGGCGAGCGAGACGACCAGACGGAGGTTGGCCTCGAGGAGATGGTTCTTGGCGCGGCGACCGTCCTCCGCGATCCACTCGAGCTCCTCGAGCATCTTCGGGCTGATGCGCCCGCCCTTGGCGAGCTTCTCCTCCGAGAAGAGGCCGGCCTCGATCCTCTTGGCGAGCTCGACCTCCATCTCCGCGTTGAGGAGGGGCACCTTGCCGATCTGCTTGAGGTAGTCCTTGACGGGGTCGGCGGTCGCGCCGGCCACCATGACCTGCTGCTCCGGCTCACCGGACTCGTCGGCGTCCGAGACGGTGAAGGCCTGCTTCTCGTCCTCCTTGATGGTGGGGTCGACCGCGACCTCCTTCTCGAAGAGCTCGTCGGGCAGGTCGGGGAGGATCTTGTTGCCGTCGGGGCCGACCACGACCGGCTCGACGTCCCCGAGGTCGACGGGGGTGCCCGCGACCGCTGCGTCATCGGTTTCGGCGGCCGCCGCCTTCTTCGCGGTGCTCTTGGCCGCGGTGGTCTTCGCTGCGGTCTTCGAGGCCGTGGCCTTGACGGGAGCGCCCTTGGCGGCAGTGGTCTTCGCGGCCGGCTCGGTGTCGGCGCCGTCGGCCTGTGCCTCCGCTGCCTTGGGGGCGGCCTTCTTCGCCGGCGCCTTCTTGGCGGTGGCGGTGGTCGCCTTCCGCGGGCTGGCCGCCGCGACCGACCGCGAGGTCGCCGCGTCGACGACCACGCCGATGCCGAGGCCGCTGAGGTGCGTCAGCAGCGCCTTGAGGTGACGCGGCTCCACTCCGGCCTCGTCGCTCGCCCGGCGCACCTCGTCCGGGGTCACCGTGCCGGTGGGGGTTCCTCGCTCGAGGAGACCCGCGATGGAGGGGTGCGCGAGCACCTCTGCAGGAAGCAACTTTCGACCGTGCTGGGACACGAACACCTCTCGTGGAACGACCGCGGGGCGCGGCAAGGCCCGGTTACGTCAAGCGCCGCGCTGTCATTCTGCCACGGAGTGCCACGCACCCCGACACCGCACGTCAGTCGGCGCTGCGGGCCGCCGCCTTCGTGGCCTTCTTGAAGTCGCGCACCTTCTGCAGCGACTGCTCGTCCACGACGTCCGCGACCGACCGGTGGCCGTCGAGGGCGTAGTCGCCGGCGACGGCCTCCCACCCGCTCGGGCGGACCTCGAGCCGCTTGGCGAGCAGCGCGACGAAGATCTGGGCCTTCTGCTTGCCGAAGCCCGGCAGCGCCATGACACGCCCCAACAGGTCACGCGCGTCGGACGCCTCGGTCCACAGGCGTGCGGCGTCGCCGCCGTACTCCTGCTCCACGATGCGGGCGAGCTCCTGGAGGCGGGCGGCCATCGATCCGGGGAACCGGTGGATGGCCGGGGAGGTCGCGGCCATGCTCGCGAACTCCTCGGGGTCCGCCGCAGCGATCGCGCCGGGCTCGAACGTCCCGAGACGTCCCGCCACCTTGGCCGGCCCCCGGAACGCGTGCTCCATCGGATACTGCTGGTCGAGCATCATGCCCGCGAGCAGCGCGAACGGCGACTCGTCGAGGAGCTGGTCTGCGGCGGGGTCGCCGGTGATCTGGAAGCCCATGAGGACAGGATGCCTCAGCACGCGGGGCGCCGGCCGAGCCGCCGCCCGGCGTCACTCCGCCTTGACGGCCAGGACCGGGCAGTGGGCGTCGAGCAGCACCCTCTGGGCGTTGCTCCCCAGGATCAGCTTGCCGACCGGGGAGCGGCGGCGCAGACCGATCACGAGCAGCTCGGCATCGCTCGACTCCGCGATGCTGATCAGGTCCTCGGCCGGCTCGAAGCCACGCACGAGCTGACGCACCTCGTGCTCGACCCCCGAGTCGGCGAGCTTGCGGCCGATGGCCTCGAGGTCGGTCTCCGAGTCCCGCGCCTTCGTCCGGTCGAACTCCTGTCCTCCACGGTGGGAGTTGACCACGATGAGCTTGCTGCCCCGGAGCTGCGCCTCGCGGACTCCCGCCTCGAGCGCTGCCTCGCCCTCCGGCTTCGGGACGTAACCGACGACGACCGTGCCCATGGTGTCTCCTCTCGAGGACCGTGGCGACCGTGCTCGGGCGCCCCTCCGGACCGTAGCGGATGAACCGCCGCTTCGGCAGCCTGTGGAGGACGACCATCGCGCTGCCCCCACGGGGCATCCTGGTCGGATGGCCCTGCAGGCACCGGTCGACCGGGTGACCCACACGGTGCTGCGCTCCGCTGTCCTCGAGCTCCGCGAGTCCGAGCCACGACTCCGTTTCTCCGCTCGCGTCCAGGCCGGCGTCCCGGGTCGGGCCCGGGTCCACAGGATCGCGCAGGACGACCCGACCGACGCGGGACATCGCGCCGAGATCGCCCTCGCGCTCCTCCACGCGGCCGCCCGCGACACACCTCGCCCCTACGTCTGGCTGAGCCGTCCCGGGGACCTCACCGTGGAGGACCTCGACCTGGTCTGGGGCAGCGCGGTGCGGTGGGCGGCAGGCGCGCTGGGCGCCGCCACGGACCTCGTCGTGGTCACCCGCGGCGGTTGGTTCGATCCCGTCTCCGGGGTACGCCGGGAGTGGCGGCGGCTCCGACGGCACACGCCGGCGCCGGCCTGACCGACCGACACCGGTCCGACCGCGCCCGCTGACCGGCCCTCGCCGCTCAGCCCCAGGTGTGGACCGGCTCGTTGGTGTGCATCCGCTCGACGTACTCGAGCAGGGTGGCTCGCAGCGCGTCGTAGCGGTCGATGTCACCCCGCTGGCGCATCTGGCCCACGAACCACTCCGCTCCCCCGGTGCCGTTGAGGCAACGCTGCTCGATGATGCCGAGGAACCGGTCGCGCTGCTCCGCCGGCACGCCCCAGGCGTCGAGGCCCTCGTGCGCCATCGGCAGCAGGCGCCGGAGCACGAGCTCCGTGGCCCGGACCTGTCCGACACCGGGCCAGTAGACCTGTGCGTCCACTCCCATCTGGGCGGCGACGTGGAAGTTCTCCTCGGCGGCCGAGAAGGACATCTGGGACCACAGCGGCCGGTCGGCCTCGGCGAGGTGGCGGACGAGGCCGAACCAGAACGCGGCATTGGCGATGGTGTCAGCCACCGTCGGGCCTGCTGCCAGCAGACGGTTCTCCACCCTGAGGTGGGGAACCCCGCCCGCGATGTCGTAGACGGGACGGTTCCAGCGGTAGATCGTCCCGTTGTGCAGGCGCAGCTCGTGCAGCCGGGGAGTGCCGCCCTCCTCGAGCACCGCGAGCGGGTCCTCCTCCTCGGTCACCGGGAGGAGGGCGGGGAAGTAGCGGACGTTCTCCTCGAACAGGTCGAACACCGAGGTGATCCACCGCTCGCCGAACCACACCCGCGGCCGGACACCTTGGACCTTGAGCTCCTCGCTGCGGGTGTCGGTGGCCTGCTCGAAGAGCGGGATCCGGGTCTCGCGCCACAGCTCCTTGCCGAGGAGGTAGGGCGAGTTGGCGGAGATCGCCAGCTGGACGCCGGCCACCGCCTGCGCGGCGTTCCAGTAGGCGGCGAACTGGTCGGGCGAGGTCTGGACGTGGAACTGGGTGCTGGTGCAGGCCGCTTCCGGGACGATCGAGTCGGCTGTCGTGGTCAGCCGCTCCCGTCCCGAGATCGAGATGGTGATGTCCTCCCCGCGGGCGTCGAGGATCTGCTCCGACAACAGCCGGTAGCGGGGGTTGGCGCTGAGGGAGTCGAGCGCCATGTGACCCTCGGCCAGCGTCGGCAGGATGCCGATCATCACCTGGTGCGCCCCCACCTCGGCAGCCTTGGCCTCGGCGTTGTTCAGGCAGTCGCGCAGGCCTTCCTCGAACGTGCAGAGGCCACCCTCGCGGAGCTTGGCGGGCGGGACGTTGATCTCGATGTTGAACTGGCCGAGCTCGGTCTGGAAGTCCTCGGATGCGATCGCCTCGAGGACCTCGGCGTTCTTCAGCGCCGGGTCGCCGACCTCGTCGATCAGGTTGAGCTCGACCTCGAGCCCCGTCATGGGGTCGTCGGTGTCGAACGCCGAGTCGCGCAGCATCCGGGCGAAGACGTCGAGGTTGCGACGCACCTTCTCCCGGTGCTGGGTCCGGTCAGCCCTGGTGAACTCCTGATGCGCCACCTCTTCGCCCATGTCACTCACCCTAGTCACGCCGGACGGCGTGCCGACACGTCCGAGCGGGGGTGATCCGCGGTCGCCCCACTCAGGGGACCTGCGGCGTCTAGGCCGCCGGATCGGTGAGCTCCGCACCGCGGAGCAGCGCCCAGGCTGCCGGCGAGGTGGCTGACTCCAGCAGGCCCGCCACGAGTCCGGCGAGGCTGTGGTCGGGCTGGGCCGCGCGGCTGGCGTCGACGGCGCACCACGCCAGGGCCCCCTCCCCGGCGAGCCACGCCGCGAAGGCCAGCACAGCGGCGGGCGCGGCGACGTGGGACCTCGGGAGGCGGCGTACGGCGTCGGACCACAGCTCGACCGCCTGCCGGGCGTGCGCCCGGTCCTGCCAGGCCCACACCTCGTCACGGCGCGGTCCGGAGGTGATCGTCACCGCGACCGTCGCCAGCTCCTCCGGGGTGAACGTCGTGCGGCTCTCGAGGTGGCGCTCGACCAGGCCTCGCAGGGTCCCGGGCCCGGCGGGCTCGGCGTCGGCCAGCAGGCCGGTCGTGAGCTCGACCGCACGTGGCCGAGGGTCCAGGGTCGCCCGCAGCTCCTCCCGGCTGCCGTGGGTGATCCGGCCGTCGACGACCGCCCGGACCGAGAACGGGTGGGCGGAGACGTCGAACGGGACACCGTCGTAGCAGGGCGAGGGTCGTCCGGGCAGCACCGCGAACCAGTGGCCGTCGTGGACGCGGAGCAGCTCGACCACCTCGATGCCGGAGTCGACGAACGCGTCGCGCAGCGACCAGGCCGTCTCGTCCGCGACCACGGTGTCGTCGTCGTAGAGGACGAAGGCCACCCGCCGGGTGTCGTGTCGCAGCGCCGGACGCAGGAGGGCCTCGACGACCAGGTCGACGTCTCCCGGGTCACCGGGCAGGTCGACACGCGCATGGAACGAGGAGGGGAACGACGCCTGGAACGACGTCTGGACCGCCGCGTGGGACGCCGCGTGGGACGACGTGTGGGATCCGAGGCTCAGCAGCACGACGGAGCGTCGTGGCACGAAACCGATCGCGAGGGGCACGAAGGCCACGAGGTCCTCGGGCGTGCGCGCCAGCAGGGTGTCGGACGTGGCGGTCCCGGACGTGGAGGTGCCGGGCCCGCGACTGCCGGGAAGCGGGGTGACGGAGTGGGGTTCGCTGTTCGTGTCCATGACGACGACCGTGCCCGCCGGCGCCGACGGGCGTCGCTCCCCGCACCCGACGCCTGTGGAGGAGCGCCGTCGAGGCGTCCCTGTGGACGACGGCGGGCTCGCGATCGGGCCTGAGACACTCCTGGCATGACCGGGCGGCACGGCTGATGCGCGACACCGCATCCGTCCTCCACCTCGACCTCGACGCGTTCTTCGCGGCGGTCGAGCAGCGCGACAAGCCGTCGCTGCGAGGCAAGCCCGTGGTCGTCGGTGGGACGGGCGGGCGCGGCGTGGTCGCGACCGCGTCGTACGAGGCCCGGCGGTACGGCGTCCGCTCGGCCATGTCGACCCGCGAGGCGCGGGCGCGGTGCCCGCACGCCGCCTTCCTGTCGGGGCGCTTCTCGGCCTACCGGGAGACCAGCCGGGAGGTGATGGCCGTCCTGCGGGCGGCCTCGCCCCTCGTCGAGCCGCTCTCGCTGGACGAGGCGTTCGTCGACCTCGCCGCCGCCGACCTCCCCGACCTGGAGGTGGAGACCGTCACCGCCTTCGGCGAGGAGCTGCGACGCCGGGTGCAGGAGGTCAGCGGCGGGCTGACCGGCACCGTCGGGATCGCGTCGTCGAAGTTCCTCGCCAAGGTCGCCAGCGAGCTCGACAAGCCGGACGGGCTGACGGTCGTGCCGCCGGGCAGCGAGCTGGACCTCCTGCGGCCCATGAAGGTCACCGTGATCCCGGGAGTGGGGCCGGCCACGGCCGAGCGCCTGCGCCGGGCAGGCATCCACACCATCGCCGAGCTGGAGCAGGTGGCCGAGGACGAGCTCGTGCGGCTCGTCGGCCGAGCGCACGGCCAGAGCCTGTGGCACCTCGCGCGGGCACAGGACCCGCGACCTGTCGTGCCGGAGCGCGAGGCCAAGTCGGTCAGCTCCGAGGGCACCTACGACACCGACCTGACCGACCGTCGGCTGATGGAGGGGCTGCTGACGCGTCAGGCGCGCGACGTCGGCGCGCGCCTGACCAGGGGCGGGCTGTCGGGCCGCACCGTGACCCTCAAGGTGAGGCTCCACGACTTCACGACCCTCAGCCGGTCCAGCACCCTGCCGAGCCCCACCGACAGCGCCGCGACCATCGCGCGGGTCGCCCGCACGCTGCTGGCGGACCTGGACCTGTCCGGCGGCGTGCGGCTGCTGGGGGTCGGCGTGTCCGGCCTGGCCGACTGGGTGCAGGAGGACCTGTTCGGGACCGACGACGAGCCCGAGGTGGACGTGGTCCTGCCGGAACCCCCGCGTCGGACGTGGTCCCCGGGGATGGACGTGGTCCACGACGAGATGGGCCCCGGCTGGGTCTGGGGCTCCGGGTCCGGCGTCGTCACGGTGCGGTTCGAGTCGGCGAGCACCCCGCCGGGCCCGGTGCGCTCCTTCCGGGCCGACGACCCACGGCTGCACCGCACGGCACCGCCCGCCGAGGACTGAGGCTCACCGGACCCGCAGGGTCACCCGGTCCCCCGGCCTCCACTGGGCGCACGCGTCGAGCCCGTCGTCCGACGCCACCGCGATGACGGGGTAGCCGCCCGTGGTGGGGTGGTCGGCGAGGAAGACCAGGGGCTGCCCCGACGGGGGCAGCTGGACCGCACCGCGCACGATCCCCTCGCTCGCGAGCTCGCCGGTCCTGGCACGACCCACGTCCGGGCCCTGGAGGCGCAGGCCCACCCGGTCGGAGTCGGCACCGACGACGTACGACGCCCCGTCCAGCGCCTGCCAGGCGAGCTGCTCCACCCAGTCGGCGCGGGGCCCGCGCGACAGCACCAGGACCCGGGAGGCGGACGCGACGGGGGCAGCGTCGACGGGCACGAGCGGCCCGGTGGGGACGCCCACCGGCAGCACCTGCTCGACCGCGAGCCGCGGCGGTCCGACCCACGCGAGGGTGTCGGTGGACCGCGAGCCGAGCACGGGGTCGACGTCGATGCCACCGCGGACCGCGACGTAGGACCGCACGCCGGTGAGGGCCGCGCCCACCCGGATCGTCGTCCCGGCCGGCACCGTGACCGGCAGGCCGTACGGCGCCGCGCGGGCGTCGCAGCGCACGTCGCACGCCGCGCCGGTGACCGCGAACGTCGTCGCGTCCCGCGCCCGCAGCGTGACGCCGCCGACGGTGGTCTCGAGGACCGCCGCGTCGCGTCCGTTCCCCACCAGCCGGTTGGCCCGCGCAGCGGCGGCGCGGTCGAGCGCGCCGGCTCTGGGCACGCCGAGGTGGGCCCATCCCACCCGGCCGAGGTCCTGGACCGTCGTGAGCGGGCCCGGGTCGACCACCTCGAGGCTCATGCCGCCACGAACCGGACGCGGGTGCCGGGGGCGAGCAGCGCCGGCGGGCGGCGCCCGACGTCCCAGAGCGTCGCGGTGGTGGTCCCGATCAGCCGCCAGCCGCCCGGCGAGGCGGTCGGGTAGACCGCGCACCACCGATCGGCCACCGCCACCGAGCCGGCCGGCACCCGCGGCCGCGGCGACGGCAGCCGAGGCACGGCCCACTCCTCGGGGAGGCCGGCGAGGTAGGCGAAGCCGGGCGCGAAGCCGCAGAACGCCGACACGAGCTCCAACGAGGTGTGGCGGTCGACCACCTCGGCCTCGGTGCAGCCCCAGTGCGCGGCCACGAGGCCGAGGTCGGGCCCGTCGTACTGCACCTCGATCCGCACCTCCTCCTCGGGTTCGCCCGGGCCGACCGGGGCCGTGTCGCCCGGCCATGCATCGAGTGCCTCCCGGACCGCCGACGGGTCCGCGCCGTCGACCAGCACCGTCGCGGCGCCGGGCACCACCTCCTCGGCGGCGAGGCCCACCCTCCTCGCCCAGGCGGCGAGCGAGGCAGCCGCGACCGCGTCCGGGACCTCGACGAGCACGGCGCGAGGACCGACCGGGATGACGTGCACCGGCCCATCATGGCGCTCGGACGTGGCGCACGGAGTCCTTGGCGGAGGTGCACCGCCGGAACAGTGGGAACCGGAGCTGGGAGCGGGGGCCCCCGTGGTGTGAGCGCTGGGGCCCCGGGCATCACCCAGGGGCCGACCAGCACGCGCGGACGACCCAGCCGCTCGCCTCGAGGGCCCGCCGTACGGCCACGGCGTGCGCGACCGCGCCCGGCGAGTCGCCGTGCACGCACACGGAGTCCACGCGGTCGGCCAGTGCGACCGCCCGGCGGGCGACCTCGCCGGTGTCGCCGATCACGGCGCCCGGCTCCCCGCGGGGGACGAGGGTGCCGGCGGACGTGTACGCACGGTCGGGGAAGCCCTCGTGCCGCACGAGCCGACCGGCAGCCTCTGCCTGGGCGAGCACCGCCGCCCCCGGCATGCCGAGGACCGGCAGTGTGCCCGAGCCGGCCAGGACGGCGGCCGCCTGCACGGGGTCGCGCGCCACCCGGTGGTAGAGCGCCCCGTGGGGCTTGACGTAGACCACCTCTCCCCCGGCCCGCCGGGCGATCTCGGTCAGCCTGCCCACCTGGTCGGCGACCTGCTCCCCCAGCACGTCCGGGGCGACGTCGCGGTCGACTCGCCCGAAGTGCTCGCGGTCGTCGTAGGACACCTGGGCGCCGATCGCCACGCCTCGCTCCACCGCGCGGTCGCAGACCGCGCGCATGGTGGCGCGGGTGCCGGCGTGGTAGCCGCACGCGACGTTGGCGCTGGTGACGACGGCCAGCAGCCCCTCGTCGTCGGTCACCTCCTCGCCGAGGTCTGCGTTGAGGTCGACGGCACCGTGCATGGCCCGCAGTCTCGCAGGGCACCTCCTGAGAAGTCCCTGAGACTTCCCTCCGGGTGCAACTCACCGAAGCCCCCGCTCGTCATTCCTGATGTAGCACACCGGAGGGAATCACCCATCTGGACGAGGCGTTGTAACGAACACGAGGACACAGGGTGTCCGGCGTGAACGAGCAGGAGGACGAGACGATGAGCACCGCACAGGCCGCACGCACCACCGTCAACCGCGAGATCGAGGGACGCGACAGCGTCGGCCTCTACCTCGACGAGATCGCTCGCACCCCCCTGCTCGACGCCGAGACCGAGGTCGAGCTGTCCAAGACCATCGAGGCCGGCCTGATGGCCCAGCACCTCCTCGACAGCGGCCGGGTCGGCCGGCGCCGCGGCGGCGCCCCCCTGTCGGCCAACGAGGAGGAGCTGGAGTGGCTCGCCGAGCAGGGCCGGCTCGCCGTCGACCGCTTCATCGAGGCCAACCTGCGTCTCGTCGTCTCCATCGCGCGCAAGTACGGCCGGGCGCAGATGCCCATGCTGGACCTGATCCAGGAGGGCAACACCGGCCTCATCCGCGCGGTCGAGAAGTTCGACTACACCAAGGGCTACAAGTTCTCGACGTACGCCACCTGGTGGGTCCGCCAGGCCATCACCCGCGGCATCGCCCAGCAGGCCCGGGTGGTCCGGCTCCCCGTCCACGTCGTCGAGGAGCTCAACCAGGTCGGCGGCGCCCGCCGCACGCTGGAGCGCCAGCTGGGCCGTGACCCCGAGCCCGCCGAGATCGCCGGCGAGCTGGACATGCCCGTCGAGCGGGTCCTCGACCTCCTCGGCTGGGGCCGCGAGCACGTCTCGCTCGACACTCCCGTCGACGAGGACGGCGACACCTCGCTCGGTGACCTGATGGCCCAGGAGACCGCTCCGGGACCCGACCTCAACGTCCTGGACGCCGAGGCGCGCCAGCGGCTCGACGACCTCGTCGACACGCTCGACGAGCGGTCCGCCGACATCGTCCGCGCCCGCTACGGGCTCGTGGACGGCCGCCAGCACAAGCTCGCCGACATCGGCGCCCGGCACGGCATCTCCGCCGAGCGGGTGCGCCAGCTCGAGCGGGAGGCGCTGCAGAAGCTGCGCCGCGCCGGCGACCCCGACCTGGCTGCCTGATCCGCCGGGTCTGACGCGAGTGCGGTTCCTGTGGTGCACCTGGCACACCACCGGAACCGCACTGTCGGATGCGCCCCCGACTGCCTGACGGTCACTCCAGCCCGTCAGTAGCCGGCTGACTCCAGCGCAGCGCTGGCAGCCTCCGCCTGCGCGACGACGTCAGCGGGCACGGGCACCTCGCCTGCGACCCGCTGCTGCCACATCTGGACGGCGACGACCCGGGCCGCGGCCTCCTCGGCTCGCTCGCGCGGCACCTCCCCCGACTCGATCGCGTCCGTGAGGATCTGGTGGGTCGTGCGCGTGTCGACGGGCATGAGCAGCAGGTCGGCCCCGGCGAGCAGTGCCTGGACGGCCGGCTTCGGCCGGCCTGCCACCGCGCCCATGCCGAGGGAGTCGGTGATGGCGACGCCCTCGAAATCGAGGTCCTCGCGCAGCAGGTCGTAGACCTCGGGGGCCATGCTGGCCGGGACTCCCGGGGCGATCGCCGCGAGGTCGAGGTGGCTGAGCATGACGGCCGGCGCCTGCTCCCGTACGGCGGCAGCGAACGGCGGCAGGTCGTGCTGCTCGATCTCGCGCATCGTGGAGTCGACGCGGGGCAGGAGGTCGTGGCTGTCGCCCGTGGCGGTCCCGTGCCCCGGGAAGTGCTTGACCGTGGAGACTACGCCGGCAGCGTCGTACCCCTCGACGGCGGCCGCCGTCGCCTGGGCGGCGACCTGCGGGTCCTGGGAGGGCGAGCGTGCGCCGATGGTGGGGTCGGCGTCGCCGATCGTCACGTCGGCCACCGGGGCGAAGACCCAGGTGAAGCCGTACCGACGCAGCTCCAGGCCGGTCGTGCGCGCGGCCTCCCGGGTGACCTCGCGGCCCTCGCGACGGTCTGCCTGGATCGCCAGGCCGGCGGACTGGAAGTGGGGGAAGTCGGTCGCGATGCCGCGCAGGTGGGAGACGTAGCCGCCCTCCTGGTCGACGCCGATCACCGGCGGGAAGGACCGCCCGTCCTTCTGCGCGGCCCGCGTCACCGCGGCGGTGAGCGCGGTCACCTGCGCGGCGTCGGCGATGTTGCCGGAGGTGACCGAGACGCCGGCGAGGTGGAGGTCGCGGACCATCGCGGCGGGCTCGGCCGGATCGGTGCCGTGGAACCGCCCGACGACGACGCCGCCGGCCAGCTGCTCGGGGGTCCAGCCGGCGACCAGCTGCTGGGCCTCCTCGAGCTCGCCCGCGGTCGGTCCCCAGGACAGCGGCGTGTCCGGGTCGGGTTCCTCCGTGGCGGTCTCCGTGGCGGTGTCCGTGGCGTCCGTCGGCGTCTCAGTGGGGGACGCCGTCGTGCTGGAGGCGTCCTCGGTCCTCGTCTCCGTCCCGCCGCCCGCGGCGCAGGCGGTGAGCGCCAACGCGGCGAGCGCGGCGCCGACGCTCCTCGTGCCGACCAGCCTCATGACGCGCTCCTCAGGTCCGCCCAGACCTCGTCGACCCGCTCGTGCAGCTCGTCGAGCGTCCCGCTGTTGTCGATGACGTGCGTCGCGATCGCCAGCCGGTCCTCGCGCGTCGCCTGGGCGGCGATGCGGGCCCGGGCGTCCTCCTGGGTCATCCCGCGGTCCCGGACGAGCCGCTCGAGCTGCACGTCGGTGGGGACGTCCACGACGAGCACCGCGTCGAAGCCCTCCGCCCGACCGCCCTCGGCGAGCAGCGGGATGTCGTGCACGACGACGTCGCCGGCCGCCGCGGCCTGCTCGATCGCTCCCATCCGGTCGATCACCAGCGGGTGCACGATCGCCTCCAGGCGGCGACGGGCCGCCTCGTCCGCGAAGACGATGGCCCCCACCCCGGCCCGGTCCAGCTCGCCTGCAGCCGTCAGCACGTCCGGGCCGAGCGCCTCGACGACCGCCGCCAGCCCCGGCGTACCGGGGGCGACCACCTCGCGCGCGATCGCGTCGGCGTCGATGACGACGGCGCCCTTGCCGCCCAGCAGCGCGGCCACCGTGCTCTTGCCCGAGCCGATCCCGCCGGTGAGCCCGACCCGCACGGTCACCCGGCCAGCTTCTCGGCCGCGGCGAGCAGCACGCACGTCGCGACGGCCTCCATCGCCGCCGTCACCTCTTCCAGGGGCGGCATCGTCGGGGCGAGCCGGATGTTGGTGTCCTCGGGGTCCTGCTTGTAGGGGTACGACGACCCCGCGGGCGTCAGCGCGACGCCGGCCTCCTCGGCGAGCGCCACGACGCGGCCCGCGGTCCCGGGCAGGACGTCGAGGTTGACGAAGTAGCCCCCGACGGGGGTGTTCCAGGTCGCGACGCCGCGACCGCCCAGCCGCTCGGTCAGCACCCGGTCCACCTCGGCGAACTTCGGCGCGATGATCTCGCGGTGCTTGCGCATGTGCTCGCGGACGCCGTCCGCGGACCCGAAGAACTCCACGTGGCGGAGCTGGTTGACCTTGTCGGGCCCGATCGAACCGTTGCCGAGGTGGCCGAGGTACCAGCGGACGTTCTCGGTGGACGCCGCGAGGAAGGCGACGCCGGCCCCGGCGAACGAGATCTTGGACGTCGAGGCGAACATGATCGGCCGGTGCGGGTGTCCCGCCGCGGCCGCGAGGGTGAGGATGTCGGCGCTCTTGGCCTCCTCCTCGGTGAGGTGGTGCACGGCGTAGGCGTTGTCCCAGAAGATCTTGAAGTCCGGCGCAGCGGTCGGCATCGCCGCGAGCTCGGCCGCCACCTCCTGGCTGACGACCGCGCCGGTGGGGTTGGCGTACGTCGGGACCACCCACATGCCCTTGATGCTCGGGTCGTCGGCCACCAGGGCGCGGACCGCGTCGACGTCAGGACCGTCGTCGTTCATCGCGACGGTGACCATCTCGATGCCGAGGCTCTCGAGCAGGGTGAAGTGGCGGTCGTAGCCCGGGACGGGGCACACGAACCGGACCTTCTCCTCCCGGCTCCACGGACGCTCGGAGTCGACGCCGCCGAACAGCACCAGGTCGAAGAGGCAGTCGCGCATCATCGTCAGGCTCGAGTTGCCGCCCGCCACGACCTGGTCGGGCTCGACCCAGAGCAGCTCGGCGAACATCTCGCGGAGCTCGGTGAGGCCGGCGAGGCCGCCGTAGTTGCGCACGTCCGTGCCCGACGCGTCCTTGGTCGACGACGGGAGCGAGAGCAGGCCGTCGGCGAGGTCGAGCTGCTCGGCGGAGGGCTTGCCGCGGGTGAGGTCGAGCTTCAGGCCGCGCGCGACGAGGTCGTCGTACGACTCCTTCTGCTCCTCCAGGAACGCCTCGAGGTGACGGGGGGACAGGTCGGTCAGCGGTGCGTGGGCCACGCGCCCAGCCTAAGGGGGCCGATCGGCCCGACGCCCACGGGCGGCGGGCCGTGGACCAGCGCCCCCGCTGACCACGGACCTGGCGGTCAGGCGGGCGTCTTGAACGTACGGCGGTACTCCTGCGGGCTGAGCCCCCGCGTGCGGCTGAAGTGGTGCCGCAGGGTGGCGGCGTTGCCGAAGCCGACCTCGCCGGCGATCCAGTCGACGGAGTGGTCGGTCTGCTCGAGCAGCTCCTCGGCAGCCCGCACCCGCTCCGCCAGCACCCAGCTGTACGGCGTCGTGCCGGTCTCCTCCTTGAACCGGCGCGCGAACGTCCGGGGGCTCATGTGCATCTGGCGGGCCAGCTCGTCCACGGACAGCTCGTGGGACAGGTGGTCGGAGATCCATGCGAGCAGCGGCGCCAGCGCCTCGGAGTCGCACACGGGCACTGCGCGCGCGATGAACTGGGCCTGTCCCCCGTCCCGGTGGGGCGGGACCACCATCCGGCGGGCGGTCGTGGCGGCGACCGCAGCGCCGAACTGCTGCCGCATCAGGTGGAGTGCCGCGTCCAGCCCGGCTGCGGAGCCCGCGCCCGTGACGATGCTGCCCTCCTGGACGTAGAGCACGTCGCCGTCCACCCGGGCCTCGGGGTGGCGGGCCGCGAGCTCGTCGACGTGCCGCCAGTGGGTGGTGCACCGCCGACCGTCCAGCAGCCCTGCCTCGCCCAGGATGAACGCGGCCGTGCAGTGGGCGAAGACGAAGGCGCCGCGCTGGTGCGCGGCCCGGACGAGCTCCACCACCTCGGGCGAGGGGTCCCGGTAGCCCCGCTTGGGGGTGACGCACACCAGGTCGGCGTCGGCGGCCACGTCGAGGCCGTGGTCGACGTGGAGGTCGAAGCCGGCGGCGCCGCGCACGCGGCCGGGGCGGGGGGTCACGACCGAGAAGTCGAAGACGGGGTTGTCGTCCGCAGGGTGGTAGGGCTCGGCCCACACCTCGCACATCGCCCCCAGACCGAACGCCTCGGCGCCGTCCTGGACCACCACGCTGACCTTCTTCATGGAGGAAGCATCCCCCGTGAGTGGCAGGAAATCAACCATGGCTGTCATTGCTGCCACTGGTGACAGGATCTCGATGAGCGGATGATTACTGCCATGACTACCGCACTCATCGCCATCGCCTTCGTCCTCTTCATGGCCGGCCTCGTCCGCTACGCGCGCCACGACCACTTCGCCGGTCCCGCCTCCGTCGCCGAGTCCCACGACGAGCTGGGGTCGCTCAGCACGCGGCACCACCTCGTGCACCGTTCCTGACCACGCTCCACCCCCGGGGCGGCACGAGCACGGCCGTTTTCCCGGAGCGCCGTACACGGGCGCCGACGCTGCCTAGGCTCGGGTGAATGCGCTACCTCCTGGCGACGGCCCTCGTGGCGACGTCGTTCGCACCCGCCCTGCTCGCCTCCACCTCGACGGCCGCCGTCGACCCGACGCACTCCGTGTCGGTCGGGGGGACGGGCGGCCAGAGGGTCAGCACCTACCCGGCGTACGCACCGACGGTCGACCGGTTCGGCGTCCGGTCGGCGAGCGGCGTCGACACCGTGTCTGTCCGAGCCTCCTCGAGCGACCCGTCGGCAAGCATCCGGGTGAACGGCGTCCCGGTCGCCAACGGTGCGCTCACCGAGGTGGACGAGCTGGAGGCCGGGGACGAGGTGAACGTGCAGATCACCGACGCGGGCGGCACCTCCAACCAGTCCTGGATCGTGCTGCCTGCGGGCTTCCCCGAGGTCTCCGCCACGGGACCCCGTGCCGACCTCGCCGACGGACACGTCTTCCTCACGCTCGCGTCCTTCCTGGGCGGGCGGTACACCGCACTGGTCGATGCCCACGGGGTGCCCACGCGTGCCGTCGCCGAGAACGGCAGCGACTTCAAGCGGTCCGCCCTCGCAGCCGGGGGCTACTCCATCGCCTCGCCGCACGATCCTCTGGACCCGGCCCAGGGCTACGTCATCCGGCAGCTCGACGAGCAGTTCCGCGAGGTCCGCCGGTTCCGGCTCGGCGGTGACCTCGCGAGGAGCACGGACTTCCACGACGCCGAGCTGCTCGCCGACGGCGGCGTCGCCCTGATGGGGTACGACGTCGCGACCCGCGACGGCGTCACCTGGACCGACGCCGTGCTCCAGGTCCAGGACGCCGCGGGAACGCCGACCTTCACCTGGAACAGCAAGGACCACGTCGACGAGGGGACCGAGGGACTCGTCGACCGCTCACGCGACGACTACGCCCACATCAACTCCCTGCAGCGCCTGCCCAACGGGGACATCGTGGCGTCGTTCCGCAACATGAGCCAGGTGATGCTCATCGCCGGGAGCGCCCACGACGGCCACCTGGCCGGCGACGTGATCTGGCGCCTCGGGGGCGTGCACAACGACTTCGAGTTCATCGACGACCCCTACAGCGGCCCGTGCGCCCAGCACGCGGCCACGATCCTCCCGAACGGTCGCCTGCTGGTCTTCGACAACGGCGGCAGGCGCGACAGCGGCGGCTTCATCGCCGCTCAGACCGCCGACATGTGCCCCACGCCCGGCGACCCCGCCGGCCCCCGCGTGGCCCGGCCCCAGAGCCGCGTGACGGAGTACGAGCTCGACACCAGCACGGCCCCCCCGACCGCGCGCCTGGTGTGGAGCCACGAGCCCCAGGGCAGGTACGCACCCTTCGCGGGGAACGCCCAGCGCCTCCCGGGCGGCAACACCTTCGTCGGCTGGTCGCAGTCCGAGGTGCCGTCGGGCAGCACTCCCCCGGTCGCCACCGAGGTCGCACCGGACGGGACCGAGCTCTGGTCCCTGTCCGTCACAGGCTACTTCAGCTACCGGGCGTTCAAGGACGCCGCGCCCGATCGGATCGCTCCCGAGATCACCCTCACGTCGCCGGCGTCCGGCACCGTGGTGCAGCAGGGCGCACCGCTCGCGGTCGACTTCGGTTGCCGGGACACGGGTGGCAGCAACCTCGACGACTGCCGGCGCACCGGTCCGGCGGACGGGGCACTCACCGCCACCCCCGGGACCCACACCCTCACCGTCACCGCCGACGACCGTGCCGGCAACGTGACCACCCGGTCCGTCACGTACTCCGTCCTGGCGACGCCGACCCCGCCCGCCCCGCCGACGTCGCCGCCGGTCGTCCCGACCCAGACGCCGACCTCCGTCCCGGCCCAGCCGGCCG
>CADCUM010000035.1 GCA_902805885.1 uncultured Nocardioides sp. | reverse complement strand
GGGCCCGACGCGCGCGGGTTCGACATGTCGCGCGAGGTCGCCGACCCTACCCAGCTGACCGACGAGGACCTCGGGCTCGCCAACGTCATCCTGACCAACGGCGCCCGCCTCTACGTCGACCACGCGCACCCGGAGTACTCGACGCCGGAGGTCACGACGCCCCTCGACATCGTGCGCTGGGACAAGGCCGGCGAGCAGATCATGCTCGACGCCTCCCGGATGGCGGCGACGCTCCCCGGAGCCGGGGCGCCGATCATGCTCTACAAGAACAACACCGACAACAAGGGCGCCTCCTACGGCACCCACGAGAACTACCTCATGCGGCGGTCGACGCCGTTCGCCGACATCGTCCGGCACCTGACGCCGTTCTTCGTCTCGCGGCAGGTCGTCACCGGCGCCGGCCGCGTCGGGATCGGGCAGGACGGGCGTGAGCACGGGTTCCAGGTGAGCCAGCGGGCCGACTACTTCGAGGTCGAGGTCGGGCTCGAGACGACCCTCAAGCGGCCCATCATCAACACCCGCGACGAGCCGCACGCCGACCCCGAGCTCTACCGCCGCCTGCACGTGATCATCGGCGACGCGAACCTCGCGGAGGTCTCGACCTACCTCAAGGTCGGCACCACCTCGCTGGTGCTGGCGATGATCGAGGACCGCTTCATCGACGCCGACCTCGCGGTCGAGGGGCCGGTGCGCGCCCTGCGCGAGGTGTCGCACGACCCCACGCTCACGCAGCTCGTGTCCCTGCGGGACGGCCGCAAGCTCACCGCCGTCCAGCTGCAGCTGGAGTACCTCGACCTCGCGCGGAAGTACGTCGAGGACCGGCTCGGTGCCGACGCCGACGCCCAGACGACCGACGTGCTGGAGCGCTGGGAGTCCGTGCTCACCCGCCTCGAGCGCGATCCCTTCGAGTGTGCGCGGGAGCTCGACTGGGTCGCCAAGCTGAAGCTGCTGACCCAGTACCGCGACCGCGACGGCCTCGACTGGGACGACGCGAAGCTCCACCTCATCGACCTGCAGTACGCCGACCTCCGCCCCGACAAGGGGCTCTACCAGCGGCTCGTCGCCTCGGGCCGGATCGAGCGGCTGCTCGACGACGCGATGGTGGAGGACGCGATGCACCACCCGCCGGAGGACACCCGCGCCTACTTCCGGGGCCGGTGCCTCGACAAGTACGCCGACTCCGTCGCCGCCGCGTCGTGGGACTCCGTGATCTTCGACCTCCCCGGTCGCGAGTCCCTGCAGCGCGTGCCCACCATCGACCCGCTGCGCGGAACCCGTGCCCACGTGGGGGATCTCATCGACCGCTGCGACACCGCGCAACAGCTGGTCGCCGCCATCACCCGCTGACCGCCGGTCCGGCTGTCGGAGTCCCCGCACATGCGGGTACTCCGTCACCTGGTGGGGGTTGCAACCCCCACCAGGTGAGGGACTCGCTCACGGAGTACGCCCGAGCGCGTCCTCGTGTCGGACGTGCGGGATAGGGTCGACCCATGGCCCAGGAGCAGAAGCAGCCGCGGAAGTCGTCGCAGTCGGACGAGGTGACCGAGGAGGTCACCGAGACCGACGTGGCCGAGCGCAAGGAGGTCATCGACGACGACGTCGACGCGATCCTCGACGAGATCGACGACGTGCTCGAGACCAACGCCGAGGACTTCGTGAAGTCGTTCATCCAGAAGGGCGGCCAGTGAGCGAGTCCCGCCTGCCCGCGTCGTACATGACGCCGGGCACCTCGAGCTTCGCCGACTTCCTCGGCGACCAGGCGCCCGACCTGCTGCCCTCGCGCCGTGCGCTGCCCCAGGGCGGGGCCGGTGACCTCGCGCCCCACGGCACCACGATCGTCGCCGCGACGTTCCCGGGCGGGGTGGTCATGGCGGGGGACCGCCGAGCCACGATGGGCAACATCATCGCCCAGCGCGACATCGAGAAGGTCTTCCCGGCCGACGAGTTCTCCGTGGTCGGCATCGCCGGCACCGCCGGGCTCGCGGTGGAGATGGTGCGGCTGTTCCAGACCGAGCTCGAGCACTACGAGAAGATCGAGGGCACCACGCTGTCCATGGACGGCAAGGCCAACCGCCTCGCCGCGCTCATCCGCGCCAACCTCGGCCTCGCCATGCAGGGCCTGGCCGTGGTCCCGCTGTTCGCGGGCTACGACCTGCTGAGCGACCAGGGCCGCATCTTCAGCTACGACGTCACGGGCGGGCGCTACGAGGAGACCGCGTTCCACTCCGTGGGGTCCGGGTCGCTGTTCGCCCGAGGATCGCTCAAGAAGCTCTACCGCGACGACCTCACCGCCGAGGAGTGCGTCACCGCCGCCGTCCAGGCGCTCTACGACGCCGCCGACGACGACTCCGCCACCGGCGGACCCGACCTGACCCGCCGCATCTTCCCCGTCGTCCACGTCATCACCGCCGACGGCGGTCGACGGATGCTCGACGAGGAGGTGGCCGCCATCGCCGACCGCATGATCGCGGGACGGATGCAGCGACCCGACGGCCCGGCCGCGGCCCTGATCTGAGAGCGAGCGACCCAGCATGAGCATGCCGTTCTACGTGTCCCCCGAGCAGCTGATGAAGGACCGTGCCGACTTCGCACGCAAGGGCATCGCCCGTGGCCGGTCGGTCGTCGCCATCCAGTTCCGCGACGGGATCCTCTTCGTCTCCGAGAACCCCTCACAGGCGCTCCACAAGGTCAGCGAGATCTACGACCGCATCGCGTTCGCCGCGGTCGGCCGCTACAACGAGTTCGAGAACCTCCGCATCGCCGGCGTCCGCCTCGCCGACATGCGCGGCTACGCCTACGACCGCCGCGACGTGACGGGCCGCGGCCTCGCCAACGCCTACGCCCAGACCCTCGGGACGATCTTCTCGTCCGGTGGGGAGAAGCCCTACGAGGTGGAGCTCTTCGTCGCCGAGATCGGTGACAGCGCTGCCGAGGACCAGCTCTACCGCCTCACCTACGACGGTCAGGTCGCCGACGAGCACGGCTTCGCGGTGATGGGTGGTGCGGCCGACACGGTGGCCGCCCACCTGCAGGAGCACTACACCGACGGCGCGCCCCTGGAGGACGCGCTGCACGTCGCCGTCGCCGCCCTGGGCCACAGCGACGCGGGTGACCGTGTCATCCCGACGGCGGACCTCGAGGTCGCCGTGCTCGACCGTCGGCGCACCCAGCCGCGCAAGTTCGTGCGGCTGCGTGCCGCCCGGCTCGCCGAGGTCCTGAGCGACCGCGGACCGGAGCAGGCGGCGGCGCCCGCCCCCGAGGACGCGCTCGCCGGCTCGGGCCCCCGCCAGTCCGGCCAGGACGACCCGAAGGACCCCACCGACCAGGTGAGCGGAGCCACGCCGCCGCTCGAGGACCCTGTCAGCGGTGAGCCCCCGGTCGCGCCGCCACTGGCGTCGCCCCCGACGACGCAGCCGAGCCCCGGCACCCAGCCCATCGACCCGGTGCAGCCCGGGCCCGCCGAGCCGCCGGCGCCGCAGCCGCCGACGCCCTAGCCGCTCGGACCCGACCGGGACGGAGCACCCGCCCCACCCGCACGGGCGGGCGACGCTGCCTGCCGTGGGACGACGAGCCGCCCACCTTCGAGACCGCCCGGCAGCAGCGCGGTCGCCACCCCCAACACGAGCGACGTGGCGGCGACACGGAGGACAGGGCCGGACCGCGATGGCACGTCCCGAGGGCAGACACGGCTGCGGCGTGCCCGCGGATGGGCGCCTGCCGTGCCCGGCGGCGCCGTAGGGTGGCAGACGTGGACAGGCGGATCTTCGGCATCGAGAACGAGTACGGCGTCACGTGCACGTTCAAGGGGCAACGTCGCCTGAGTCCCGACGAGGTGGCGCGCTACCTCTTCCGCAAGGTCGTGAGCTGGGGCCGCTCGAGCAACGTCTTCCTGCGCAACGGCGCCCGGCTCTACCTCGACGTCGGCAGCCACCCGGAGTACGCCACCCCCGAGTGCGACGACATCGTCGAGCTGGTCACCCACGACAAGGCGGGCGAGCGCATCCTCGAGGGCCTGCTCCTCGACGCCGAGCAGCGCCTCCACGAGGAGGGCATCGCCGGCGACATCTACCTCTTCAAGAACAACACCGACTCCGCGGGCAACTCCTACGGCTGCCACGAGAACTACCTGGTGGGACGCGCGGGCGAGTTCAGCAGGCTCGCGGACATCCTGATCCCGTTCCTCGTGACCCGTCAGATCGTCGTGGGCGCCGGCAAGGTCGTGATGACCCCGCGCGGGGCGTCGTACAGCGTGAGCCAGCGCGCCGAGCACATCTGGGAGGGCGTCAGCAGCGCCACGACGCGCAGCCGGCCGATCATCAACACCCGCGACGAGCCGCACGCCGACGCGGAGCGCTTCCGTCGCCTCCACGTCATCGTCGGGGACTCCAACATGAGCGAGACCACGACGCTGCTCAAGGTCGCCTCGTGCGACCTGGTCCTGCGGATGATCGAGGAGGGCGTCGTCATGCGCGACCTCACGATGGAGAACCCCATCCGGGCGATCCGCGAGATCAGCCACGACGTCACGGGGCGGCGCAAGGTGCGGCTCGCCAACGGTCGGGAGGCGAGCGCGCTGGAGATCCAGGGGGAGTACCTCTCCCGCGCCCGCGACTTCGTCGACCGCCGCCAGATCTCCACGCCGACGATCGAGCGCGTGCTGGACCTGTGGGAGCGCGGCCTCAAGGCCGTGGAGTCCGACGACCTCGGGCTGGTGGACCGCGAGATCGACTGGGTCATCAAGTGGAAGCTCATCGACCGCTACCGCGCCAAGCACGGTCTGCCACTGGGCCACCCGCGCATCGCCCAGCTCGACCTCGCCTACCACGACATCCACCGGGGACGCGGGCTCTACTACCTGCTGGAGAAGCGCGGTGCCGTGGCCCGCGTGACCAGCGACCTCAAGATCTTCGAGGCCAAGAGCGTCCCGCCCCAGGACACCCGGGCACGGCTGCGTGGGGAGTTCATCCGCCGGGCGCAGGAGCGCCGTCGCGACTTCACCGTCGACTGGGTGCATCTCAAGCTCAACGACCAGGCCCAGCGCACCGTGCTGTGCAAGGACCCGTTCAAGGCGTACGACGAGCGCGTCCAGCGCCTCATCGACGGCATGTGACCCGAGGGTCGGTGTCGCGTCGGCCCCGTCACCCCCGCCTGGGTAGGGTGACCCGGCAACCCGTGCCCGTCCCGGGCCGCTTCTCGAACCTGACAGGTGATCCACGTGCTTCGTGCCCGTTCCCGACAGGCCGCCGCCAGCGGCCTCCTCGTGCTCAGCCTCCTCGGCCTCGCCGCCTGCGGCTCGGAGGAGGCCGACCCCACCCCGGGCGCCGGGCTGGACTCGGTGACCATCGAGGGCGACCACGGCAAGGCGCCGAAGGTGACGTTCGACGGCCGTCTCGATCCCGACGATGGTGAGACCCAGGTGCTCATCGAGGGCGACGGCGAGACGGTCGAGGACGGGGACACGGTCTCGGCCCACTACTGGATCGGCAACGGCTTCACCGAGAAGGAGGCCGAGAGCACCTACGAGGCCGAGCCGCAGTCGATCGAGCTCTCCAAGGACATCATCAAGCCGCTCCGCGACGCCATGGTCGGTCAGCAGGTCGGCGCGCGCGTGGCGGTGCTGTCCTCGGCCGACGACGCGTTCGGCGAGGGCGTGGGCAACCCGCAGCTCGGCATCGGCAACAAGGACGCGGTGCTCTTCGTCGTCGACATCCTCGACCGCTCGGAGACCATCCCCCCGCTCGACGGTCCCCAGGGCGAGGAGAAGGAGCCGGCCGGCTGGGCCCCGTCCCTCATCGAGGAGGACGGTGTCATCACGGGGCTGGACTTCAGCACCGCGCACGAGCCGACCGGTGAGCTCATCGCCACGACCCTCATCAAGGGCGACGGCGCCGTCGTGAAGAAGGGCCAGACCATCACCGTCGACTACCTCGGGCAGGTCTACAACGCCGAGGCGCCCTTCGACGAGTCCTACACCAAGGAGCCCGCGGAGTTCCCGATCGGCGTCGGCTCGGTCGTCAAGGGCTGGGACGAGAGGCTCGTGGGTCGCACGGTCGGCTCCCGCGTCATCCTCGAGATCCCGCCGGCGAAGGGCTACGGGAAGGCCGGCAACGAGCAGGCGGGCATCAAGGGCACCGACACCCTGTTCTTCGTCATCGACATCCTCGGCGCGTCCTGACGCGTCGGCCGACCGGGGGAGCAGCGGCATGACGCAGCAGCGGGCCGAACGCCTGATGAACCTGCACATCATGCTGCTCGGCGCCACCCGGTTCGTCAGCAAGGACGCCATCCGACGCGCCTGCTACCCCGAGCACCCCCACGACGCCGCCGGGGACGAGGCCTTCGAGCGCGCCTTCGAGCGCGACAAGGACGCGCTCCGGGCCATCGGCGCGGTGATCGAGGTCGGCAACGCCGACGCCTACTTCGACGACGAGGTCGGATACCGCATCCCGACCGAGCAGACGTCGCTGCCGGAGGTCCGGCTCGAGGCCGACGAGGCGGCGGTGCTGGGCGTCGCGGCCCAGGTCTGGGAGCAGGCGACGCTCGCCAAGGCCACCAGCCGGGCCCTCGCGAAGCTCAAGGGCCAGGGGGTCGAGATCGACCCGTCCCGCCTCGAGGTCATCGCCCCCGCCATCCGCGCCGACGAGCCGGCGTTCGAGCCGCTGTGGGACGCGGTGCAGAGACGCCGGCAGGTGTCGTTCGGCTACCAGCGAGGCGGCGCCGCCCCGGAGCCCCGGCGGCTCCAGCCCTGGGGGCTCGTGCGTTCCTCGGGACGGTGGTACGTCGTCGGCCACGACGTGGACCGCGGCGAGGAGCGGGTCTTCCGGCTCTCGCGCATCCTCGGTCCGGTCAAGGCGACCGGCAAGTCGATGGCGTACGACGTCCCGCCGGGGACCGACGTGCGGGCGATGGCGCACCGCCTCACCAGCTCGGCACCGTCGGTCCGTGCCGAGCTCCTCGTCCGTCCCGGGGCCGGCGTGGGTCTGCGGCGACGAGCCGAGTCGGTGACGGCGGGCGCGCGGGACGTCGACGGGGAGCCGTGGGACCTCCTGGTGCTGCACGCCGCGCCCGACGTGCTCGCCGACGAGGTGCTGACCCACGGACCCAACGTCGTCGTCGCCGGGCCCGACGACCTCCGGGGCGCGGTCGTCGAGCGGCTCCGGGCCGTCGTGGCGGGTGGCGCCCGATGACCCCCGCACAGCCGCCCGGTGAGACCGCCCCCGACCAGGTCGCCCGCCTCCTCGCCCTGGTGCCCTACCTCCTCGCCCGCGGCGAGGTGCGGCTGGACGAGGCCGCCGAGCACTTCGGCGTCCCGCCCGAGCAGCTCGACCGCGACCTGCGGCTCCTGTTCATGACCGGCCTGTCGCCGGGGCTGCCCGGCGACCTCATCGAGGTCGACATCGACGCCCTCGAGGGGGAGGGCGTCATCCGGGTGGACAACGCCGACTACCTCGCCCGGCCCATCCGCTTCTCACCGGCGGAGGCGACGGCCCTCGTCGTCGCCCTCCGCACGCTCCTCGAGGCGGCGCCCGAGGGGGCGCGCGACGTGGTCGAGCGGACGCTGGCCAAGCTCGAGGCCGTGGCGGGGAACGACCCGGCGACGGTGCTGCCCCTGCACGTCGCGGACCAGCCCGCACCCGGGGCGGAGCACGTCGAGGTGCTCGAGCGCGCCGTCGGCGCGGGCCGCCAGGTCGAGATCGTCTACCACGTGCCGAGCCGCGACGAGCAGTCCAGCCGGGTGGTCGACCCGCGTGCCGTCGCCCGCGTGGAGAACGTCCTCTACCTCGACGCCTGGTGCAACTCCGCCCGCGACGACCGCGCGTTCCGGCTCGACCGCATCCTCTCCGTGACCGAGCTCGACACACCCGTCGGCGACGCGGGCGCACGGCCTCGCGACCTCACCGGAGCCTGGTTCGCCGGGCGCGCGACGATCCCGGTCACGCTGCGGCTGGCCCCTCGGGCGGCCTGGGTGGTCGAGTACCACCCCGTCGTGTCCACGCGGCCGGGGCCCGACGACACGCTCGACGTCGATCTCGAGGTGGCGAGCGAGGAGTGGCTCTCGCAGCTGCTGCTCAGGCTCGCCCCCCACGCGACGGTGGTCGACCCGCCGGAGCTGGGGGAGGCGTTCACCCGGCTCGCGCGGCAGACCCTCGGACGCTACGAGGTCGACGGCGTAGGATGATCTCGACCACGTCTCCGACCACGACCCACTGGAGTGACACCATGCCCAATCCACTTGTCGGCATGCCGCAGGGAGCCGAGTGGCTGGTGATCCTGGCCATCGTCGTGCTGGTCTTCGGTGCGGCGAAGCTCCCCGACCTGGCACGCAGCTCCGGCCAGGCCCTGCGCATCTTCAAGACCGAGACCAAGGGCCTGCGCGACGGCGAGAAGGACGACGACGCTGACGGGACCGTCCCGCCCGAGCAGCGCGAGATCGAGGCCCGCAACCGGGCGGCGGCCGACAACGTCGTGCGCGAGACGCACGACGACACCACTGCCTGACGCGGAGTGATCCGACGCATCGCCGGGCTGTTCTCGGCCCGTCCGCGCCACCCCGTCGGCCCCGAGGGCCGAATGGCGCTCTCCGACCACTTCCGCGAGTTCCGCGCGCGGCTGCTGCGCTGCCTGCTCGCGGCGCTGGTGGTCTTCATCGTGTCGATCTTCTTCTTCTCCGACGTCGCGGCCATCGTCTACGGGCCGTACGAGCAGGCGCTGGACGCCCTCCCCGAGGGGACGAGCTTCGCGTCGAGCAGCGGGCCCGGCGGCGGCATCATGATCTACCTCAAGCTGTGCGGGTTCACCGCCCTCGTCGCGACCGCACCCTTCTGGCTCTACCAGATCTGGGCGTTCCTCCTGCCGGGCCTCTACGCCCGCGAGCGGAAGATGACGCGCGTGTTCGTGGTGATCGCGGGTCCGCTGTTCCTCTCCGGCGTGGCACTCGGCTACTTCACCCTGCCGAAGGCGCTGGAGATCCTCATCGGGCTGAACCCCGAGGGCGTCACCAACATCCAGGACTACGGGGAGTACCTCCAGTTCTTCACCCGGACGCTCCTCGTCTTCGGCCTCGCCTTCAACATCCCGGTGTTCGTGGTCCTGCTCAACATCGCCGGGGTGGTCAGCGGCAAGGCGCTGGGCGAGCACCGACCGTGGATCGTGATCGGCACCTTCGTCTTCGCCGCCGTGGCGACGCCCTCGGCCGACCCGTTCACGATGACCTTCATGGCAGTGCCGATGGTGCTGCTCTTCGGCATCTCCGAGGTCATCGCGCGCTTCAACGACCGCAGGCGCGCCGCCCGGAAGCCGTACGCCGGGCTCTCTCCCGACCAGCTCTCCCCGCTCTGAGAGGGCTCTGAGAGGCTGGGCGCATGCAGCCCGCCCTCGCTGACGTCGACCCGTTCGACCTCCCTGACTGGCTCGGCACGGAGGACGTCGTGTGGCGCGCCGACGACGGGCTGAGCAGCGGTCACCGCGTGCCGGGTCGGCTCACCGGGGAGGGCCGGGAGGACCTGGTGTGCGACCTCGTGGCCGTCGACGAGGCCTATCCCGTGCCGGTGATGGACGACGCGGGCCGCCTCCGCGTCCACCAGGCCTGGCGGCACGGACAGGTCGTGCTCGGCGAGTACGACGACCGGCTGGCGATCGCCGCACCAGGGACGGCGTGGACCGCGGAGCGGGTGCTGGACGCCCTCGACCGGCTGGCCCGCGCGGTCGGCGCCCGTCCGGAGCGCTTCGCGGCCCTGCTCCGGATCGGGGGATAGGCCGCGGGGGACAGGTCGCGGGGGATGTAGGTCGCGGGGGATATGGTCGCGAGCATGCAGGGTCCTTCGCCGCAGCCGTCCCGGCGGGGCCGCGAGATCGCGCTGCTGACGAACCCCACGGCCGGCCGGGGAAGGGGCGCCCGCCACCGCGACGTCGCGCTGCCCAGGCTGCGCGCGGCGGGGTTCGTCGTCCGCAACCTGCAGGGTCGCGACGCCGACGAGGCGCTCGACCTCGCGCGCGCGTGCGTGGCCGACGGCGTGGAGGCCCTGGTGGTGTGCGGCGGTGACGGGCTGACGCACCTCGGTGCCCAGGCGGTGGCCGGCACCGGCGTGCCGCTCGGGTTGATCCCCAGTGGCACCGGCAACGACGTCGCTCGCTACCTCGGGCTCCCGCGCCGCGACCCGGCGGCCGCGGCGGACCGGGTCGTCGCATCCCGCACCCGCACGCTCGACCTGGCCCGCAGCGGGGACCGGTGGTTCGTCACCGTCATGGCGGCCGGGTTCGACGCCGTGGTCAACGAGCGCGCCAACGACATGCGGTGGCCGCGCGGCCAGATGCGCTACAACCTCGCGACCGTCGCCGAGCTGCCCACCTTCCGGCCGATCCCGTACGTCCTCCAGCTGGACGACGAGACAGTGGAGACCGAGGCCATGCTCGTCGCGGTGGGCAACGGTCCCTCCTTCGGCGGCGGGCTGCGGATCACCGAGGGCGCCGAGCTCGACGACGGGCTGCTCGACGTCGTCGTGGTGGGCAGGATGACCAAGCGGAAGCTGGTCCGCTCCTACCCGCGTCTGTTCACCGGCTCGATCGACGGTCTCGCCGAGTACTCCCGCCACCGGGTCAAGCAGGTCACCGTGGCCGCGCCTGGCATCGTGGCCTACGCCGACGGCGAGCGCTTCGGTCCCCTGCCCCTCACTGTCGAGTGCGTCCCCGGCGCCCTGGAGGTCATCGCATGAGCGAGTCGAGCCACGACCACGTCGCGAGCCCCGCGGAGCGCTACGCGGCGTACAAGCGCGACAGCAGGCACCCTCACCTCCGGGACTTCGGGGGCCTGCACGGCTTCGAGCTGGACGACTTCCAGGTGCGCGCGTGCCGGGAGATCGAGGAGGGACGCGGCGTGCTCGTCGCCGCGCCCACCGGCTCGGGCAAGACGGTGGTCGGCGAGTTCGCGATCCACCTGGCGCTGCAGACCGGGCGCAAGGCGTTCTACACCACCCCGATCAAGGCGCTGTCGAACCAGAAGTACCACGACCTCGTCAGGCGGTACGGCGCCGACCAGGTCGGCCTCCTGACCGGCGACAACGTCGTGAACGGCGAGGCGCCCATCGTCGTGATGACCACCGAGGTCCTGCGCAACATGCTCTACGCCGGGTCGCGGACCCTGCTCGGCCTGGGCTTCGTCGTGATGGACGAGGTGCACTACCTCGCCGACCGCATGCGTGGCGCTGTCTGGGAGGAGGTCATCATCCACCTCCCCGAGTCGGTCACGCTGGTGTCGCTGTCGGCCACCGTGTCCAACGCCGAGGAGTTCGGCGAGTGGCTCGAGACCGTCCGTGGCGAGACCACGACCGTGGTGGAGGAGCGGCGACCGGTGCCGCTGTTCCAGCACGTGATGGTCGGGCGTCGCCTGCTCGACCTCTTCGCCTCCAGCGACGTCGACGCGAGCGCGGGCTTCGTCAAGGAGGGTGCCCCCGTCAACGACGAGCTCGTCCGGATCGCCCGCGACGACTGGGCAGCAGGGCGCATGAAGGACCGTCGGCCCAAGCGCGGGGGCTCCCGGGCCCGGGACAAGCAGGGGGCGCGTGACAGCGGCACCAGCCGGCGCGTCTGGATCCCCAGCCGCGTCGACGTGGTCGAGCGCCTGGACCGTGAGGGCCTGCTCCCGGCCATCGTCTTCATCTTCAGCAGGGCCGGCTGCGACGCCGCGGTGACGCAGCTGCTCGACGCCAACACCCGGCTCACCACCGTCGCCGAGCGCGACGAGATCTTCGCCCGGGTCGAGCACGCGGCACGCAGCCTGCCGGAGGAGGACCTGCAGGTCCTGGGCTACCACGAGTTCCTCGACGGGCTCACCAGGGGCGTCGCCGCCCACCACGCCGGGTTGCTGCCGGCGTTCAAGCAGGTGGTCGAGCAGCTCTTCCAGGAGGGCCTCGTCAAGGTCGTCTTCGCCACCGAGACCCTGGCGCTCGGCATCAACATGCCGGCCCGCACGGTGGTGATCGAGAAGCTCTCGAAGTGGAACGGCGAGGCGCACGTCGACCTGACGCCGGGGGAGTACACCCAGCTCACCGGTCGCGCCGGCCGCCGCGGGCTCGACATCGAGGGACACGGCGTCGTGCTGTGGCAGCCCGGGACGAACCCGCGCGAGCTGGCCGGTCTCGCCTCGACCCGGACGTACCCCCTGCGCTCGTCGTTCCGGCCGTCGTACAACATGGCCGTCAACCTCGTGCACCAGTTCGGCCGCGCGCGCTCCCGCGAGCTGCTGGAGCAGTCGTTCGCCCAGTTCCAGGCCGACAAGGCCGTCGTGGGGCTGGCGCGCCAGCTGCGCAAGGCCGAGGACGCGCTCGACGGCTACGCCGAGGCGGCGACCTGCCACCTGGGCGACTTCATGGAGTACGCCGCGCTGCGCCGGGCCATCTCGGACGCCGAGAAGGGCGCCGCCCGTGAGCGGCGCGCCGACCGCCGCACGGAGGCAGCCGACTCGCTGGGAAGGCTGAAGCCGGGCGACGTGATCGAGGTCCCGTCGGGGAAGTTCAGCGGCCTGGCCGTGGTGCTCGACCCGGGTCTGTCCGGTGAGGAGCCGCGTCCCTACGTCCTGACCGCCGATCGCCAGGCGCGACGCCTGGCGCTGATGGACTTCCCGGTCCCGGTGCGGGCGCTGACGCGGATGCGGGTGCCGAAGAACTTCAACGGCCGCAACCCCGCGCAGCGCCGGGACCTGGCCAACGCGCTGCGCGAGAAGACCCACGGTCTCGACGTGACGCCGCTGCGGGGGCGTGGTGGGGACGCCTTCGCCGACTCCCCGGTCGACCGCAAGGTCGCCGACCTCCGGAGCCGCCTCAAGGCGCACCCCTGCCACCAGTGCTCCGACCGTGAGGACCACGCGCGGTGGGCGGAGCGCTGGTTCAAGCTGCGCCGCGACGCCGACACCCTCGAGCGTCGGGTCGAGAACCGCACCAACACGGTCGCCCGCACGTTCGACCGGGTCTGCGAGGTGCTGAGCGCCCTCGGCTACCTCGAGGGGGAGAAGGTCACCGAGCGTGGCGCCCACCTGCGCCGCATCTACACCGACATGGACCTCGTCGTCGCGGAGGCGATGCGCGAGGGTCTGCTCGACGACCTGACGGCGTCCGAGCTCGCCGCGGTGCTCTCGGCGGTGGTCTTCGAGGCGCGCCGGGCCGACGACGCCTCCGCGCCGCGGATCCCGGGCGGGCGCGTGCAGCAGGTCCTCGGCGACCTGGTGCGGGTCTGGGCGCGGCTCGAGGCACTCGAGCGCGACCACCGCCTCGACTTCCTGAGGGAGCCCGACGTGGGGCTCGCCTGGGCCGCGTGGCGGTGGGCCGAGGGCGACGACCTCGACGACGTGCTGATGGTCACCGGCCTGGCCGCGGGCGACTTCGTGCGGTGGATGAAGCAGCTGCTCGACCTGGCCGGGCAGGTGGCCGACGCGGCGGGCGACACGCCGTTGCGGAAGACCGCTCGGGAGACCGCGCGGTCCATCAAGCGCGGGGTCGTCGCCTACAGCGTGCTGGCGGAGTAGGACGTCTCTGCCGGTGTGGGAGGCTGCGGTCCATGGCCTCCGGCGACCGCCTGCTCCTCCTCGACACCGCTTCGCTCTACTTCCGTGCCTTCTTCGGCGTGCCGGACTCGGTGAAGGCGCCGGACGGGACGCCGGTCAACGCGGTGCGTGGACTGATGGACTTCATCAGCAGGCTGGTGGGGGAGTACGACCCCAGCCACCTCGCCTGTTGCTGGGACGACGACTGGCGGCCGCAGTGGCGCGTCGACCTCATCCCCTCCTACAAGGCTCACCGGGTCGTCGAGGTCGTGCCCGGGGCCGCCCCGGACGTCGAGGAGGTGCCGGACCCGCTCGAGGTGCAGGTGCCCGTCATCCGGGAGGTGCTGGCGGCGTACGGCATCCCGGTCGTCGGGCACCCGGAGATGGAGGCGGACGACGTCATCGGCACCCTCGCCACCGGGGCGGGGATGCCGGTCGACATCGTCACCGGCGATCGCGACCTGTTCCAGCTGGTCGACGACGAGGCCGAGGTCCGGGTGCTCTACACCGCGCGTGGAGTCGGCCGGCACGAGCGGGTCGACAACGCGTGGGTGCGCGCCAAGTACGGCGTGGACGCGGCGCAGTACGCCGACTTCGCGACCCTGCGCGGCGACAGCTCCGACGGGCTGCCCGGTGTGGCGGGGGTCGGGGACAAGACCGCCGCCACCCTGCTGGGCCGCTTCCGGGACATCGCGGGCGTCCTGGCCGCGGCCTCCGACCCGGCCTCCGACCTGGCGCCGGGTCCGCGCGGCAAGATCAAGGCAGCGGCGGACTACCTCTCCGTGGCCCCGGACGTGGTCGCCGTACGGCGGGACCTCGACCTGGGATCGCCGGACCTCTCCCGGCCGCGCACGCCCGCCGACCCGGACGCCGTGGTCGCGCTCGACGGGCGCTGGGGCCTCGGCTCCTCCGCCGTACGGCTCGTCGAGGCCCTGTCCGGCGCGCACTAGGGTGGCGGCCGTGAGCACGCCCGAGGTCGAGTCCACCGACCGCAAGATCCTGTCCCTGCTGGCCGTCGACGGCCGGATGTCCTACACCGACCTGGGCAAGGCCACGGGACTGTCCACCTCCGCGGTGCACCAGCGGGTCAAGCGCCTCGAGCAGCGCGGCCTGATCAAGGGGTACGGCGCCACCGTCGACCACGAGCAGCTCGGTCGCTCCCTCACCGCGTTCATCTCCATCACGCCGATCGACCCGGCCCAGCCGGACGACTACCCCGAGCGGGTCAGCGCCATCGAGGAGATCGAGTCGTGCTGGTCGGTGGCCGGCGACGAGTCGTACATCCTCAAGATCCGCGTCGCCACCCCGGCCGCGCTGGAAGACCTCCTGTCCCGGATCCGCCTGGCCGCCAACGTGTCCACGCGGACGACGATCGTGCTCTCCACGCCGTACGAGAACCGCCCTCTCGCCTGACCCCCGGCGCTCCTCGGTGGCCCCGCGTCATCGTCGAAGTCCCCGCACATGCGGGGACTTCGACAGTGGAACACGCCGCAGACAGACCGGGGGAGGGCGAGCCGGCGGAGCGGACCGTCAGTAGGCCTGCAGGGCCGCCGTACGACGGGAGGCCTCGGCCACCTCGGCGGCCTTGAGCGACGCCTCGTCGAGCCGGCCGTGCTGCTCCCACCACTGCCGGCCCGACTCGGGGAGCGTGTGGATCGGGTCGTAGTACTCGTAGGTGCGGTTGAGCGCCTCGGGGTCCGCGGCCTCGATGGAGGTGCGGTAGTTCTTGGTCCAGTAGGAGATGCCGTGCTCGGCGTCGTAGTCGGCGAGCTGGTGGACCCAGCGCTTGCCGACGAACGGCACGTCGCACACGATGCGCGGCGTCGCGAAGCCCGGGAGGTAGCCCATGATGTGGTGCTGGAGCCGCTGCGCGTCGGCGACCGAGACCCGCCAGTGCTCCGAGAACGGGATCATGTCGCACATGTAGAAGTAGTAGGGCATGATCTGCGCGCCGTCGAGGAGGCGGAAGCAGAGGTCGAGCAGCGCGTGCGGGTCGGCGTTGACGCCGTTGAGGAGCACGCCCTGGTTGCGCACGTCGCGCAGGCCGGCGTCCAGCATCGCGCGGGTGGCCTCGGCGACGATCGGGGTCACCGAGCTCGCGTGGTTGGCGTGGGTGTGCATCGCTAGCGAGACGCCGCGGGACCGCGCGATGGTCGCCACGCGCGAGACGCCCTCGACGACGTCGGGCTGCAGCCAGTGCTGCGGGAGGCCGATGAGGGCCTTGGTGGCCAGGCGGATGTCGCGGATGTTCTCGATCTCCAGCACGGAGGTGAGGAACGCCTCGAGCCGGGGCCACGGCATGTTCGCCACGTCGCCGCCCGACACCACCACGTCGCGCACCGACGGCGTACGTCGGAGGTAGTCGAGCATGTCGCCGATCCGGTCGTTGGGCTTGCCGGCGAACTTCAGCTTGTCGATGACCGGCGTCGAGTTGCCGACGAGGTCCATGCGGGTGCAGTGGCCGCAGTACTGAGGACAGGTCGGGAGCAGCTCGGCCAGGACCTTGGTGGGGTAGCGGTGGGTCAGGCCCTCGGTGGCCCACATGTCGTGCTCGTGGAGCGAGTCGCGGGTGGCGTGGGGGTGGCTGGGCCAGTCGGTGCGCCGGTCGGAGAACACCGGCAGCATGTAGTGGCGGATCGGGTCGGCGTAGAACGCCTCGGTGAGCGACCCCGGCCCGGCGGGCTCGACGGTCGGGACCATCGTGTTCATCATCTGCGGCGGCACCAGCATGGACATGGTGGCGCGCTCGGCCTGGTCGCGCTCGAGGTCGGCGTAGAAGCGCTCGTCCACGAGGTCGCCGAGCAGCTCGCGCAGCTGCTTGACGTTCTTGACGCAGTGGGCGCGCTGCCACTGCACGGAGGCCCAGTCCTCGGCGGTCACGCCGGCCCATCCGGGGAACCGCGTCCAGTCCGGCTCGACCAGCTCGACGCGCTGGTAGGGGTAGGGCTGTCCGGTCTCGAGGCCGAACGAGGTCTCGATGCTCATGGCGTCTCCTGCATAGAGGCGTGATGGGGTACGGCGTGGCGGCGCGCCGGTTGTGTGTGACGCGCCACATCTGAGACAGTACGTGGAGATCATGCGGCGCGTCCAATGCCACGCCGGAAAACTTCCTGTCTGAGGACAGCAACACAGAAGGACGGCAACGATGAGCGTCCCGACTTCCCTGCGCACGGGAGACCCGACGGGCCTGCACCGGGTGCTGGACGGCCGGACCGTCCTGCCCCAGGCCGCCGAGCGCCTCGACACCCGGGCCGAGCTCTGGCCCGACGAGGTCCGCGTGCGGGTCGAGCGGCTCAACCTCGACGCGGCGTCGTACCGCCAGCTCGAGCGCAAGCACCATGGCGACGGCGCCGCCATCCGGGCCGAGGTCCTCGACATCGTGGCGTCGCGCGGCAAGATGCAGAACCCCGAGACCGGCTCCGGCGGGATGCTCGTCGGCACCGTCGAGGAGGTCGGGCCCGAGTCCCCGCTCGGGCTGAGCGTCGGGGACCGCATCGCCACCCTGGTCAGCCTGACCCTCACGCCGCTCGTCGTCGAGGACGCGCTGCAGCGGTGGGACGGTCGTGGCGAGCAGGTGCCCTGTGAGGGGTACGCCGTGCTGTTCGGCCGCTCGATCGCCGCCGTGATCCCCGACGACCTCGACCCCGCCCTCTCGCTGAGCGTGATGGACGTCTGCGGCGCTCCGGCCCTCACCGAGCGCCACGTGGCCCGCTACGACGACCCCGTCGTCGCGGTGATCGGCGCCGCGGGCAAGTCCGGCTCCCTGTGCCTGGCCGCGGCCCGGCGGGCGGGAGCCCGACGGGCGATCGGCGTCGTCCCGCACGACGCCGAGGCCGACCTGCTCCGCGAGGCGGGGATCGCCGACGAGGTGGCGATCGCGGACGCCCGCGACCCGATCGCCCTGCGCGACGCCGTCGGGGCCGCCGGCGGACCGGCCGACGTGACCGTCGTGTGCGTCGACGTACCCGGCTGCGAGGGCGGCGCCATCCTGGCGACCGCCACGGGCGGGACGGTGATCTTCTTCTCGATGGCCACGTCCTTCAGCGCCGCCGCGCTCGGCGCCGAGGGCCTCGCCGCCGACGTGACCATGCTCGTCGGTACCGGGTACGTGCCCGGCCACGCTGCTGCCGCCATGGAGCTGGTCCGCAGCGAGCCGGGCGTGCGGGCGCTGTTCGAGAGGCGGCTGTGATGACGACGACGAGCCGGCTCGGCATCGAGGCGACCGACGTACGCCGCGCGCGCACGCTCGCGAGCGAGGTCGGGCAGCCCATCGTCGACCTCGCCCGCCAGCACACGACGGTCTCCGTCGAGCGCGCCACGCTCCGCCTCGCGGGGCTGGCCGGGGCCGACCCGGACGGGACGCCGTGGGTGAACCGCCTCGCCGACGTCGTGCGCGCGGACACCGGGCTCGAGCACGGGGTCGCCCTCCCGGTCTGGGACGCGATGGTCCGCGGCGAGGCCGAGGACCTGATGACCCTCGCCCAGAAGGCGGCCGCAGGGTCGGTCACCTTCCGCCTCCCGGAGGGCCAGGACGCCGTCGCGGCCCGCGCCGCGGCGCGTTCCTCCGTCGGGGCCGGCATCGCGCGCGTGGACCGGCAGCGGGCCGCCCGCGAGCAGATGATCGCGACCGTCGGCGACGCGCCCCGCAAGCCGTGGATCTACCTCATCGTGGCCACCGGCGACATCCACGAGGACATCCCGCAGGCCCAGGCGGCCGCGCGCGAGGGCGCCGACGTCATCGCCGTGATCCGGTCGACGGGCCAGTCGCTGCTGGACTTCGTGCCGGAGGGCGCGACGCGCGAGGGCTTCGCCGGCACGTACGCCACGCAGGAGAACTTCCGCCTCATGCGCGCGGCCCTCGACGAGACGAGCCGCGAGCTGGGCCGCTACGTGCGGCTCACCAACTACGCGTCGGGCCTCTGCATGCCGGAGATCGCCGCGCTGGCCGGGCTCGAGCGGCTCGACATGATGCTCAACGACTCGATGTACGGCATCCTCTTCCGCGACATCAACCCGATCCGGACCTTCGTCGACCAGCGCTTCAGCCGCCAGGTCCACGCTCGCGCGGGGATCATCATCAACACCGGTGAGGACAACTACCTCACCACGGCCGACGCGGTCGAGGCCGCCCACACCGTCACGACCAGCCAGCTCCTCAACGAGTTCTTCGCCAAGGAGGCCGGGCTCGAGGACTGGCAGCTCGGTCTGGGCCACGCGTTCGAGATCGACCCGGAGGTCCCGGACTCGTTCCGGCTCGAGCTGGCGCACGCCATGCTGGCGCGCGAGCTGTTCCCCGACGCGCCGCTCAAGTGGATGCCCCCGACGCGTCACATGACGGGTGACATCTTCCGCGGCTACCTCCTCGACGGGTTCTTCAACCTCGTGGGTGCGCTCACGGGGCAGGGCATCCTGCTCGTCGGCATGATGACCGAGGCCGTGGTCACCCCCTGGATCTCCGACCGCGACCTCGCGCTGCAGAACGTCCGCTACGTCATGAACGCCGCCGGCCGGCTCCACGAGGACTTCCACCCCGCCCCGGACGGCTTCATCGCCGACCGGGCCCGTCACGTCCTCGGCGAGGCGATCGGGCTGCTGGAGCAGATCCGCGACGACACGGACGAGAGCGGCGACCCACCCCTCCTCGCCGCCATCGCCGACGGGACCTTCGGGCTGATGAAGCGGCCGGCCGACAAGGGCCGTGGGCTCGACGGCGTCGCCCGCAAGGCCCCCGGCTACTACAACCCCGCCACCGAGGTGCTGGACGGGGAGAACCTGGACGGAGAGTCATGAGCGACCCCACCGACCAGCCGCGGAGCGGCTCCGCCGACCAGCCGCGGAGCGGCCAGATCGTCCGCCCGTACGGCGACACCACCGGCGACGGCATGGTGCAGCTGTCCTTCACCCTGCCGATCGAGCACTCGAAGGTCGCCGAGGGCGCCGCGGAGCAGCTGGCCAACAAGATGGGCATGGACCCGGCGCTGGTCGTGCACGCCAAGCCGATGGGCCAGGGCTTCACGTTCTTCGTCGTCTACGGCCGGGTGAGCCACCTCGTGGACACCAGCAAGGTCGAGGTGGTCGAGCGCGACTTCCCCCTGCTCACGCCGAAGGAGGCCAACGCCGCCATCAAGCAGTCCCTGCGCCGCCGCCTCGTGGTGGTCGGTGCGTGCATCGGCACCGACGCCCACACGGTGGGGATCGACGCGATCCTCAACATCAAGGGGTTCGCGGGGGAGAAGGGGCTGGAGTACTACCGGGAGATCAAGGTGGTCAACCTCGGCGCCCAGGTCTCGGTGCCCGAGCTCGTCGAGGCCGCCCGGACCGAGCGCGCCGACGCCGTCCTGGTCTCCCAGGTCGTCACCCAGCGCGACGCCCACCTGCTCAACACCCGGGAGATGTCCGCGGCGTTCCGCGAGGCCTACCCGGCGGCGAGCCGCCCCCTCCTCGTCGTCGGCGGCCCGCGGTTCAACGAGGGCATGGCGGCAGAGCTCGGGGTCGACCGCGTGTTCAGCCGGGGCACCACTCCGGGCGAGGTGGCCTCCTACCTCGTCCACCGGGCCACCCACGGCCGCGACGGCGCTCCGCAAAGCACCTCCAGCATCCTCGCGGCACCGAAGGAGAAGGCATCGTGAACGACGCGCTCGTCGGCACCCGGGTGGTCCACCGCCGCTACGTGCCGTACTCCCACGCCCACTACGCCGGCAACCTCGTGGACGGCGCCTACAGCCTCGGGCTGTTCGGTGACGTCGCCACCGAGATGTGCATCCTCACCGACGGCGACGAGGGGCTGTTCGCGTCGTACGACGACGTCCAGTTCAGGGCGCCGGTGCGCGCCGGCGACGTCCTGGAGATCACCTGCGAGATCGTTCGCGCCGGGACCCGCAGCCGCGTGATGGCCTTCGAGGTGCGCGTCGTGGCGCGGGGCGCGGCGACCGAGGACGCCCCGGGCGCGGCGGCGTTCCTGGACGAGCCGGTGCTCGCCACCACGGCCACCGGCACGGTCGTCGTGCCGCCGAAGCGCGACTAGGACCGTCCGGTCTAGAGCGGCGCGCCGGGACGATCGGCGTGTCATGCGGCGACACGCCGAGCCGATCCGATTTCACGTGCCGGATTTGCGGACGACCCACCCCTCGCTGACCTGCATGGACGCGCGTTCATGCAGGTCAGTGCAGTGTTGACAGGGTCCCTACCGACGGACGACAGTTCCGTGGTCCGCCTGTGCAGCCCGCGGGTGGCAGGACACGAGATCAGGGAGTTCGAGGTGGGGATCGTGAAGCCAGCGCGTCTCCGCCGGGTCCCCATCGTGGACGCACCGCGGGGGCCGGATGCGGGAGGGGCTCCGACGCCTTAGACAACTTCGTCCTGCCGCCAGCCAGGTGGCCGTGCGTTGGTCCGAAGCGTCGCCGCTCCTCCCGCTCCGCTGCGGGTACGCCGATCCGGCCGCGTGTGCCCCGTTCGACTACCGTCGGTGTCGTGTGGATCCGCTGCCTCGCCGCCGTCCTCGGCGGGCTGTCGCTCGCTGCGGCCTTCGAGCCGATCGGGCAGGCGTGGCTGATGCCGCCGGCGCTGGCCGCCTTCGTGCTGGCCCTGCGTGGCCTGCGCCCCGGACGCGCGTGGCTCCCGGGCCTGCTGTTCGGGGTCGCGTTCATCTTCTCGGTGCTCGTGTGGCTGAGGGCGGTCGGCACCGACGCCTGGCTGGCGACCTCCGCGGGCGAGGCGGCGTTCTTCGTGCCGCTGGGGATCGGGACGGCCCTCGCCACCCGCCACCGCGGCTGGCCGGTGTGGTGCGCCCTGTGGTGGGTGGCGATCGAGACCTGGCGCGGCGGGTGGCCGCTGTCGGGCCTGCCCTTCGGTCGGCTCGCCTACGCCACCGCCGACACCCCGTGGTCCGCTGCGCTGCCGTGGGTCGGGATGACGGGCGTGAGCCTGCTCGTCGCCCTCACCGGCACCACGCTGGCGTGGGCCGTGCTCCACGTACGGGCCCGCCCCGCCGGCGTCGCCGCCGCGGTGGTCGCGCTGGTCGCGGTCACCGCCCTCCCGCTCGGACTGGACGTGGCCGGGGAGGACGTCGGCACGGCCACCGTGGCGGCGGTCCAGGGCGACGTGCCCGGGTCGGGGACCGACGTCGTGGGTGTCCACCGGGAGGTCACGGACAACCACGTGCGCGCCACCGTCGAGCTGGGCGAGCGCGTCGAGGGCGGTGACGTCGACGAGCCGGACTTCGTCGTGTGGCCGGAGAACTCCACGGCGGTCGACCCCTTCACCGACCCCACGGCCAACGCCGGCATCGTGACGGCAGCGGACGCCGTCGGCGTGCCGATCCTGGTCGGCGGGATGGTCGACGACCCCGAGGACGACCAGCAGGTGCTCAACCAGGGGATCGTCTGGACGCCGGGACTGGGCGGCGGGGACCGCTACACCAAGTGGCACCCCGTCCCGTACGGCGAGTACATCCCGTTCCGGGGGAGCATCATCCCCGACACCTACGGCCAGCTGCGGCTGGTGCCGCGGGACATGGCGCGAGGCACCCGCCGTGAGCCGCTGCGCATCGCTGGAGTGCCGGTGGCGGGAGCGATCTGCTTCGACGTGGCGTACGACGACGGCGTGGGCGCCCAGGTCCGCCGTGGCGCTGAGCTGATCGCCGTCCAGACCAGCAACGCGATGTTCATCGAGACCGGACAGATCCACCAGCAGTTCGAGATCAGCCGCCTGCGCGCCCTCGAGACGGACCGGTGGGTGGTGGTGGCCGCGATCAACGGGGTCTCCGGCATCATCGACCCCGAAGGGCGCGTGGTCGCCTCGGCGCCGGCGGGCACCCGGTCGGTGATGGTCGAGGAGGTCGGCCTGCGCCGCGACGTGACGACGGCGACCCGGATGGGGGTCTGGCCGGGACGCGCCGTCCTGGGGACGGTGGCGCTGCACGCTGCCTTCCTGGTGGGATCCTATGTGCTGAGCAGGAGGCGGGGGGCGCAGGCCGCCGCGCCAGGACGGAAGGTGAGTGCGTGAGCGTCGAAGGACTCGGGCGGGTCGTGATGGTCATTCCCACCTACGACGAGGCCCAGAACCTGGAATGGATCGTCGGACGCCTGCGCGCGGCCCAGCCGGGGGTGGACGTCCTCGTGGTCGACGACGGCAGCCCGGACGGCACCGGTGAGATCGCCGACCGCCTGGCCGCGGCCGACCCGGCCGTCTCGGTGGTGCACCGGACCGAGAAGGCCGGCCTGGGAGCGGCCTACCTCCACGGCTTCCGCGTGGCCCTCGACGCCGGCTACGACGTCATCGGCGAGATGGACGCCGACGGGTCGCACCAGCCCGAGCAGCTGCACCGGCTGCTCGACCGGCTGGTCGACGCCGACCTGGTCATCGGCTCGCGCTACGTGCCAGGCGGGTCGGTCGTCAACTGGCCGGTGCAGCGACTGCTGCTCTCCCGAGGTGGCAACCTCTACGTGCGCCTCCTGCTCGGGATCCACGTGCGCGACGCGACCGCGGGCTTCCGCGTCTTCAGGCGCCACACCCTCGAGAAGATCGACCTGGCCGGCATCCGCTCGGCCGGGTACGTCTTCCAGACCGACCTCGCCCACCGGGCGATCCGGGCGGGTCTGACCGTCGCCGAGGTCCCGATCGAGTTCGTGGAGCGGGAGCGCGGCGACTCCAAGATGAGCCCCGACGTCGCGACCGAGTCGCTCCGGCTCATCACCCGGTGGGGCCTCGCGCAGCGCCGTGATCAGGTGGTCGGAGCCGTCCGCAGCCGGCGGCGGCCGTGACCGACGTACGACGCCGCCGAGGGCCGTGGTGGTGGCTCCTGGTCGTCGCGTTCGTGACGGTGCCGCTGATCGAGATCTGGGCCATCCTGCAGGTGGGACGGGCGATCGGTCCGTGGTGGACGATCGGGCTGCTGGTGCTCTCCGGGGTGATCGGCGGCTGGCTGGTCAAGCGCGAGGGCGGGCGAGCGTGGCGCGCGCTGCGGGAGGCCGTCGGGCGCGGACGGATGCCTGCCCGCGAGCTGGCCGACGGAGCCCTCGTGCTGGTGGGCGGCACGCTGATGCTCACGCCGGGGTTCCTGACCGACACGGTCGGCATCCTGCTCATCCTCCCGGCGACGCGGCCCGTCGCCCGCCGCCTGCTCACGCGCGTCCTCGAACGCCGCCTCGCGGGTGCCGTCCACGACAGACGCCCCGGTCCGCCGGCCGGGGGGCCGGTGGTCCGGGGCGACGTGGTCGACCAGTGAGGACGGGTCTCGTCAGGAGACCTTGCGCTTCTTCGCGTTGGCGCGGTGCAGGTGGGCCGGCCCGATCTCGCCGCCCCGGAGCAGCTCGAGCCGCTCCTTGAGGATGTCCTCGAGCTCCTTCTCGGACCGCCGCTCCAGCAGCATGTCCCAGTGGGTACGCGCGGGCTTCTCGACCTTCTCCTCGGGGAGGATGCCCGACGTGCTCAGCGCCTCCGCGCCGCAGCGCGGGCACTCCCAGTTGGCCGGGACGTCGGCCTCGACCGACATCGTGATCTCGAAGTCGTGTCCGTGCTTGCAGCGGTATCCCACCTGCTGCCGCGCCGCGAACTCGATGCCGCGCTCGTCCTCGAAGCTCTGTCCACCGAGCCTTGCCCCACGCAGTGTGCGCTCCGCCACCGTGCCCACCTCCAAGTAGGTTGCTTGACCCTTGTACGGGTGAAACGGTCCAGACCGGAGTCCATGACGCCGCTCGTGGCAGCGAGAAGAACCGCTTCGTGACCTTCAACGGTAGCGAAGAGGGGGTGATTCCGTGATTCAGCGTGATCCGGCGCACCCGTGGGGCGTGACGGGTCTCACCCCGGCGGGAGCGCCTGACCAGCCCGTGACGGCTCAGACGACGGACGGGACCCGGTTGCCGGCATCGCGGATGCCGCGCTCGGTGTCGACGCGAGTGAGCAGCAGCCCCCCGATGAGGAAGAACGCGATGAGAGCGAAGATCGCCGGCCGGTAGGAGTCCGTCACGGCCAGCACGACGCCGAACGTGGCCGTGCCGAACCAGGACGTCCCACGCTCCATGGCGTGGTAGAAGCTGAAGTACTCGGCCTCCTTCCCGCGCGGGATCAGCAGGGAGAAGTACGAGCGCGCCAGGGCCTGGGTCCCGCCGAGGACGACCCCGATCGCGGCACCCATGGTGAGGAAGAGCGGCACGTTGCCGGCGGGCAGGAACAGCGCCACGGTCACGATGACCATCCAGATGACCAGTCCCATCAGGATCGTGCGCTTGGCGCCCTGGCGGGCGGCGAGACGACCGAAGAGCAGCGCGCCACCGAAGGCGACGAACTGCACCATGAGGATGGTGGCGATCAAGATCGTCTGGGAGTGCCCCAGCTCCTCGGCGCCGAACACGGACGCCGAGGCGATGACCGTCTGGATCCCGTCGTTGAAGAACAGGTACGCCAGCAGGAAGGTCAGCGCCTGGGGATAGCTGCGCATCTCGCGAAGCGTGGCCGCCAGCTGCCCGAAGCTGCGCCGGAGAGCACCGCCCTCGACCGGCTCGACGTCGACGGGCGGGTGGTTGCGCAGACGGAGGAAGGGGATCAGCGTGAAGCCCGCCCACCAGGCCGCTGCCGAGAGCATGCACAGTCGTGCCGCCAGGCCCTCGGAGAGCCCGAGTGCGTCGTGCCCGAGGAACACGGCGAGGTTCAGGACCAGCAGGAGCCCTCCTCCGAGGTACCCGAAGGCCCAACCGCGCGACGAGACGCGGTCGCGCTCCTCCTCCTCGGAGATGAGCGGCAGGATCGAGTCGTTGACGACCCCCGCGGCGCCGAAGAACAGGTTCCCGAACACGATGCCGACCGCGGCGAGCATCCAGTTGTCGCCGGTGGCGAAGAAGATCAGGGCCGCGAACAACGATCCGGTCCAGGCAAGCGTGGCGAGCAGCCGCTTCTTGTTCGCGACGCCGTCCGCGTACGCCCCCAACGGGGGGAGCACCAGCGCCGAGAGGATCGTCGAGACGGTGATGAGCCAGAAGAAGAGCGAGTCGGGCGGCAGCCGGAACGGACCGACGTCGAACTTGCCGCCCTCACCACCGACCGCGTTCTCAGCCAGGTTGATGAAGTACGGGCCGAAGAAGACCGTTCCGATGGTCGTGGTGTAGGCGCTGTTGGCCCAGTCGTACCAGTACCAGGACTTCTGCTCCCTGGCCCGCGCCAGCGGCTCGAGGTCGGCGATGCCGTGTGCCTGAGTCATGTCCCACCCTCGTTCGTGCCGCCCCCGTCGGAGCCGGTCCACTGTCCGCGTTCGCGGAGCACGTCCCTGAGTATGTCCGTGCGATCGGTGATGATGCCGTCGACACCACGGTCGAGGAGAGCATTCATCTCCTCGGGGTCGTCGATGGTCCAGACATGCACGTGCAGGCCGGCGGCGTGGGCGCGTCGTACGAGTCCCGGCGTGACGACCGTGAGGGGGCCTCTGCGGTGCGGCACCTGGAGCGCCGCAGGACGCCCACGGGTCAGCAGCCGGGCGAGGCCGGCGATGGGGGAGAGGCGGTAGGCGACCACCTCCAACGGATGGGCGGAGGTCGCGACGCGCCCGCCGGTCGCCCGGCGGAACGCGTGGAGCCGCCGCCGGGAGAAGGAGCCCACCAGCACCCGGTCCCAGGCGTCACGCTCCGCGACGAACGCCGAGAGTGCCGCGACCGCCCCTGCGGACTTCACGTCGATGTTGAACCGGACGCCGGGGAACGCGTCGAAGAGCTGGGCGAGCGTCGGCACGCGCTCCGCACCTCCGATCAGCGCTCCTTGCACCTCCGCGTACGGCGTCTCGGCGACGCTGCCCACCCGGTCGGTGACCCGGTCCAGCACGGCGTCGTGGAACGCGAGCAGGACGCCGTCGCTCGTGACGTGGACATCGGTCTCCAGGTAGCGGTAGCCGAGCTCGACCGCGTGCCGGAACGCCGCCAGGGTGTTCTCCAGGCCCTCGAGCTCGGGGTGGAACGCGCCACCGCGGTGCGCCATGGCGAGCGGCAGGGGAGTGTCCAGGTACGGCGGCCGTGTCACGCCAGAAGTATGCGGTCCAGGAGTACCGTCGGGGCATGGAGAGCCTGACCTGTCCCCGGTGCGGCGCCGAGATGGAGCAGCGGATGCTCCTCGGTGCCGGTGTCAGCCAGTGCCCGGAGGGCCATGGCGTGTTCCTGGCCCGTGCCGACCTCGGCGCACTCGTCGAGGCGGAGAACGACTGGCACCGCAACGCCGGCCAGCACACCGCGCCACTGCCCCGCATCACGCCCGACATGACGGCGCCGCCGTCGGCCGGCAAGCAGGCGCGCGCCTGGGTGGAGAGCCTGTTCAGTACCTGATTGCTCCGCTCGCCTGTCCGCAGCGCTCACCCGCACCTGCGGGACTTGCGAGCGGAGCGAGCTCATGGAGCACGGGCTCAGATGTCGCGGAAGGTCTCGATGTTCGCGCCGAGCAGGTTGAGCCGGTCGGCCAGCCCCTCGTAGCCGCGGTGGATGACGTAGGTCGACCGCAGCACCGACGTGCCCTTGGACGCGAGCATGGCGAGCAGGATCACCACTGCCGGCCGGAGCGCGGGCGGGCAGACGATCTCCGTGCCGGAGAAGTGCGTCGGCCCCTCGATCATGACCCGGTGGGGGTCGAGGAGCTTGACCGAGGCACCGAGCTTGTTGAGCTCGGTGAGGTAGATGGCGCGGTTCTCGTAGACCCAGTCGTGGAGCAGCGTCTGCCCGTCCGCGACCGCCGCGATCGCGGCGAAGAACGGCAGGTTGTCGATGTTGAGCCCGGGGAAGGGCATCGGGTGGATCTTGTCCAGCGGCGCGCGCAGGTCGCTCGGGTGGGTGGTGATGTCGACCAGTCGCGTGCGGCCGTTGGCCGCGACGTACTCCGCGGAGCGTGAGTAGGTGAAGCCCATCTCCTCGAGCGTGGCGAGCTCGATCTCCATGAACTCGATCGGCACCCGGCAGATCGTGATCTCGGACCGGGTGACGATCGCCGCCGCCAGCAGCGACATGGCCTCGATGGGGTCCTCGGAGGGGGCGTAGTCGACGTCGACGTCGATCCGCTCGCACCCGGTGACCCGGAGCGTGGTCGTGCCGATGCCGTCGACATCCACCCCGAGCTTCTGCAGGTAGAAGCAGAGGTCCTGGACCATGTAGTTGGACGAGGCGTTGCGGATGACGGTGGTGCCGGGGTGCAGGGCGGCCGCCATCAGGGCGTTCTCGGTGACCGTGTCGCCGCGCTCGGTGAGGACGATCGGCCGCTCCGGCTCGAGGGCCCGGTTGATCGAGGCGTGGTACATCCCGTCGGTGGCCTTGACCTCGAGGCCGAACGGACGCAGCGCGGACATGTGGGGCTCCACGGTGCGGGTCCCGAGGTTGCAGCCGCCGGCGTAGGGCAGCTCGAAGGTCTCGGCACGGTGGAGGAGCGGTCCCAGGAACATGATCACCGAGCGGGTGCGGCGGGCCGCGACCTCGTCGATGTGGCTGAGGTTGAGCTCGACGGGCGGGACGATCTCGAGGTCGCCGTCGTCACCGATCCAGCGCGTCATCACGCCCAGCGAGTTGAGGACCTCCAGGAGCCGGTTGACCTCCTCGATGCGGGCGACCTTGCGCAGCGTCGTACGGCCCCGGTTGAGCAGGGACGCGCACAGCAGCGCGACGCCCGCGTTCTTCGAGGTCTTGACGTCGATCGAGCCGGACAGCGTCGTGGGTCCGGTGACCCGCAGGTGGGTGGGGCCGGCGCCGAGGGCGACGATCTCGGAGTCGAGAGCGCTGCCGATGCGCGCCAGCATCTCCAGGGAGAGGTTCTGGTGGCCCTTCTCGATGCGGTTGATCGCGCTCTGGCTGGTGCCGAGCACCTCGGCCAGCTGGTGCTGGGTGAGGCCGCGGTGCTTGCGCGCGTCGCGGATCAGGTTGCCGATCCGACCCTTGTAGTCGCTCATGGGGAAACGGTATCTCAGATATGAGATAAGACCACACCTCGACTCGGCGTGGCAGGATCGCGCCATGCGAGCCACCACGATCCACGCGCCCGGCGACATCCGCTTCGAGGAGGTTCCCGATCCCCGGATCGAGGAGCCGACGGACGCGATCGTCAAGGTCGTCGCCGGCTGCATCTGCGGCTCGGACCTGTGGCCCTACCGGGGGCACAACGACATCGACCCGGGATCCACGATCGGCCACGAGTGCGTGGGCGTCGTGGAGGAGGTCGGGTCGGACGTGCGCGACATCCGGACCGGCGACTTCGTCATCGTCCCGTTCGACCACTGCGACAACACCTGTGCCCACTGCCGGGCCGGCGCCCACTCGGCGTGCGACGAGCTGGGCTTCACCGAGAGCGGGCAGGCGGAGTACTCGCGGGTCACGCAGGCCGACGGCAGCCTGGTCGCGACCGACGGGATGCCGGACGACGCCCTCATCCCGTCGCTGCTCACGCTCTCCGACGTGATGGCCACCGGCTGGCACGCCGCCGTCGCTGCCGGCGTACGGCCCGGCGGCACCGCGGTCGTCGTGGGCGACGGCGCGGTCGGTCTGTGCGGGGTGCTGGCGGCCGCCCAGCTCGGCGCCGAGCGCGTGATCGCGATGTCGCGCCACGAGCCGCGCCAGGAGCTCGCCCGCCGGTTCGGGGCCACCGACATCGTCGCCGAGCGTGGCAAGGAGGGGGCGGAGCGGGTCGCCGAGCTCACCGGCGGGGTCGGCGCGGACGCCGTCCTGGAGTGCGTGGGCACCGACCAGGCGATGAAGACCGCGTTCGCGGTGGCCCGGCCCGGGTCGACCGTCGGTTTCGTGGGCGTGCCCCACGGCGTGGAGCTCCCCGTCCGCCGGATGTTCCAGCGCAACGTCGGGCTCGCCGGCGGCATGGCGCCGGTGCGCCGCTACCTGCCCGAGCTGCTCGACCTGGTCACCTCCGGCACCATCGAGCCGGGCCTCGTCTTCGACCTCACGCTGCCGATGGAGCAGTCGCCCGAGGGCTACCGCGCCATGGACGAGCGTCGCGCGATCAAGGTGCTGCTCCAGCCGTGACGACCGACGACGGTCCCTTGGTCCTCGGCCCCCTGCTGCGGCGCGTGGACGACGACTCGGCGGCGGTGTGGGTCGAGACCCGCGACGCCGCCCTGGTGAGCGTCGTACGGGGCGGGGAGTCGTGGTCGGCCCGCACCTTCAGGGTGCACGGGCACCACTTCGCACTCGTCGAGCTCGCGGGGCTCGAGCCCGGGTCCCGGGAGCACTACGCCGTCGAGATCGACGGGGTGCGGGTGTGGCCGGACCCCGCGTCGCCGTTCCCGGACCCGGTGATCAGCACGCTGCTGCCCGGGCGTCCGTTGCGGATGGCGTTCGGCTCCTGCCGCACCTCGGTCTCCCACGACGAGAAGGGCAACCGCAGCCACGGCGTCGACGCGCTGCACGCCTACGCCCTCGGCCTGGCCGGCCTGGTCGACCCGGTCGAGCCCGACGACCCGGACCTCGCGACGGACCGCTGGCCCGACCTCGTCCTCTTCCTGGGGGACCAGGTCTACGCCGACGAGACGACCGAGGCCATGAGGGAGTTCATCGAGTCCCGGCGCGACATCGACGAGCCGCCCGGCGAGGAGCTCAAGGACTTCGAGGAGTACGCCCACCTCTACCGCCTCGCCTGGACGGACCCGGCCAACCGGTGGCTGCTCTCGACGGTGCCGAGCGCGATGATCTTCGACGACCACGACATCCGCGACGACTGGAACACCTCGCTGCAGTGGCGCCGTGACATGGAGGCGACGTCGTGGTGGCACGGCCGCATCGTGGCCGGCCTGGCGTCGTACTGGGTCTACCAGCACCTCGGCAACCTGTCCCCGTCGGAGCGCGCCGCCGACGAGGTCTATGCCCGGGTCCTCGCCCACGACGGGCCCGACGAGCTCGACCTCAGCGCCGTGCTCGACGCGTTCGCGGACCGGGTGGACCAGCAGCCACGCACCTACCGGTGGAGCTACGTGCGCGACTTCGACACCCAGGCCCGGCTCGTCGTGCTCGACTCCCGCGCCGCCCGGGAGCTGCAGCCCGAGGCGCGCGCGATGCTCGACCCCGAGGAGCTCGCCTGGCTCGACGACCAGGTGCGTGGCGGCGTCGACCACCTGCTGATCGGCACCTCGGTGCCGTTCCTGCTCGCCCGCGGGCTCCACCACCTCGAGGCGTTCAGCGAGGCGCTGACCGCGGGCGCCTGGGGCAGGACCGGGACCCGGGTGGGGGAGCGGGCCCGGCGGCTCGTGGACCTCGAGCACTGGGGCGCGTTCCAGGACACCTTCGAGAAGGTCTCGCACCAGGTGATCGAGCTGGCGACGGGCGCGCGCGGCCCTGTCCCGGCGAGCGTGACGTTCCTGTCGGGCGACGTCCACCACAGCTACGTCAGCGAGGCGCGGACGCCGCGGGGCGAGCCGCCGCTGCGCACGGCAGTCCTGCAGGCGGTGTGCTCGCCGATCCGCAACCCGCTCTCGCGCAACCTCCGGTTCGCGACCGCCGTGCTGTCGTACGGCGTCGCCGGACCGCTGGGGCGGCTGGCCGCGAGGTCGACGAAGGTGCCCGACGGGCCGCTGCGGTGGCGCTACGCCGAGGGGCCGTGGTTCGACAACAACATCGCGTGCCTGCAGCTGGCCGGCGAGGGCCTGCGCCTGTGGTGGGTCACCGGGACGGTCGTCGACGACGACCACGAGCGACCGAGGCTCGAGAAGGTCGCGGCCTACGAGCGCGCGTCCGGCGCGGCCCCGCAGCGGAGGCGGCTCAGGCGTAGCTGAGGACGCGGTCGCGTCCGTGCGTGCACGCGCAGGAGTCGGAGCAGGGGAGGTAGGTGTGCCGCCCGTGGCCGCACGCCGTGCAAGGAAGGTCGTGCGAGAGGTGCAGCGTGGTGTTCTCCACGGTGTCCCACATGATGCTTTCCCATCGGTAGGGGGTGGATGTGCCGAGGATTCGACGGTAGGTCGGTCCTCCGACCGATGAGACGCGAAACGCCCGACCTGGGCAGCAAATGGCCCGATGGGACTACCGCGTCGCCCCGGTCGTCCGACGCCGACTGCGGACTAGCCTGGATCGGTGATCCGTCTGAGCCCGCAGGACGCCCGCCGGGTGGCCGTTCGCGCCCAGCTGCTCGACGCGGAGCGACCGACCGACCTCATGGGCGTCGTCCGACACCTCGGTTTCCTCCAGGCCGACCTGACCGACGTCGTCGCGCCCAGCGCCGAGCTGGTCTGCTGGACCCGGCTGGGCACGGCGTACGCGCGGGGTGACCTCGACCGGCTGGCGGGCGACGGCGCGCTGGTCGAGCACCAGGGAATGCTCCGGCCGGCGGAGGACATCGCGCTGTTCGCGGCCGACATGGCACGGTGGCCCGGGGTCCCGCCGCTGCGCGAGTGGCAGGTGGACGTCCGCGACTGGGTGGCGGCCAACGACGGCTGCCGGCGCGACGTCCTGGCGCACCTGCGCGCGGAGGGTCCGACCCCGGCCCGGGCCATCCCCGACACCTGCGAGGTGCCGTGGCGCTCGACGGGCTGGACCTCGGGCAAGAACGTGATGAAGCTCCTGGAGCTGATGGAGGCCCGCGGCGAGGTCGCGGTGGCCGGGCGGGAGGGCCGGGAGCGGGTCTGGGACCTCGCCGAGCGCGTCCACCCCGGCGACGAGCCCGTCGACCACGAGGAGGCCCACGTCGAGCTGGCCCGACGACGGCTGCGCGCGCTCGGCGTCGCGCGTCCGCGCGCGCTGGAGGCGTGGCACGAGCCGTACGACGTGCGCGGGGTGGGGGAGGAGGCCGTCGTCGACGGCGTCCGGGGTCGGTGGCGTGTCGACCCCGAGGCACTGGACCGGGCGACCACCGGACGCGCCGCGATCCTCTCCCCGCTGGACCGCCTGGTCTTCGACCGCAAGCGGATGGCGGAGCTCTTCGCGTTCGACTACCAGCTGGAGATGTACAAGCCCGCGGCCACGCGGCGGTGGGGCTACTGGGCGATGCCGGTGCTGTGGGGCGATGAGCTCGTCGGCAAGCTCGACGCGACCGCCGACCGCGAGGCCGGCGTCCTGGTCGTGGACGCGCTCCACGAGGACGGCGAGTGGACGGGCGAGATGCGCGCGGCGGTCGCGGCCGAGGTCGCGGCGCTCGCTGCCTGGTCGGGCCTCGAGGTGGTCGCCGGGGTCTAGGAGACCGGACGCCAGCCGTCGGGCGGGTCCTCGCCGACGCGCCCGTCGACCGCCTCGCGCAGCAGGTCGGCGTGCCCGGTGTGGCGGCCGTACTCCTCGAGCATGTCGCAGACCAGCCGCCGCAGGTTCGCGGCACCGTCCGCGACGTGCACGCGCTGGTCCATGTCGCCGCTCGCGAGCGCGGCGGCCACGCGCTGACGGGCGCGCGCCACGGCGTCGTCGTACGTCCGGCAGAGCACGTGGGGTGCGTCCTCGGCCGCCGAGCGGAGCTCCCAGTCGTCGCTGCCGTCCCACCCCCACCCGGTCCAGGGCTCGCCCAGGGGCACGCCGCTGAGCTTGGTGCCGAACGTGGTGTCCTCCATGGCCGCGAGGTGCTTGAGCAGGCCGCCCAACGTCAGGGCGGACGCGCCGACGGTGGCCGCGAGACCCGCAGCGTCCAAGCCGTCCGCCTTGTAGCGGAACGTCCAGCGCAGGCGGTCGAGGGCGCCGAGGAGCGCCTCCGTCTCGGTGCCGGCGAGCGGTGGCTCCCAGGGCGCCGTCCCCTCGGTCGCGAACGGGTGGGCGGGATCGCTCGTCGAGGTCATCTCGTCACGCTAGGCCGGCAACCGGACGGAATCGTTCCGGGTGAGGTCATCATGGTGACGTCTGGGCCGACGGGCCACCGAGGTCGAGACCCAACGCGTCGGCCAGCCCCTCGGGGTCGGCCACGGCGAGGGTGGCGCCTGGGTGGCGCAGCGAGCCCGTCGGGTCGAGCACCGTGACGGGCTCGTGGAACTGCAGGCAGAGCGCCCGGTCCCCGTTGGTCGTGAAGGAGACGCCGCGGTCCGCGAACGAGAGATGGGGTGGGCCTGCGGTCTTGGCGAACGTGAAGCCACCGGTCAGCTCCGCGCCACGGATGTTGGCCCGGGGCGTCAGCAGCCTCCACGCGCCGTACCTGACGTAGAGCCAGTCGGGGCCCACCTCCACGCCCGCCGTGCGCGGCGTGACGCCGAACGGACGCCCGGCGGCGGCGTACGACGGGTCGAAGGCGAACGGGAAGCCGAGCACGGCCTCAGCGGCCGCCCGGGGCGCCGGGTCGTCGCGCACGAGGCGGCGCAGTGCCGGGAGCGCGAGCAGCCGGTAGGGCTGGAGGGCGGCGGACGGAGCCCCGACGACACGCATGGTGGCCCGGGTGCCACCGCCGGGCGTGGGGAGCACGTGGTGCTCCATGCGCACCCGGACCGGACCGCGACCGACCGTCCACGCCCAGGCACGCAGGTCGCGGTCGACGGCCTCGATCGTGAAGTCGACGGCGACGCCCCGCGGCCCCAGGACCTGCCCGGTGGCGCCCGGCCGCAACCGGTCCACGTCCGTGAGGACGTCGCGCATGTGCGGCGCCCACGACGGCCATGCGTCCGGCGTCGTGTAGCGGAGCCACACGCTCTCGGGATCGGCCGGTCCTGCGGCTTCGACGAGCACGGGGCCTCAGAGCGAGACGGTGTCGTTGTCGCCCATGTCCGGGCGGTCGTCGCTGACGAGCCCCTTCGCGAACTGCACCGCCGCGGTCACCTTGCCGGGGGACTCCCAGAACTCGGCGGAGGAGCCGTCGACCTCGAGGAGGACGTTGTCGGGGTCCTCGGGGCTGCCGGACATGAACGCCTCTGCCCCTGCGTCCCACAGCTCACGCAGCTTGTCCAGGTCCTCGCTGACCCGCGCGGTGCCGGTCAGCGAGACCCAGCCGGCGTCGCTGGAGTAGGCCACGTTGACGCGGGGGTCGGCGCCCAGGGCGGCCACCTTCTCGCTGCTGCGCTCGGTGATGAACCAGGTGGTCCCGGGGTGCTCGAACTGCTGGGTGGCCATCGGCGCGGACACGAGGTCGCCCGCCTCCGACACGTAGGTGAGGATCGCGACCCGGGTCGCGCGCATGATCTCGGTGACGGTGCCGAGCTGGTCGTCGTGGGTGCTCATGCCTCGACACTGACACCGCAGTCCAAGGGCGCGCCCCACCCGCAGGGGGATGGAGCAGGGGATCCAGCGGGGGATCGAGCAGGTTCGGAGAAGCCGGGTGTCTCCGGCCTTCACTAGCCTGTCAGCCATGACGCGCCACCCCGCCGACAACCACGACCTGATCCGGGTGCGCGGCGCCCGCGTCAACAACCTCAAGGACGTCAGCGTCGAGATCCCCAAGCGCCGCCTGACGGTGTTCACCGGGGTGTCCGGGTCGGGCAAGAGCTCCCTGGTCTTCGGGACGATCGCGGCCGAGTCGCAGCGGATGATCAACGAGACCTACAGCACGTTCGTCCAGGGGTTCATGCCGACGCTGGCGCGCCCCGAGGTCGACGTCCTGGAGGGCATCACCACCGCCATCCTGGTCGACCAGGAGCGGATGGGCGCCAACGCCCGCTCCACCGTCGGCACGGTCACCGACGCGCACGCCATGCTCCGGATGCTCTTCAGCCGCATCGGCGACCCCTACGTCGGGCCGCCCACGGCTTTCTCCTTCAACGTCCCCACGCGCAAGGCCAGCGGGGTGATGAGCACCGAGAAGGCCGGCGGCAAGGTGGACAAGGCGGTCGTCCGCGACGTCGTCTACCTCGGCGGCATGTGCGCCGAGTGCGAGGGACGCGGCACCGTCTCCGACCTCGACCTCAGCGCGATCGTGGACGAGTCCCGGTCGCTGGTCGACGGCGCCATCCTGGTGCCCGGCTACACCGCCGACGGCTGGATGGTGGCGCCGTACAAGGTGGTCGTGCCGCCCGACGTCCCGGTCGAGGACTTCACCCCCGAGCAGCGCGACGCGCTCCTCCACGCGGAGCCGCGCAAGGTGAAGGTCGAGAACATCAACGTGACGTACGAGGGGCTGATCCCCAAGATCCGCAAGTCGATGTTCAGCAAGGACCCCGACTCGCTGCAGCCCCACATCAGGGCGTTCGTCGAGCGGGCCGCCGCGTTCGCCCCGTGCTCGGCGTGCGACGGGACCCGCCTCAACGCCTCGGCGCGCTCCGCCAAGATCGACGGGCGGGACATCGCGGAGGTCTGCGCCATGCAGATCACGGACGCGGCCGCGTGGGTGCGCGGCATCGAGGACGAGACAGTCCGACCGCTCCTCGAGAACCTCAGCCACCTCCTCGACGCGTTCGTCGGGATCGGCCTGGGCTACCTCTCCCTCGACCGGCCGTCGGGCACGCTGTCCGGGGGAGAGGCGCAGCGGACCAAGATGATCCGGCACCTCGGGTCGGCGCTGACCGACGTCACCTACGTCTTCGACGAGCCGACCATCGGCCTCCATCCCCACGACATCCAGCGGATGAACAACCTCCTGCTCGAGCTGCGCGACAAGGGCAACACCGTCCTCGTGGTGGAGCACAAGCCGGAGGCCATCGCCATCGCGGACCACGTCGTCGACCTGGGACCCGGAGCGGGGTCGGGCGGCGGGACGGTGTGCTTCGAGGGGACCGTCGAGCAGCTGCGGGGTGCCGACACCCTGACGGGGCGGCACCTGGGCTACCGCGCGCGACTCAAGGACGAGGTGAGGACGCCGACCGGCGCGCTGGAGATCCGCGGCGCCAGCACGCACAACCTGCAGGGGGTCGACGTCGACGTCCCGCTCGGTGCGCTCGTCGTCGTGACCGGCGTCGCCGGGTCCGGCAAGAGCTCGCTGATCCACGGCTCGGTGGCCGGGCGCGACGGCGTCGTCGTCATCGACCAGGGGGGGATCAAGGGGTCGCGCCGCAGCAACCCGGCGACGTACACCGGCCTGCTCGAGCCGATCCGCAAGGCGTTCGCCAAGGCCAACGGCGTCAAGCCGGCGCTCTTCAGCGCCAACTCCGAGGGTGCGTGCCCGTCGTGCAACGGCAACGGGATGATCTACACCGAGCTGGGCTTCATGGACACGGTCGCGACGCCGTGCGAGGAGTGCGGGGGCAAGCGGTTCCAGTCGGCCGTGCTCGACCTGCGCTTCGGCGGGCTCAACATCGCGGAGGTGCTCGACCTCCCGGTCGCGGAGGCGCACGCGTTCTTCGCCGAGGGGGAGGCGAGGACGCCGGCCGCGGCCGCCGTGCTGGCACGCCTCGAGGACGTGGGTCTCGGCTACCTCCGGCTCGGTCAGCCGCTCAACACGCTGTCCGGTGGCGAACGGCAGCGCATCAAGCTGGCGATGCACATGGCCGAGCAGGGCGGCACCTACGTCCTGGACGAGCCGACCACGGGCCTGCACCTCGCCGACGTCGACCAGCTGCTGCGCCTGCTCGACCGTCTGGTCGACGACGGCAAGTCGGTGATCGTCATCGAGCACCACCAGGCGGTGATGGCCCACGCCGACTGGATCATCGACCTGGGTCCCGGTGCCGGCCACGACGGGGGGCGCGTGGTCTTCGAGGGGACACCGGCGGACCTCGTCTCCTCGTCCCGACCGACGCTCACGGGGGAGCACCTCGCACGGTACGTCGCTGCCGGGGCCGATCGGCTTCGCGCGCGCTAGCGAGTCCGCCTGGATGGTGTCAACCAGCATCAGGTGAACAGTTCCTCCGATTTCGTCACAGAAGACCTAGGCTCACCTCATGACTGCACTGCGGCGGGCGGCATGGCCTCTCGGCCTCTGGCTGCTCGTCATGAGCGCCCTCGGCTTCTTCGTGCATCGGGGCCAGGCGCAGGAGCGTGAGGCGCTGATCGAGCGCTTCGAGAACAGGGCCACCACCGGGTCGGACTTCGTCTCGTCCTACGTGGGCGACGTCTTCGAGATGGAGCCGCGGCTCTCCGCCGAGCTCTCGGACCCGAGCTGGCAGACGTCGGAGTTCGCCCACACCTCCGAGCTCGTGGGGTTCTCCGCGTCCGTCCTGCTCGACAGCGAGGGCCGCGCGAGGGCTCTCTACCCGGCCAAGCCCGAGCTCATCGGCGAGGACCTCGGCGTCCGGTACGCCCACCTGACCGACGCGCTGGACGGAAGACCCACCGTGTCGGACGTCGTGCCGTCGGCAGCCGAGGGGGACCCGATCGTCGGGTTCGCGATGCCGCTGAGCACCGAGCGCTTCGCGGTGTTCTCCGGTGCCGTCAACCTCACCGCGGGCCCCCTCGGCACCTTCCTCGAGCGACACCCGATCCCTGGTACGCACGCCGTGCTCCTCGACTCCCACGGCCAGGCGATCGTGTCGTCGGGTGACAAGAGCGCGCTGGCCAGCTCGCTGCTCGACGAGCTCCGCGACTCCTCGTACGAGACGGTCGTGACCGAGGACCGGGTGGTGTCCGCGGCGCCGATCGAGGGCACGCGATGGACCTACGTCCTCGACGCGCCGGCAGAGGTCCTCCTCGCGCCGGCCGCTGAGAACAACGCAGGGGAGTGGGCGCTGCTCGGCCTGGGCGGCCTGCTGAGCCTGGGCGGGATCCTGCTGACCGCCCGCACGAGGGCTGCGCATGCCCGGCAGGCAGCGGAGAACCAGCTGCTCGACCAGCGCCTCCGTCTGACGGCCGAGAACGCGCCGATCGGGATGGCGCTGGTGGAGCTCGACCACCGGTTCGTCGACCCCAACCGGCGACTCTGCGACATGCTCGGCTACTCCACCGAGGAGCTCACTCAGCTGACCTTCGAGGACGTCACCCACCCCGACGACGTGCCCCTCGGCCTCGACCGCATCGCGCAGCTCGTCGCCGGTGAGATCGACTCCCACGAGATGGAGAAGCGCTACGTGCGCAAGGACGGCTCCCTCCTGTGGGGCCGGCTCTCGATCGGCGTCGTACGGGACGACGACCTGACCCCGCTCTACTTCGTCAAGCAGGTCGAGGACGTCACCGAGGTCCGGAAGGCCCGGGCAGAGCTGCAGCACCGCGCTCTCTACGACCCGCTCACCGGTCTGGCCAACCGCGGACTGCTCATGGACCGGTTGTCGACCGCTCTCGCCAACGACCGCAGCCGCGCCAACGTGGGCGTGGGCTACTGCGACCTCGACCACTTCAAGAACATCAACGACACGCACGGGCACCAGGTCGGTGACGAGGTGCTCAAGGAGGTGGCACGCCGGCTGCAGGAGGCCGTGCGCGGTGACGACACCGTGGCGCGGCTCGGGGGCGACGAGTTCGTCATCCTCATGCACGACGTGGCCTCCCTCACCGAGGCCACCGCCGTGATGGAGCGGGCGGGCAGGCTCATCAAGGAGCCGATGCGCGTCGGCGGCGTGACCGTGTGGACCAGCCTCAGTGTCGGGCTCGCCGTCGCTCCCTCGGGCAGTGACCCCGACGTCCTGATCCGTGACGCCGATGCGGCGCTGTACGCAGCCAAGCACGCCGGGCGCGGTCAGGTGCAGGTGCACGACCACCACCGCAACCAGGTCCGCGACGTGCAGAGGGACCTGGCCTAGTCCGCCAGGTGCCAGGCCGCCCCGGCCGTCGCCTTCGCCGGCGAGCTCGCGACGTCGGCCGCGCGTACCAGCTCGTCGGCTCCCCGGGTGGCGTCGCGAGCCAGGACGATCCCGATGCTCACGGCGACGTCCACCGCCGTACGACCGGCTTCGATGGGCTGCGCGATCGCCTCGACGAGCCTGTCCGCGATGGCGGCCGCCTGTTCCGGCGACTTCAGGTCGCCGCACAGGGCGACGAACTCGTCGGCCCCCACGCGCGCCAGGGTGTCGGTCGGGCGCAGCACCTCGCGCCAGCGGCGAGCCAGCCCGGCCAGCACCTCGTCACCGACGTCGTGCCCGCGCGCGTCGGTGAGGGACTTGAAGCCGTCGACGTCGATGTGCATGACACCCACGAGGTCGCCCTGCCGCTCGGCGCGGGCCAGGGCGACGTCGATCCTGTCGGTGAGCGAGCGCCGGTTGGGCAGCCCCGTGACCGGGTCGGTCCGCACCGTCCGGCGCAGGGCCAGCACGGCTGACGCGAGTCGTGTCTGGTGCGCGAGCAGCGCCAGCTCGTCCATCGAGAACATCCGCGCATCGGAGTCGAAGATCGACACGCTCCCCAGGACGTAGCCGTCGTCGACCAGGGGGTAGCCGGCGTAGGAGCGCACCACGCCCTCGCGCACCAACGGGTTCTGGGAGTACGTCGGATGGGACGCGGCGTCGACGATCATGACCAACGCCCTCTTCTCGACGACCTCCGAGCAGAACGACTGTCCGTCCGGGACGCTGGTGCAGGCGGAACCGATGCCGACCTCGGCCGGATAGGTCTGTCGGTCCTGGGTGACGATGTTGACCACCGCGATGGGGACGCGGCAGGCGATGCGGAGGGTGGCGACGATGGCGTTGAGGGCCGGGTCGCCCAGGTGCCCCTCGAGCTCGGCCTGGGCCACGGCGGCCAGGCGTCGCAGGTCACGGACGCCGCCCACGGCGGCATCGACCCTGCTCTTCCCAGACGCGTGTGTCACCGGCGTGGCCTTTCTTCCCCGGTGCAGTCTCGCACGCCGGCGCTTCCCCGCCGGCCGACCGAGGTCGCGGCCCGTGTGTCGCCGGGACACGTCCCCGGCCCAGCCAGCCTCTCCTCGACTACGCCGACGGCAGGACGGCGACGTCCCGATGCAGCTCGAGCGTGTGAGCCTGCCGACGCAGCGCGTGGACCTCCCGGACCAGGGAGCGGCACGAGGCGCAGTCCGCTGGTGCCTGGCAGCATCGCGCTTCGCCCAGCCGTGCAGCGAGCTGGTCGGCGTGGGCGTGTGCGGCGCTGATGCTGGCCTTCATCGGACTCCCCGGGGTCGCGGTCTGGTCGTCCCAGCGTGCCTCCGGCCGGCGCCACACACATCGGTAGGACTACCGATCTTCACCGAGCGCGCGGAGCTCACCGGCGCGTCCTCCGGCCGCAGCCGACGCCTGCTCGTCCAGTGCGCCCGCGCGGGCCATGACGACCCGGTCCCGCCCGCGCGCCTTGGCCTCGTACAGCGCGAGGTCGGCGGCTCGGACCAGCTCCTCCGTCGACGTCCCGTCCCTGGGACAGACCGCGACGCCGACGGACAGGGTGGCGCGGATGGGGGAGCCGCCCGACTCCACGGTCAGCTCTGCGAAGGCGCGACGCCACTGCTCGGCGCGTTCCAGGGCGCACGCCCGCGGCATGTCGGGGAGCAGCAGGAGGAACTCCTCACCCCCGAACCTGCACGCGACGTCCGACCCTCTGACCGTCTCGTTGAGCAGGGCACCGAGTGCCTGGAGCACCGCGTCGCCGCCCTGGTGGCCGAACCTGTCGTTGATCGACTTGAAGTGGTCGATGTCGATCATCATCAGGGCGAGCTCGCTGCCGTCTCGCGCGCGCCGGGCGAGCTCGCGAGGAACGATGGTCTCGAGGTGGCGCCGGTTGAAGAGTCCGGTGAGGGAGTCTCGGATCGCCTGCTCGGACAGCCGCTCCTGCAGCTGGCGGATCTCCACGAGCTGCTGTTCGAGCGCCTGTTCGCTCGACCGCACCTTCTCCCGCGCCATCCGCAGCTGCTCGTACCGCCAGTGGGACACGAGTCCGATGGACAAGAGGTAGATCGAGAAGCTTGCGACGAGGATGACGGCGGCGGACAAGGCCGTGTTCGGGCGGAGCTCGAAGCCGACCAGTGCCCCGGTGACCGCGGCTCCGCCGATCATCGCCAGGACCGACATCGCGAGCACCCGTCCACCGCCGCAGAACGTGCTGTTCAGCAAGGCACTCAGCCACACCACCCCGGCGGGCCACAGGGGGAAGCCGAGGGCAGCGATCATGGCGCCCCAGAGCAGGGAGTCCATGACCAGGTTGGTCAGCTCCGCTGCGAGGGGGTCCGCGGCGTGCCGGGCCCTCAGGTAGACGAGGTGGGGGTAGACGAGGCACAGGAGGGTCAGCGGGATCCAGGTCGGCCCCGCGGGTTCGCCCCAGCCGTCTGCCACGAAGGCCAGGAAGACCATGAAGAACGAGACCGAGCGATAGCGATGGTTGTTCCGGGCGATCCACAGCCGGCCGCCACGCGCCGTGCTGGGGACAGCGGTCTCGCTCATGGCCGACGTCTTTCCCGATAGCTCCTGTTTCCCCCGGGACGACCCTAGGTCGGCGGGCAGGGCGGCGCACAGGAATCACGGGACATGTCTCTGGACCATCCCCGCGGTGCGTTCCTCCGAGGCGGACAGGCTGATACTCGATTGCAGGTGGTCACCGCCGTCTGGTCTCCTGCGGGCGTGATGCAGACCGGGGGAGAGTGGACCGAGCACCTGGCGATGCAGCTCGACGCCGCAGAGGCCGGGCGGCTCTGCGACGTCCTGACGGCCCTGGACGACCAGGTGCGCGACGCATTGGGCCCCAACCTCGTCGGGGTCTACCTCAAGGGCTCCTTCGCCCTGGGGTGGGGGGACGAACACGCCGACGTGGACTTCCTGGTCGTCGTGAGGACGCCCCTCGGACCCGGTGAGGAGGCGCGGATCCGCGCGGTTCATCGCGCGCTCCCGGGCCGGGAGGAGCACTGGGCGCACGTCCTCGAGGGCTCGTACGCCCCTCTGGCCCAGCTGGGGGAGCGACCCGCAGGCTCGCCGTGGCTCTACGTGGACAACGGGCAGCGCGAGATGGAGTACTCGACCCACGACAACACGGAGGTCTTCCGCTGGGTGCTCAAGCATCACGGCATGGCGGTCTCCGGTCCGCCGGCGGGTTCCCTGCTCGCTGACGTGCCACTGCAGCTGCTTCGTGAGGAGGCCGGCCGCCTCGCGCTGCACCGCCGCGACTCAGCGCTAGGTGATCGCGAGTACCTCGAGAACGGCTGGGGCCAGCCGCACGAGGTGTTGACCAGCTGCCGGATGCTCTACACGGCGATGACCGGGACGGTGACCGGCAAGGTCCCGGCGGCTCGGTGGTGCCTGGGCGTCGTGCCCAGCACGTGGCACCCGCTGATCGAGTCCGCGATCGCGAGCCGTCCCGACCCCTGGAAGCGCGTGCACCAGCGCGCCGTCCCCGAGCTGACCGCCCAGACGGCGCCCTTCATCGACTTCATGGCCACGCAGGTCGTGGGGGCCGTCGGCAGACCGGCGGCTGCGCACCTATGACGGACAGGTCGCCCCGTACCTGACCGCAGCGAGGAACCAGGACTGCGTCGCCACCGGCCGCAGCGCCTATCGCTCGCCTTGTGCCCAGCCGGCCACCGGCAGGGAGAGATACACCCCGACCTGGGTCGTCCCGGCCGCAACGACCACTGCGTCGCGCAGCCGGTCGCACCGCTCCTGTCGTGAGTCGGCGCGGCTCGCGAACCACTTCGAGCGAACCTCGACCACGACGTCCAGCCCGCCCGAGTCGTGGGGACCTCGCGAACGGAACCGGACCTCCACGTCACCCGGTTGCAGCCTGCCGTCGTACGGCTCTTCGGGACACTGGACGGCGAGTGAGACGGCGTGGGGGAGAGCCTCGGCGAGGGCCTGTAGTCGCGCCGGCGCGATCTGAGGGTCGTGGGTGACCTCGACGATGGGCATGAGGTGACGTTAGCTCCCCGCACGGGTCCGTCCTGTCCGCTCGTCTGCCCTGGCCCGCCTCGCTCGTAGCCACGACGATGACTCCAGCCAGGGTCGGGTCACGGCTCGCCGCCCGCACCTCGGCCATGAGTCGCGCCGAGCCGCAGAAGCCGACGCCGCGAGGATGGTGGCGTCGTCCTCGAGGTCGCCGAGCCGCTGATCGGGAGAGGACGCCAGGCGGGATGCGGACCTGCAGGTAGGGTCGGCGGCCCGCCGACCGTCCTGGAGGTCCCGTGCGTGCACGTCCCTGGCTCGGGGGAGTCGCCCTCGCGCCCCTCGTCCTGGTGCTCCGGTCCAACGCGGCAGCAGGGTTCGACGACGGTCCAGCTGGTACGCCACGGTCGTCGTGGAGCAGCGCAGCGTCGTCCAGATCGTCGGCACGCTCCACTCAACCCCGGCGACCGCCGGCTCGTGGGAGTCGGTGAAGGGCCACCCGGCCCTTCGGGATCTGGGAGCGACTGTGGCCAAACCGGACGACGCAGCATTCGAAGAGTTCGTCAGCAGTGCCTGGCGTCCGTTGCGACAGGCTGCCTACGCGCTGACGGGCAACACCTCCGACGCGGAGGACCTGCTGCAGACCGTGCTGGTGCGCACCTATGCGCGCTGGCCCAAGGTGGGTCGCGAGGACCCGGTGGCCTATGTCCGCCGGGCGCTCGTCAACGCCTACGTCGACACGTGGCGGCGCCGCAAGGTGCTCCGGTTCGACGCGGTCGAGCAGCTGCCGGTGGTCGAGTCGTACGACGACGCTGACCGAGCCGACGATCGCGCCGACCTGGCTGATCGACTGGCCAGGCTCTCACCGCGCGAGCGGACGATGGTGGTGATGCGTCACTACTTCGACCACTCCGAGCAGGAGGTGGCTGATGCGATGCACTGCTCGGTCGGCACCGTGAAGAGCACCTGTTCGCGCGCGCTGAAGCGACTCCGGATCCCTGTGACCACTGCTGAGGAGCTGTCATGACCACGGAACGATTCAGGGACGACCTCGACCGCCTCGACAGCGGTCTGCCCGACCACCCCGACACTGCGGCGTACATGCGCGAGGGCCGCGCTGCCCGTCGGCGCAGGAACAGCGTGGTCGGCCTCGCGGCCGGCGCGCTGGTCGCCGCCGCAGTCACGCCCGTGCTCGTGTGGGGAGGCGGTACGGCGACCACTGGCCCCACGGGCGAGGTCGCGTCGGACCCCACGAGCTCGGCCTCGTCCGAGCCGGCACCCACCCCGACCTCCCAGGTGACCCCTGTCGACCTCTCCTTCGGTGACGGCATGACCGCCGCGGTGACCGAGGCGTTCCCGAAGGCAGAGTTCCTGGA
>CADCUM010000034.1 GCA_902805885.1 uncultured Nocardioides sp. | reverse complement strand
CAGCGCCACCCGCCGAGGCCGCGTCGGCCGGCCGCGACGGTGCGGCGTGGTCACCGGCCGTGGACTGCTGTCGTACGACGGTGGCGTCCCCGCCACCGCCGGGGGCGACGATGGCGTCGATGCGCCAGTCCATCCCGACCACGTCGATGGCGGTCTGGCGCAGGATCTCGTCGCACCCGCCGCCGACGAACGACTCCCGGGCGCCGGCGTTGGCGAAGCCGATGGTGAGGGTGGTGGCGTCCACCCCGACCACGTGGGCGTGCTGGGACAGCACCATCCAGGCCAGCCGCCGGCGACCCTTGGTCGCCTCGAGGATGTCCGGCCAGAGCCGTCGCACGTCGATGAGGCTCAGGCCCCCCTGGGGGCCCGCGGGCTGCTGCGCGACCGGCTCGGCGGCGGCCGGGGCGGACGTCCGGGCCGCGTCGGGGACGGGCACGGGTCCGGCGTCCGGGACCGGGCGCGGGTCGAGGACCGGCGGGGGCGGCGGAGGTGGCGCGTCGGTGGCTGCGACAGCCCCGGTCGCCACCGGGAGGGACGGGGGACGGTCCTCGTCCCAGGGCTGCGAGCCGGAGCGCGCCGGCGGAGCCGGCACGAGGTCGCGGTCCTGCGGTGCGGCGGGCAGGGTGGTGGGACGTCCGGCAGCGCCGGCGTCACCGGTCGCGCCGGCGACGTCGAGGCGCCGCTCGAGCCGTTCGAGCCGCGCCATCACGCCGTCGGAGGTGTGGTCGGCGCCGGGCAGGAGGACGCGGGCGCAGATCAGCTCCAGGAGGAGGCGGGGAGCCGTGGCCCCCCGCATCTCGGTCAGCCCCGCGGCGACCACGTCGGCGGCCCTGCTGAGCTCGATCGCCCCGAACCGCGCCGCCTGGGTCACCAGGCGCTGACCGGCGTCCTCGGGCACGTCGATGAGCCCGGTCGCGGGGGCGTCCGGGACGGCCGTGACGATGACGAGGTCACGCAGGCGGCGCAGCAGGTCCTCGGTGAAGCGGCGGGGGTCCTGGCCGGTCTCGACCACCTTGTCCACGACGCCGAAGACGGCCGCGCCGTCGCGGGAGGCGAAGGCGTCGACGACCTCGTCGAGGAGGGTGTCGGGCGTGAAGCCCAGCAGGTCGGTGGCCAGCTTGTGGGTGACGCCCGACGGTCCCGCCCCGCCGAGCAGCTGGTCGAGGACGGAGAGGGTGTCGCGCGCGGACCCGGCCCCGGCCCGGACCACGAGCGGGAGGGCGGCCGGCTCGATGGGGACCCCCTCCTCCTGGCAGAGCCGGGAGAGGTAGTCGCTGAGCAGCCGCGGCGGGATCAGGCGGAAGGGGTAGTGGTGGGTGCGCGAGCGGATCGTCGGCAGCACCTTGTCGGGCTCGGTCGTGGCGAAGATGAAGCGGAGGTGGGGTGGCGGCTCCTCCACCAGCTTGAGCAGGGCGTTGAAGCCCTGGGAGGAGACCATGTGGGCCTCGTCGATGATGTAGACCTTGTAGCGGTCGCGCACCGGTGCGAAGAACGCCTTCTCGCGGAGGTCGCGCGCGTCGTCGACGCCGCCGTGGCTCGCCGCGTCGATCTCGATGACGTCCATGGAGCCCGGGCCCCCGCGCGCGAGCTCGCGGCAGCTGTCGCACTCCCCGCAGGGGTCGGACACCGGGGCGACCGCGCAGTTGAGCGCCCGCGCGAGGATCCGCGCCGACGTGGTCTTGCCGCACCCGCGCGGACCGGAGAAGAGGTAGGCGTGGTTGACGCGGTTGGCCCCCAGCGCCGCTCGCAGGGGCTCCGTCACGTGGTCCTGACCGATGACCTGCTGGAAGGTCTCCGGCCGGTAGCGGCGATAGAGCGCGAGGGGTGACTCCACGTCGTGAACCCTAGTCGTGGCCACCCACAGCGACCACCGGGCGGGCCCCGGACATGAAGAGGCCCCCCACGCACCCGTCAGAGCTCACTGACCCTTGCTGCCTTCCGGCCCTGGGGGGATTGGGCGAGGTGACGCCGCATGGGGGGTTGCCGGGAGTCTAGGCGAGGGCGCGCACGGCGCCCAACTCGACCCGTCGCCGCCGCCGTACGCCGCCGCCGGAGGCGATTTCACCGCCACCGGGCCGACCGGTACTCTCCTCGGCGGAGGTATCGCCTAGTGGCCTATGGCGCTCGCTTGGAAAGCGGGTTGGGTTAACAGCCCTCGGGGGTTCGAATCCCCCTACCTCCGCGGATCGACAGGCCGGCTCCGTCCCAGGAGCCGGCCTGTCGCGCGTTCCGGGGTCGTCCGCGCTCAGCGGCGGATCAGCGGGCGCAGCATGAAGGCCAGCGCCAGCAGCGCCCCGGCGAGCAGCCCCGTCCACAGCAGCAGCGCCCGCGACGAGCCGAAGAGGTCGACCTGCTCGGGGGCCGGCGGCGCCTGCGCGTCCGCGCCGACCTCGGCCTCGCTGACCCGGAGGGCACCCTTGCGCCCGAACCGCACCTCGCGGGTCAGGGCGTCGTGCGCCTGCACCACGCCGGCGCCGGTCCAGGGGTTGCGCGCCTCCTCGCCCGCCAGCGGACCGGCGCCCTCGGCGGTGGCCTGGAGCCGGGTGATGGTCTGCTCGGGGGTGTCGTCGGGGAAGCGCTCGCGGAGGAGCGCGACGAGCCCGCTGACCTCTGCGGCCGCCCAGGACGTCGCCACGCCGCCCACCACGCACCGCTGCCCCAGGCCGTCGTACGACACCGCGAGCCTGGTCGGCGCGGCCACGTCCGTGTCGCGGTTGGGCTTGACGTAGGAGACCGGGTCCTCGCCCGCGTCGGGCACGGCGGAGACCGCCAGCACGCCGGGGTAGTCGGCGGGATAGACCTCCTCGTCGCTGCCGGGCGTCCCCTCGAAGCCCTCGGACTGCTCCACCGCGTTGCCGGCCGCGGCGACGACCACGACGTCCCGGGCGACCAGGTCGGCGACCGCGGCCTCGAGCTGCGGGTCGTTCGACCCGACCGCGAGCGAGATGTTGACGACGTCGAAGTCGTGCTGGTCGAAGACGGCGAGGACGTGGCGGATGCCCGCGACGATCCCCGCCGAGCTCACCCCCTCCCCCTCGGAGGGGTCGACGTCCTTGCCGTCGTAGACCCGGACGTCGTAGATGCCCGCGTCCGGGGCGACCCCGTCCTCCCCCGCGACCAGCCCCGCGACGATGCTGCCGTGTCCGTACTTCAGGACGTCGCCGCGGCCGTAGACGGTCTGCTGGTCCACGAGTCGCAGGCCCTCGACGGGCGCGACCCCGCTGTCGATCACGGCGACGGTGGTCCCGAGCCCGGTGGCCAGCTCCTGGGCCCGTCCGACGCCCATCCGGTCGTGCGGCGGGTTCTCCTCGGTCCTGGCCGGGCCGAGCGGCTCCGAGCCGGGCACGTTGCCCTCGATGCACTCCAGGTCCTCCGCGGCGGCCGCCGACGGAGCGACGATCCCGGCCGCGAGCGCGCCCGTCACCACGAGCGTCATGCGGGCGGCGCGCGTCCGCCAGGCGCTCATGACCCGGTCGCCTCGTCCTCCGGCGGAGCCGGAGCGTCGGCGGGCAGGCCGCGGGCGTCGTTGGTGGAGAGTCGCACGCCCGCGTCGAAGAACGTCAGCCACGCGCTGGGCACGACGACCGGCTCGACGTCGCCGTACCCGATGTAGTCGGGCACCTCGATGCCCACCAGCTCGTAGCGCGCGCCCTTGGCGTCGATGACGTACGGCGAGCCGCCGGTCTCCGACTCGTCACCGGCGGAGAGCACGTACGCGCCCCCGCTCGGCTCGACGTCGACGTCGTGCCTGCCCGGCCCGATGTCCTGGGAGGAGGCGGCCTCCGAGGGCTGGACGGCCAGGGTGCGGGTCGGGACGCTGTCCTGGCCCGGGTGGAGCACGGCGCACATCTCGGTCGGGTTCAGCGGCTCCGGCTCCGCGTCCGGCCACTCCTCGGGGTGTCCGCGGTCGGCGAAGTCGGCCGTGATCCCGGTGTCGATGCGGGTGGGATCGCCCTCGAGCGCGATGTGGACCAGGGCGGGGAACGCGGCGAGCCGCTCCGGCCCCTCCTCGCCCAGCAGGTAGTAGCTGCCCGAGGGATCGATCAGGAGGTCGCCGATCCGGTGGTCGGACAGGTCGGTCTCGCTCGAGGCGTAGCGCGCCGGCTTGCCCTTCAGGCTCCTGGGCACGCCGAACGAGGACTCCTCGAGGGGCTCCCCGCGGGCGAAGAGGTTGAGCCACTCGTCGTCGACGACGGGAGGCTCCTGGTCGAAGCCCAGCCGGTCGGCCATCGTGCTGGCCACGACCGGGTTTCGCGGCAGCGCGAACCGGTAGGCCGAGCGCTCCCGACCGGCGCGCTCGGGGGACGGGGCGACGAGCCAGGTCCGGTTCCTGCCGGTGCTCACCAGGAACGCCGACTCGGTCACGTCGACGACCTCGCGGCGCTCCTGCACCGCGACCTTCACCCCGGCCCCGTCGGCCGTGCACGCGGTCCAGCCGTCGGCGACGAGCTCCTCGGCGTCGGGGAGGCTGGCCGGTGCGCGGTCGATCCCCAGGTCCTCACCGAGCCGGACGTCGCGGATGTACGTGTCGCGGACGGTGTACGGCGTGAGGTCCGGCTCGCCGATGAGGAGCTGCGCGGAGACGTAGTTGGGGACGCGCTGGAGCATCGGGTCGTCCCCACCGCGCAGGACGACGTACTGCTCGCCGGTGTCCTTGGAGATCACGAAGCTGCCCTCGTTCAGCCACTCGGCCGGCGGCCGGCCGAGGAGGAACCCGGCGATCGCCGCGCCCGCGAGCAGGAGGACCGACAGCGCGACACCGCCGATGATGACGCGGCCGGGCCGGACCGGCTCGACCTCGCGTCCGCCGGGAGCGCCCGACACGAACGCGGTGACCAGGCGCCGGCGGCTGAACGCGTGCGCCTCGACGAGGTCCTTCTTGGTCGCCACCGCTCAGCCCGCCACCGCTCCGACGAAGCCCGCCGCCAGCACCATCAGCGGCAGCAGCGACAGCAGCGCCGCGGTCTCGACCACGTCGCCCAGGCGTCCCCGCCGCACCGACGGAGACGCGGGGACGAGGGTGAGCACGAGGAGCAGGGCGCCGACGGATGCCAGGGCGACCGCGGCTCCGGAGCGCCACCCGTCATGGATCAGCAGCATCGAGACGACGACGGAGACCAGGCCCAGGATCCCCGAGACCAGGCCCGCCAGGACCTCGCTGCCCGTGCGGTACTGGCGGGTGCGGAACATCACCGCGAGGCAGCAGACCGCGGCCAGCACCGTCCCGTAGACCCCACGCCCGACGGCGAAGGGGGCGAACAGGACGAGCATGGTGCCGACGGTGGCCGAGACCGCCAGCAGGATCTCGTGCCCGACGCGGGCGTCGCGTCCCACCTCGTCGGGATCGATGTCGTCGGGGTCGGCCGTGATGTCGTGGAGGGAGTAGAGCTGGTCGACGCGGGTGCCGGTCATCCCCAGCGCCAGCCAGGGGAAGACGCTGCCGGCCAGGACCACCAGCGTCATCAGGACGGTGAACACGACACTGGCCTCGGCGCCGGTCAGCTCGAGCAGCAGCCCGCTGGCCAGGAGCACGGCGCCGACCACGATCGCCGGGATCACCAGGGCCCGGCCGTCCTTGAGCCCCACGACCGCGACGAGCCCCACGAGGAGCACCCCGGCCCCGGCGCAGGCCACCGGCCACGTGAAGAACCCGGTCTCCAGGGGCCAGCTCCAGCCCGAGATCTGCCCAGGCGCCAGGAAGAGGCCGGCGACGGCGGCGTACACCGCGCCGATGACCGACACCGCGACGCCGGCCTCGGGCTCGCCCTGGGCCCGCGCCAGCACGATGCCGCCGACGACGAGCAGGAACGCGATGACGGCAGCGGCCACGCCCCCGAGCAGGCTCTCGCCCTGCAGCAGCAGGGCGAGCGCCCCGAGCCCGAGCAGCATCCCGCCGGCACCGAGCGCCGTACGACGACCGGCGGCGGGCTCCCACGGCTTGAGCTCGTTCTCCACCACGTCGGCCATCGCCTCGACCACGTCGTCGTAGACGCGGGGCGGCGGGTCGTCGACGCCGGCGGTGACGGTGAGCAGGCCGCCGTCCTCGATGCCCTGGAGGGTCAGCCCCGCGTCGCTGGCCAGCACGCGGCCCTCCTGCGTCACCAGGCGGTAGCCGCCGTAGACGGTGGAGGCGTCCAGCAGGCCGACGGACCGGGCGAGCTCCGGGACCAGCTCCGCGACCGGGATCGCGCCGGGGAGGACCAGGTCGACGCGTCGGGACCCGGACGCGATGGTGACCCGGACGAGGCCGGACGTGACCGAGGACCCCTGACTCATGTGCCGTTCCCCCTGGGTCGTGGTGCTGGTCGTGATGATCTGGTCGTGTGCGGCCGCGTGGTGGGCCCGTCCCGGACGGGGAGCAGCCTAGACGTGCGGCGGGCCATCCGCCGACCGGACGGACGGGCGTCCCGGACACGACGAGGCCGGGCCCCCCGCGGGGAGCCCGGCCTCGGACGTGACTGCTGGCGTCGTGCTCCAGCGATGGCTCAGAAGCGGCCGGCGCCGCGCTGGTCGGCGGCGCGGTACTCGGCGTTGGACGAGTCGACACCCTGGCTGGCCTGCTGCAGGAGGGTGATCATCTCGGTCATCGCCTGGTCCCACTTGGCCTTCGCGTCGCGGTAGGCGAGCTTGGCGTTACCGCTCCAGTCGCTGCTCAGCGGGTTGAGGTCGGACTCGAGCTGGTCGAGGCGGTTCTCGATGTCCTTGGCGGCCTGCATCACGTCGGCCGCGCCCATCTCGAGCTTGCCGTGCTGGACCTGGATTCCGTCGAAAGTCATTGCTCTGTCTCCTGTGGTCGTGGTGCAGGTCAGCCGAGACGGCTCTGCAGGTTGCTGTGGGCGGCGGACTGGGCCTCGTCGGTGGCGACGTTGTCCTTCTCGGTCTCCACCAGGGACGCGGACAGCTGGTCCAGCGCCTTGAGGATGGTCTCCTGCTTCTCCTGCCAGGCGATCATGAGGTTGTTGAACGAGGTGGCGCCCTGGCCGCCCCAGCCGCCCATCATCTCCTGCACGCGGCCGCCGAGGACGCCGCACTTGCCCTTCACGTCGCCGCGGGCCTGGTCGACGAAGTCTGCTGCCTTGGTCAGCGCCTTCTCTGTCTGGCCGTACATCTCGCTCATGTCGATCCTTCTCCCTCGGCGGCGGAACCGACCGAGTGTCATAGATGGTGGTGAATCCCGATGCTTCTCTCGAAGCCTCTCTCGCTGCTCGGGGAGACGTCCCGACCCCCCGTGCTGACGTGCATCTACCCGGCGCCCCGGGCCCTAAACATCACGACGTGATTTCCCACAGGCGACGGAACAGCCCCGCCGCCACGACGGCCGCCGCGAGCGCGAAGCTCCCGCTCATGGACTCGGCCACCTCGGCGCGCCGGGCCCACCACACGGAGCGCCATCCCCGACCCGTCGCCACGGCGGCGGCCAGGGCGACGAGACCGAGCGCCACGACGACGTAGAAGAAGGCGTCGAGGTGGTCGGTGCCCGTCGTGCGGACGAGGTGGACGACCAGGGCGACCCACGTCCCGAGACCCGCGAGCCGCAGCAGCGCGCGCGCCGCCGCGTGGCGGTAGGAGCGCGCCGCCAGCAGGATCGAGGCGCCCGCGAAGAACACCAGGCACCGCGCCCCGATGCGGTCGAGGTCGATGTCCGCGGTGTGGAGCAGCAGGGGCGCCGCGACCACCACCACGACGAGGATCGCCGCCGCCGCCGCCGTCACGATCCGGGAGGCGCGGTGCACCAGGCGGGTCATCGCCTCGCCGGCGACGACGATCCGACCTCGCCTGCCGTGGCTGCCCTGGTCCCGGGCGGACCACGCCGTCACGGCCAGCCGGTCGAGGTCGAGCAGCACCTCGTCGGGCACGTCGATGGCGAGCGACGGCGCGAAGCGGGCCGCCATCATCGCGAGCACGACCAGCAGGGTCCAGGGGACCCGGGGGTCCCAGGCCAGGAGGGGGGTCAGCGCACAGACCACGAACACCGTGAGACCGGCGACGATCCAGACGGTGCTCGCCTCGTCCGGCTCGTCCGCGGTCGCCCGGGCCATGGCGGCGACGACCGCCGCCGCGAGGGCGGAGGCCGCGACGACCGAGGGCAGCAGGTGGTCGCCGGGGACGTAGAGGGCCGCGAAGGCGGCAGCCGCGGCGAAGGCCGGCGCGGCAGCCGCGCGCTGGCGGTGGTGCCGGCCCAGGGGCAGGGCCGCCACGAGCCCGCAGGCCAGCAGCAGCCCCACGGTGACGGTGCGCATCGTCTCCTCGCCGACGCGGGCGGCGTACCAGCCGGCGAGGGTGGCGGCGACCGCGGCGACGGCGGCGACGAGGCTCGCGAGCGCAGGGGTCTCGGGAGCGTTGCGGGCGGCCTCGAGCAGCGTCGTACGGCGCGGGCGGTGGACCCCCTGGGTGGCGACGAGGACGTCGCCGGACTCCACCCCCGCGTCCACCAGCGGACGGGCCGCCGGCACCAGCTCGCCGAGCGCGGTCTGGATCAGCGGGATGCCCGCCAGCCCGGCCTGGTCGGCGTACTCCCGCGCCAGGTCGACCGAGCGGGCGACGGCGGGGACGACCAGGTCGAGCACGCCCGCGGGACCGTGCACGCTGACCGCGATCGTCGAGCCCGCGGCGGCGGGCTGCGCGGATGCCTCCGACACCGACGTCCCCCTTCGCTGCGCTGCGTGCGTGTGCCCGCCGAGGGTAGTCGCAGCGGACCCCTGTCGGCAGGGTGGTGGGCAGGGTGGTCGGCAGGCTGGTCGCCCGTCCGGCCCGCACCTATCATTCGTCCGACCTGATCAGGTACGGCGAGGGGGACGGGTGAGTACCACACTGCGTGGTGGCCAGCGGCTGGACGAGCCCGAGATGCCGGGAGGCCAGATCGTCCTGCAGCCGCCGCCCGAGCTGCAGGAGGGCGAGGGCGCGAGCGGCGTCCTGATGAACGCCATCCCGATGCTCGGCAGCCTCGGCTCGATCGTCCTGGTCGCCACGATGGGTGGGAGCAACCGCGGCCGCAGCTTCCTCGCAGCGGGCATGTTCCTGTTCGCGACCCTCGGCTTCATCGTCGTCCAGATCGACCGGCAGCGGAAGCAGCGGGCCCAGCAGGTCACCGGCTCGCGCACGGAGTACCTGCGCTACCTGTCCAACATCCGCAAGGTCGCGCGCCAGGCGGCCGACCAGCAGCGGCGCGCGCTCAACTGGCACCACCCGGACCCGTCGGCGCTCCCCGCCCTGGCCGAGGACCGGACGCGGCTGTGGGAGCACGGTCCCTCGGACGAGAACTACCTGCACGTGCGGTACGGCCTGTGCTCCCAGCCCCTCTCCCTCGAGCTGGTGCCGCCGGAGAGCGCACCCGTGGACCAGGTGGACCCGGCCGCCGCGTCCGCGCTGCACCGCCTCCTCGTGGTGCACCGGGTCCAGCCGAACCTGCCTGCCTCGATCGACCTGCGCGCGTTCGACCGGATCGAGCTGTGCGGCGGGGCCGACGAGGCGCGGGCGACGGCGCGTGCGCTGATCTGCTCCGCCACGGCGTTCCACAACCCCGACCAGCTCGTCGTGGCCGTGCTGAGCTCGGAGCAGAACCTCGTCCACTGGGACTGGGTGAAGTGGCTGCCGCACGCCCAGAGCAGCCGCGAGGTCGACGCCGTCGGCCCCAAGCGCCTCGTGTCCACGACCCTCGACGACCTCGGCAACCTGCTGCCGCCCGACCTCAGCGACCGTCCCCGGTTCGGCGCGGAGGAGCGGGCCGCCACGCCCCACATCCTGCTCGTCATCGACGGCGGCACCCTCCCGCCGGGCAACCACATCGTGCCGCCCGACGGGCTCCACGGCGTCACGCTGCTCGACCTGCCGACCCGGTGGGACGAGCTCGAGGACGCCACGCGCCTCCGGCTCGAGTTCACCGACGCGCCGCCCGAGCAGGGCTTGCACCCGGTGCGGGCGCTCCGGCTGCGCGGCGAGCCGGTCAAGGCGCTCGCCGACCAGTGCGACCTCGCGACCGCGGAGGCGTTCGCCCGCCGGATGGCGCCGCTCAAGACCGCCACCGCGGAGTCCTCCGCCGCCGGCGCCGCGGTGGACATCACCTCCGCCAGTCCGGACCACATGGACCTCCTCGGGCTCGGGGACATCCACACCTACGACCCGGCGACCGCGTGGCGGCCCCGGCCCGCTCGTGACCGGCTGCGCGTGCCGATCGGCATCGGCGACAGCGGGGGCCTGATCCACCTCGACATCAAGGAGTCCGCCCAGCAGGGCATGGGCCCCCACGGCCTGGTCATCGGCGCGACCGGCTCCGGCAAGTCCGAGTTCCTCCGCACCCTGGTCCTGGGCCTGGTGATGACGCACTCCTCGGAGCAGCTCAACCTCGTGCTCGTCGACTTCAAGGGCGGCGCGACCTTCGCCGGCATGGCCGACATGCCGCACGTCTCCGCCGTGATCACCAACCTCGCCAACGAGCTCACCCTGGTCGACCGCATGCAGGACGCCCTCTCGGGCGAGATGACGCGCCGCCAGGAGCTGCTCCGTGACGCCGGCAACTACGCCTCCATCCGCGACTACGAGAAGGCGCGGGCCAACGGCGAGCCGCTCGAGCCGATGCCCTCCCTGTTCATCGTCGTCGACGAGTTCTCCGAGATGCTCTCGGCCAAGCCGGAGTTCATCGACCTCTTCGTCGCCATCGGGCGTCTCGGCCGCTCGCTCGGCCTGCACCTGCTGCTGGCCTCGCAGCGCCTCGAGGAGGGTCGCCTCCGCGGCCTCGAGTCCCACCTGTCCTACCGCGTCGGCCTGCGCACCTTCTCCGCCGGCGAGTCCCGTGCGGTCCTCGGCGTCCCCGACGCCTACGAGCTCCCGGCAGTCCCCGGGCTGGGCTACCTCAAGCCCGACCAGTCCACCCTCCTGCGGTTCAAGGCGGCGTACGTCTCCGGCCCGCCGTCGACGCGCGCACGCGTGACCCGCGACGAGGGTGGCGCGATCCGCGGGATCCTGCCCTTCACCATCTCGGAGGTCCAGGCGCTCGAGCAGGTCGACGAGGGCGACACCGAGGCCGCGCCGGTGGCTCCGCAGCAGCAGGGCGAGCAGCCCTCCCTGCTCGACGTCGCGGTCCAGCGGATGATCGGCAAGGGGCCGGAGGCCCACCAGGTGTGGCTCCCGCCGCTCGACGTCCCCGACACCCTCGACGAGCTCATGCCCGACCTCGTCGAGAGCCCCGACCTCGGCCTGGTCTCGCCGCAGTGGCGCAACGTCCCCGGGCTGGTCATCCCGCTCGGAACGGTCGACCGTCCGCGCGAGCAGCGGCGCGACACCATGACGCTCAACCTCAGCGGCGCCGCCGGTCACGTCGCGGTCGTCGGCGGCCCGCGGTCGGGCAAGAGCACCCTGCTGCGCACGATCGTGGCGAGCATGTCGCTCACCACGACCCCGCTGGAGTCGCAGTTCTTCGTCCTCGACTTCGGTGGCGGCACGTTCGCCCCGATGACCCGACTGCCCCACGTCTCGGGGGTGGCCACGCGGTCCGAGCCGGACGTCGTACGACGGGTGATGGCCGAGGTCGGGGGCATCGTGGACCGCCGCGAGGCCTACTTCCGCCAGAACGGCATCGACTCCATCGAGACCTACCGGTCGCGCCGCGCCGCCGGCCGGGCCGACGACGGCTGGGGCGACGTCTTCCTGGTGATCGACGGGTGGAGCACCCTCCGCGCGGAGTTCGACGACCTCGAGATGGAGATCCAGCAGCTGGCGGCGCGCGGCCTCACGTTCGGCCTGCACCTCGTCACCGCTTCGACGCGCTGGGCCGACTACCGCGCGGCGATGCGCGACGTCTTCGGGTCCAAGCTCGAGCTCCGGCTCGGCGACCCGCTGGACTCGGAGGTCGACCGGAAGGTGGCAGCCCTCGTCCCGGCCGGTCGTCCGGGTCGTGGCCTCGTGCCGTCGAAGCTGCACTTCCTCGGGGCGCTGCCGCGCGTCGACGGCGACGGCAGCGCCGACACCCTCGGCGACGGGGTGGACGCGCTGATCGACCGGATGGCGCAGGCCTGGCAGGGGCCTGCCGGCCCGAAGCTGCGGCTGCTCCCCGATGTCGTCACGCTCGACCAGGTCCGCGACGACGCGAAGCGGCGCGGGATGCCCGAGCGCACGCTGCTGCTCGGCATCAACGAGAAGGAGCTCGCGCCCATCGGCCTCGACGTCGACGCCGAGCCGCACATGCTGGTCTTCGGCGACGGCCAGTCGGGCAAGAGCGCCCTGCTCCGCGCGTACGTCAAGGAGGTCATGCGGACGCGCACGCCCAAGGAGGCGCAGATCGTCCTGGTGGACTACCGGCGGTCGATGCTCGGCGAGGTCCCCGACGACTACCTGCTCAACTACCTCACCTCCGCGACGCAGGCGACGCCGACGCTCAAGGACATCGCCACCTACCTCGAGGGCCGCATCCCGGGGCCGGACGTGACGCCCGAGCAGCTGCGCAACCGCTCCTGGTGGACCGGGGCGGAGGTGTTCGTGGTGATCGACGACTACGACCTCGTCGCGACCCAGCAGTCCTCGCCCGCGGCAGCCCTCCAGCCGCTGATGGCGCAGGCCCGCGACGTGGGCCTCCACGTGGTCGTCGCCCGCCGCACGGGCGGGGCGTCGCGCGCCCTCTACGAGCCCGTCATCCAGTCGCTCCGCGACCTCGCGATGCCCGGCGTGATGCTCTCCGGGCCGCGTGACGAGGGCGTCCTGATCGGCAACCTGCGCCCGCAGCCCGCGGCGCCGGGCCGCGCCCGCTTCGTCACCCGCGACCGGGGCACCGAGACGACCCAGCTCGCCTGGACCGACCCGACGATGTGAGCGGGTGCTCGACGCGTGCGGTCGTCCGCCCCTCGTAGCCGGGCGGCGCGGCGCGGCGTACGGCGTACCTGAGCGCCCCGTCGAGGCGACCTTCGTCGGCGAGTCTCCTGCTTCGGAGGCAAGGCATTGGCACCGAAGGGGGAAACTCCCCGGATAGCCGGGGAGTTTCCTCCCTCAGCGGCGACCGGACTTGAACATCCCCCGCGCGACCTCGCGCGCGGCGGTGCGCATGAAGTCCTTGAAGGCGCTGGACTTCACGACGTCCATCACGATGCCGTCGTCGTCCTTCTTCGCCTGCCTGGTGACCCGCTCGGCCTTCTGCTCGCGGGCCATCTCCTGCACGCGGGCGTCCTCGGCCGCCTTGCGGGAACCCTCCTCGAGGCGCGCGGCGAGCTTCTCCCGCGCGGACTCACGGTCGATCGGCTCGCCGTACCTGGCCCGGAGCGGGGAGGCCTCGACCGCTGCCGCCATCCGGTCCGCCGGCGCGGGGTCCATGAGCGACTCGGGCGCACGCAGCCGGGTCCACGCGACCGGGGTGGGGGCACCGCGCTCGTCCATCACCGTCACCACGGCCTCGCCGATGCCGAGGGTGGTGATCACCTCGCCGAGGTCGTCGTACGCCGAGCCGGGGTAGGTGTTGACGGTCGCCTTGAGCGCCTTCGCGTCGTTGGGCGTGTGGGCGCGCAGCTGGTGCTGGACGCGCGAGCCGAGCTGGCCGAGCACCTCGTCGGGCACGTCGGTCGGCGACTGGGTCACGAAGAACACGCCGACACCCTTCGAGCGGATGAGCCGCACCGTCTGGGCGATCTGGTCGAGGAAGGCGTCGGAGGCGTCGTCGAAGAGCAGGTGTGCCTCGTCGAAGAAGAAGACCAGCTTGGGCTTGTCGAGGTCGCCCTCCTCCGGCAGGTCGTGGAAGAGGTCGGCCAGCAGCCACATGAGGAACGTGGAGAACAGCGCCGGCCGGTCCTGGAGGTTCGGCAGCTCGAGCAGGCTGATGATGCCGCGTCCGTCCTCGGTGGTGCGGAGGAAGTCCTTGGTCTCGAACTCGGGCTCGCCGAAGAACACGTCCGCGCCCTGGGCCTCGAACGCCACGAGCTCGCGGAGGATGACCCCGGCCGTCTGGCCGGAGAGTCCCCCGATGGTCTTGAGCTCGGCCTTCCCCTGGGCGTCGCCGGTGAGGTACTGCAGCACGGCCCGCAGGTCCGCGAGGTCGAGGAGCGGCAGGCCGTTCTGGTCGCAGTAGTAGAAGACCAGGCCCAGGGAGGACTCCTGCGTCTCGTTCAGGTCGAGCACCTTGGCGAGCAGGGTCGGCCCGAAGGCACTCATCGTCACCCGCACCGGGACGCCGACCCCCTGGCCGCCGATCGCGAACAGCTCGGTGGGGAAGCCGGTGGCGACCCACTCCTGCCCGACGCTCGCCGCACGGGCGGTCAGCTTCTCGCTCGCCTCCCCCGGCACGCCGAGGCCGGACAGGTCGCCCTTGATGTCGGCGGCGAAGACGGGCACGCCGTGGGCCGAGAGCTGCTCGGCGAGCAGCTGGAGCGTCTTGGTCTTGCCCGTCCCGGTGGCGCCGGCGACGAGGCCGTGCCGGTTGAGCATGGCCAGCGGGATCCGGACCGGCACGTCGGAGAGTCGTTGCGCGTCGAGCATCAGCCCCCCGAGCTCGAGCGCCGGTCCCTCGAACGCGTACCCGGCCCTGACAGCCGCCGAGATCGGGTCGTCAGCGGACGCGGAGGTCATCGCGGCGGGCGTCGTGCCGGGCGACGCAGGGGTGTCACTCATGGGCCGAGCCTAGTCAGCGGCCGCACCGTCGCAACGCGCCGTCGATATAGTCGCGGCGTGATCTTCAAGCGGGTGGGTGAGGGCCGTCCCTACCCCGACCACGGGCTGACCCAGCGCGACTGGGCCGACGTCCCGCCCCGCCAGGTCCGCCTGGCGGAGCTGGTCACGACCAAGGACACCCTGCACCTCGACGCCCTCCTCGACGAGGACGGGACGTTCTACGGCGACCTCTTCGCCCACGTCGTCTCCTGGGAGGGCGAGCTCTACCTCGAGGACGGCCTGCACCGCGCCCTGCGCGCCGCCCTGCACCAGCGGGCCGTGCTGCACGCCCGCGTCCACACGGTGGTTTCCTCGTGAGGGCCGGGGTGCGCTCGGGGCTCACGCTGCTGGCCCTCGTCCTGGTGCTCGTCGGCGCGGCCGTGTGGGGCTGGCGGGCGTTGACCGCTCCGCTGCCCGTGAGCGAGGAGGCGCCGATCTGCGACGACACCGAGGTCGCCGCCGGTGAGACGGTCACCCGCGACCAGGTGGTCGTGAGCGTCTTCAACGGCAGCGCCCGCACCGGCCTCGCCGGCTCCACGCTCGACCTGCTCGTCGAGCGCGACTTCGTCGCCGGCGAGACGGGCAACGCCCCGGAGCAGACCGAGAAGACGGTCGTGGTCGCCAAGGACCCCGACAACCCGGCGGTGCGGCTGGTGCGGCGCCAGTTCAGGGGGGCGAAGGTCGTGTCCGGCGAGTCCCTGGGCGTCGGCGTGAGCGTCGTCGTCGGCGAGGACTTCGACTCGCTCCGCGGCAAGCAGGTCAAGACCGTCAAGGCGTTCGACGACACCGCCTTCTGCCGCGCCACCGGGTCGGAGGACTGACCCTCAGCGTCGTCGTTCGTCGCTGAGCCACTGGGCCAGCCGGCCGTGCGTGGAGACGTGCCGCAGGCGCTGCTCGGTGGCCTCCCGGACCTTGCGGGGCGTCACCACGACGAGGTCGTCACCGTGCCGCAGGACCGTACGGCGCTCCGGCACGATGGCCTCCCCGGCGCGGATCACGAGGGACACCGAGGCGCCGGCCGGCAGGCGCAGCTCCCCGACCTCGACACCGTGCATGCGGGACGTCGACGCGATCGAGACCTGCAGGAGGTCGGCGGCCACCCGCTCCAAGGGGGCGGCCTCCACCTCGAGCCCTCTCGGGACGGACCGTTCGGCGACCCCGAGCAGGCGGGCGACGAGCGGGAGCGTGGGCCCGGTGAGCAGGGTGTACACGACGACCATCACGAAGACGATGTCGAAGAGCCGGTCCGCCCCCTCGACGCCCTCGGCCAGCGGGATGGTCATCAGCACGATGGGCACCGCCCCCCGGAGCCCCGCCCACGACACGAAGGCGAGGTCGCGCACGGACATGCGCTGGGCGAGGCTGCTGACTGCCACGGACACCGGCCGGGCCACGCAGGTGAGGACCAGGCCCGTGGCGACGGCGTAGAGGACCGTCGTGCCGGTGATGCGACCGGGCGAGAGGAGCAGGCCCAGCATCACGAAGAGGCCGATCTGGGCCAGCCACGCGACGCCCTCGGCGAAGGACCGGGTGGCGACCCGGTGGGGGAGGTCGCTGTTGCCGAGGACCAGGGCCGCCACGAAGATCGCCGCGAACCCCGAGGCGTGCACCGCGGCGGCCACGCCGTACGCCAGGAACGCCAGGCACAGCACCGCCAGCGGGTAGAGCCCGGACGAGGGCAGGGCCGCCCGGCGCATCACCCAGGCGCCCGCGAACCCCACCCCCAGGCCGATCGCGATGCCGGCCGCGAGCTCGTAGACCACGAGCGCCGCGATCACGTGCAGCCCCTCCTCGGCCACCGCGCCGGTGGAGATCAGCGTCACCAGCACCACGGTCGGCGCGTCGTTGAACCCCGACTCCGCCTCCAGGACGCCGGTGAGGCGACGCGGCAGCGGCACCACCCGGAGCACCGAGAAGACCGCCGCGGCGTCGGTCGGCGAGCAGACCGCGCCGAGCAGCACCGCCAGCTCCCAGGGCAGTCCCAGGAGGTAGTGGGCGGGGACGGCCACGAGGGCGATCGACACCGCCACCCCGACGGTGGCGAGGGACACCCCCAGCCGCATGCTCGGCCGGACCTGCCGCCACTGGGTGGTCAGCCCGCCCTCGGCGAGGATCACGGCCAGCGCGGCGAAGCCCAGGGCGTGGGCGAGCTGGGCGTCCTCGAAGTGGATGCCCACCGGCCCGGCCTCGCCGAGCAGCACGCCGATCAGCAGGTAGATCAGCAGCGACGGGAGCCCGGCGACCGCCGAGGCACGGACGGCGAGGATCGCCGCCAGCGTGACGAGCGCCCCGGCCAGCACGAACGAGTCGAGCTGGTGGACGTCGAATGTCACGGGCACCTCGCTCCGCCGTCGGGTGCGGCGATCCTATCGGCGCCGAACGCCGCGGGAGTCCGGCCGCGACTGGTCGAGACCACCGGTAGTTCGATGTTTCAGCACCCGGGCCACCGGGTAGGGCACGGCCGAGGAAGGGACGTGAGGCGATGTACGGCGACACCGCGACCGCACGCAAGCGCGTGCTCCAGCTCCGCGAGCAGGCCGGTGACGTCCGCGCCCTCGCCGACCGCCTGGTGGCCCAGTCCGAGTCCGTCCCGTGGCACGGGCGCGCCGCCGAGGCGATGCGGACCCGCGTCAAGGAGCGGGCGGCCCACCTCCGCAGCGTGGCGGGCCACCACGAGACGGCCGCCGACTCCCTCGCGCGGCACCTCACCGAGGTCGACCTCGCCGAGGAGGCCATCGAGGACCGCAGCCACCGGGCCGCCGCCATGGTCGAGGAGGCGCGCACCCGCGCGAGCCGGGCGGCGTACGCCGACACGGCTGCCAGCGCGGCGGGCGAGGCCGCCACGGCACGCGACGCCGACGACGACGCGGCGCTCCTCGCCTTCGATCCGCCCCCGGCCGGCCACAAGGACTGGCTGACCGTCGAGCTCCCGGGACTCTGATGATGGTGACCATCGACCTGACCACCCGCCCCGCGCCGTCGGCGTCGTTCCTGGAGGGGCTGCCCCGACGGGTGGCCCTCACGCTGCCGGAGCTGCGCCTCGTGGCCGACCTCGCGGGCGGAGCGCCACTGCCGTTCGACCTCGTGGAGCAGGACGCCGGCGGCGACCTCTCCGGACGCCTGGGACAGACCCGGGGCACGTCCGACCACACCGCCTACGCGCGCGCGCTCGACTCGCTCCACGACCCGGTCGAGACGCTGGGGCGTCGTGGCCTCGTCGTCGACGGCGTCGCCGACCCGGGTCTCCTCGGCGCCGTCGGGCTGCTGGCGACGCCGCGGCTCGCGCTCGACATCGACGTCGCGGCGGGCGGCAACCAGGTCAAGGCGTGGCACCGCCACGCCGACGACGCCGTCGCGACGCTCTCGACCTGCGACGGCATCGTCTTCGAGCTCGCCTGGCTGGCGACCGAGCAGTGGACCATCGAGCTGTGCCGCGTCACCGCGGTGCCCGCCGACGTGCCGAGCGGAGCCTCCGCCGTTCCCGCGGAGCTCGACGTCCCCTACTCCCTGGTCGACGCCGTCGGCGAGGCGCTGCTGGCCGGGCGCTCCGACCTCGTGCCGGTGCTCGTCGAGCAGTCCGCAGCCGTCGCCGCCGCCGGTGGTGAGGTCCTCGACGTCGCTGCGGTCGCCGCCGCCGTGTCCGCGCTGCACACCGAGAGCCGCGGCCGGCTGCGCATCCTCGCCGCCGAGGTGGACAGGGAGCAGACCACCGACGTCGGGGTCGTGTCGTGGGTCCTCCTGGCCGACGGGTGGCACTCCATCACGCCCCGCCACGACGACGACGGTCCGCGGGTCGTCGTACGCCGCGTCGATCCAGCCGATCTCGCGACCGAGCTCGCGCCCGTCCTCGCCCAGGTGATCGCATGAACGACCTCGGACCCCTCCCCGACCGCACCTCCGGGTCCGCCTCCGGCCCGACGTCCGGCTCCGCGTCCGTGACGGACGCCGCCGTGGCTGCCGACAAGTACGACCAGATGCTGGCGCTGGCCGACCTCTTCGACGCATCCGGGCACGACCTGCGTGCCCGCGCCCGCCTCGGCGCAGAGATCCTCGGCGACGACGACGTCGTCGGCACGAGCGAGCTGTCGCGCCCGACCTGGGCCCAGGTCGAGGAGGACGTCCGGGCCGCCACGACCGGAAAGAACGGGCTGCTCACCCGCTCGGTCGAGCTCGACGCCGACGCCCTGGTCGTCCGGGCGACCGTCCTGACCTACCGCTGGATCGACGAGCTGCAGCAGGCGGCCTACAAGACGCTCGGCGCGATCGCCGGGCGGGCCATCGGCTACCTCGCCCCCGAGGTGGCACTGGGTGGCGCCATCGTGACCGCGGGGCTGATCGAGACCGACGCGCTGGACCGCGACGGGGTCACCGCCTACCTCAACGAGCTCGCGGAGAACAACCCCGAGCTGATGGACCACATGGCCGACGGTGGAGGTCTTCTCGAGGGGCTCCACCTGCGCTCGCTCCTGACCGCCGGCGCACTGGCCTCCGAGCACGGCGACAGCGCTGCGCGGGGCGGCATGCGGGCGATCGGGGTGCCCGCCTTCCCGACCGACGCCCTCTCGGCGTTCCGCGACTCCGCCGGCGGCTTCGTGGAGACCGAGCAGGCCGCCCCGGCCGCCGCCGCGGGCGACGCCGACGCCCCCCGCAGCCTCGAGGACCTGATGGCCCGGCTCGTCGAGGAGGACCGCCGGGTGAGCGTCCAGCGCGTGGGAGCAGGCCGCTACATCGCCTACCTCCCCGGCAGCCCGGCCCCCGCGAACGGGCGCCTGCGCCTCGTCGGCGCCGACCCCACCAGCCACGTCCAGACGGTGGTCCGTGCGATCGAGGGGGCGCTCACCGAGGACGACGCCCGGGTCATGCTGGTCGGCTCCTCCGGCGGCGGCGCGCTGGCCGCGGAGATCGCCGCGGCCGTCCCGTCGGAGAAGTTCGTCGTCGACCAGGTGGTGACGGCAGGCGCGCCGTCGGCGCAGGTCCCGAGCATCCCCGACACGACCCGGATGCTCTCGCTCGAGGACCGCGCCGACCCCGTGGCCCTGCTGGGCTCGCTGATGAACGCGCGGATGGCCAACCGGGTCACCGTCGTGTTCGACGGGGCGACCGCCGAGGACCACGTCTACGTCGCCGGGGCCCGGGCCGCCGACCAGGCCGCGCACCCCGCGCTGCGTGCGGAGATCGAGCGGATCCAGGGGCTCGGCTACCTGGCGGGCTGACCCTCCGCGGACGGGGGGGCCGAAGGCGGCGAGCCGGACGAGGTCCGGCATCCCGTGAGCCCTGGCAGAGGGGGCGGGATTCGAACCCGCGGTAGGTCTCCCTACGACCGCTTTCAAGGCGGTTCCGATAGGCCACTCCGGCACCCCTCCGAGGCGCCGTCGCCGAGCAGGTCGTACGACGTCGCCAGCGCCCGAGTGTAGGCGGTCCACACACCGGGCCGGTGGCCCGTCACCGCGGGACGGAGCACTCGGGGCAGCACGAGGGCGGCCGCGAGCGGTGACCGGCGTCGTGGTGAAATCGGCGGGTGCCGACCGAGTACCGCCTCAACCCCGCCGTCGCAGCCCGCCTGCTGGGCGCTGTGCTGGTCGGCGTCGCGCTCCTCGTGCTGCTGGCGACCGCCCTCGTCGCGGTCCTCGACCTGCACACCGCGGTGCTGCTGGTCCCGGTCGTGCTCGGGCTCGCCGCGTTCGTGACAGCGGCCGTGCTGCACCAGCGCCGCGGATGGGTCGTGCGCGTCACCGAGGAGGGCTACCGCGTCCAGTGGGTGCGCGGCGCCGGCGTCACGGCCGCGCGCTGGAAGGACGTGGAGGACGCGGTGACCTCCTCGGTCGCCGGGGCGCCCGTCGTGGTGCTGCGGCTGCGCGACGGTCGTACGACGACCATCCCCGTGCAGGTTCTCGCAGTCGACCGCGAGGCCTTCGTCCGCGACCTCCAGGAGCACCTGCAGCGGGGCCACGGCATGCGTCGCATCTGACGTCGCCACACCCTCGGCACGCCCGTGCCGGGACCTGATTCGGCATCGCAGGCGATGGCCTTGTAGCCTGTCGGCTGCTCGGCCGTGCGCCGGGCAGGGAGGCGTCGCCTAGTCCGGTTTATGGCGCCCGCCTGCTAAGCGGGTTCAGGTTAATCCCTGTCGGGGGTTCAAATCCCCCCGCCTCCGCCACGGGTCGGCCCCCTCCGCGAGGGGGCCGACCACCGGCGCGCACCGTGCGCCCGTTCTGCATGAACATGCAATGCACACACCTGCAGTGTGACGCTGATGACGGCGACCCGTCCGCTGGGCGATGATGACGCGGTCAGCCCTCCCTCTCGGCACAACCCCCTGCAAAGGTGAACGTCATGTCCCCTGCACGTCGTCTGGCCGCCGCGACCCTCGCCGCCGTCATGAGCCTCGGCTTCGTCGCCATCTCGTCCAGCCCGGCCGCCGCCGACTACTCCTGGGGAGGCAAGCCCCGCGTCGTCAACCGCTGAGTCGACGGCTGAGCAACCCCGCCACCACCAGAGCCGAGACGCAGGACCCGGGCCCCCCCACGAGCCCAGAGGTCGCAGGCCTCCCCCCAGGCCCGTCTCCCCACCGAGGGCAGTGACCACGAGGTCACTGCCCTCGTTCTGGTCCGCTCGCGAGCTGCTCGTCGGTCTCCCGACCGGAGATGCCGAGCTTGCCCATCGCATACCCGAGCTGGAAGCGCGTCTCCACCTCGAACTCGGTCTTGAGCTCGGCGACGTAGGCGGCGTACGTCCGCGGGCTCACCCCGAGGCGCTTGGCGCCGGCGGGGTCCGCCCGCCCCTCGAGCAGCATCCGGATCGTCATCGCCCGCTGCTCGGCCGCGATGTCGCGGAGCAGTGAGGTCTCGCTGCTGGCGAAGGGGCGGGAGCGTTCCCAGTGGCGCTCGAACATGTCGACGAGGTACGCCACCATCGACGGCTCGCGGATCACCACCGCCGCGCCGTGGCCCTCGTGACTGGGGATGACCGCGGTCCGGCGGTCCACGACGATCAGGCGGTTGAAGAACTCGTCGAGCGTGCGCACCTCGGCTCCGGCCGCGCTGACGGCGGCGACGTAGCGGCGGGTGTCGGCACTGCGACGTGCGGCGTGCTGGTAGAGCGTGCGGATGCTCACCCCGCGTTGCAGCAGGGCGATCTCACCCGCCCCGACGTCCTTGAGCTCCTTGACCGCCCTCTCGAACTGCGGCTGGGCCGTCATCAGCTCGGCCTCGGCCTCGGCGACGAGCGCGGAGAGGAAGGAGTTGATCGTCGCGATGCCGCGGAGCTCGGTCACCGACCCGCCGCCCGCGCTCGGCGAGCGCCGCCAGGCCTGGCTCAGTGACCCGAAGGCCTTGGCCCACTGCGCGGACTCGGAGAGCAGCTCCGCCCCCTGCTGCCCCAGCGGTCCGACGACCTGGGACTGCACGGTGGCCGGGTCGACCGCGCGCCACGTCCCGCCGTCGTCGGACTGGGTGAGCAGGCCCAGCTCGCGCAGCAGACCGAACGCCCGTTGCCGGTTGCCGCCGCGGACGATCCGGGGGTCGTCGACACCGAGGCCGCCGGCAGCCACGATCTCCTCGTAGAGCTCAGCCGCCTCCGTCTCGAAGAGAGCGCGCTCGTGTGGCCCGAAGGGCATCAGCACACCTCCCACGTCGGCCTGGAGTCAGCAGATACTGACACACGGCCGGGCCGAGGACCGGCCGATCGTCTCGCGTGGGATCAGGCCCCGAGGCGCGCCCGCAGCGTGTCCAGCTCCGCCCAGAGCACGTCAGGCAGGTCGTCGCCGAACTTGCGGAACCACTCCTCGATCTGCGGGAGCTCGGCCTTCCACTCCTCGGCGTCGACGGCGAGCGCCTGCGCGAGGTCGGTCTCGCTCAGGTCGAGGCCCTCGACGTCGAGGGACCCGGGTGCCGGGACGTGACCGATCGGGGTCTCCACGGCGGCCGCCTGACCGTCGATCCGCTCGATGACCCACTTCAGGACGCGGCTGTTCTCGCCGAAGCCGGGCCACAGGAACCCGCCCTCGTCGTCGCGGCGGAACCAGTTGACGTAGAAGACCTTGGGCAGCTTGGTGGCGTCGTGCTCCTTGCCCATGTCGACCCAGTGGCCGAAGTAGTCGCCGGCGTTGTAGCCGATGAACGGCAGCATCGCCATCGGGTCGCGACGCACCACGCCGACCGCGCCGACCGCAGCGGCGGTCGTCTCCGAGCTGAGCGTGGCCCCCATGAACGTGCCGTGGTTCCAGTCGCGGGCCTCGGTCACGAGCGGGATGGTGGTCTTGCGACGGCCACCGAACAGGATCGCGTCGATCGGCACGCCCCGCGGGTCGTCGTACTCCGGCGCCAGGATCGAGCACTGCTTGATCGGCGTGCAGTAGCGGCTGTTGGCGTGGCTGGAGAGCTCGTCGGAGTCAGGGGTCCACGGCTCGCCCTTCCACGACGTCGCACGGGCCGGGGTGTTCTCCAGGCCCTCCCACCACACGTCGCCCTCGGGGGTCAGCGCGACGTTGGTGAAGACCGAGTTGCCCTGGTTGATGGTCTCCATCGCGTAGGGGTTGGTGTGCTCGTTGGTGCCGGGGGCCACGCCGAAGAAGCCGTACTCGGGGTTGACGGCCCACAGCCGGCCGTCCTCGCCGACCCGCATCCACGCGATGTCGTCGCCGATCGCCTCGACCTTCCAGCCGGGGATCGTGGGCTTCAGCATGGCGAGGTTGGTCTTGCCGCAGGCGCTGGGGAAGGCCGCGGCGACGTACTTCGTGACGCCCTGGGGGCTGGTGAGCTTGAGGATCAGCATGTGCTCGGCGAGCCAGCCCTCGTCGCGGGCCATGACCGAGGCGATGCGCAGGGCGTAGCACTTCTTGCCCAGCAGGGCGTTGCCGCCGTAGCCGGAGCCGAAGCTCCAGATCATCCGCTCCTCGGGGAACTGGACGATGTACTTGGTGTCGTTGCAGGGCCACGCGACGTCGTCCTGCCCGGCCTCCAGGGGCATCCCGACGGAGTGCAGGGCCGGCACCCACTGGACGTCCTGGCCGGCGTCGCTGAGCTCCTCGATGCGGCGCAGCACCTGGGTGCCCATGCGGGCCATCACGCGCATCGACACGGTGACGTAGGCGGAGTCGGTGATCTCGACGCCGAACATCGGCCGCTCGGCCTCGAGGTGGCCCATCACGAACGGGATGACGTACATGGTGCGGCCGCGCATGCACCCGCGGTAGAGCCCCCGCATGAGCTCCTTCATCTCGTCGGGGTCCATCCAGTTGTTGGTGGGCCCCGCGTCGCGCTCCTCGCGCGAGCAGATGTAGGTGCGGTCCTCGACCCGGGCGACGTCGGTCGGGTCGGACGCGGCGTGGAAGCTGTTGGGCTTGATCTCGGGGTTGAGCCGGGTGAAGGTGCCGGTCCGCTCCAGGGCGCGGGTCAGCTGGTCCCACTCCTCGTCGGAGCCGGTGCACCAGTGGATCGCGTCCGGCTGGGTCAGCTCCGCGACCTCGTTCACCCAGGCGAGGATGCCCTCGTGCGTGGTCGGGGTCGTGCCGCCGTTCGCAGCGGTCGTCTCGATGTCGGTCGTAGCGGTCATCCCGGGAGCCCTTCAGCCTTCGTCGCGGTTCGCGCGGCCTGTTGTCGGCGACTTCCTCGGGACGGTAGTGCGCGCCGTTGCACGCTCATATTGGATCGATCAAGCCGTGTGACCTGGGTCTCGGGACCCCCTACCCAGGGGTGGGAAGCCAGGTCAGGAGGGCGTACGGGACGGCGCCCGGTGGGGTCAGGCGACGGTGTCGGACGCGGCGACGGGTGCGTGCGGGAGGAACGCCTCCACGAACTCGTCGTAGGGCACCGGGCGGCCGATGTGGAAGCCCTGGGCCTGGTCGACACCCTCCGCCCGGACCACCTCGAGCACCTCGGGGTCGGAGACGAACTCCGCCACGGTCTGCTTGCCGAGGTCGCGGGCGATGCCCACGATCGACCGCATGATCGTCCGGTCGATCGCCGAGAGGTTGGAGTGGGCCACGAACTCGCCGTCGATCTTCACGAAGTCGAACAGCAGGTGCTTGAGGTAGTAGAACGAGCCGAACCCGGCCCCGAAGTCGTCGAGGGCGAACCGGCAGCCCAGGTCGGTCATCCGCTCGGCGAAGGCGCGCGCCAGGCCGACGTCGGCCACCGCAGCCGTCTCGGTGATCTCGAGGATGAGCGAGCTCGGGGGGACGTCGTGGCGCCGGAGGGACTCGACGATCGTGGACTCGATCTCCGGGTGGCCGATGGAGTGGCCCGACAGGTTGACCTCGAGCCGGAAGTCCGGGTCGAGCCGGCGGATCCGGGCCAGCATCTCGACGCTGTGGGCGATCACCCAGGCGTCCACCTGCGGCATCAGGCCGGTGCGCTCGGCGATGTAGATGAAGCGGGCCGGCGGCACGAGCTCGTCCTGCTCCCGCAGCCGCAGGAGCACCTCGGCCGCACCGATGCGGTCGTCGCTGAGGTCCATGATCGGCTGGAGGTGCAGCTCGAAGCGGTCGGTCTCCAGCGCCTCCTCGATGCGGCTCTGCCAGAGCAGTCGCGCGGAGCTGCGCGGGCCGCGGGCGTCGCCCTCGGGCAGGACCGCCGCCTGGTTGCGGCCGGCCTCCTTGGCGTCGTACATCGTCATGTCCGCCAGCGCCAGGACGTCGGCGGAGTGCTCGGCGGCGGCCTTGAACGTCACGGCGCCGACGCTGGCCGTGACCCGGCGGCGTACGCCGTCGAGCGTGGCGGCGTGGTCGCGGACCCGGTCGACGACGAGGTCGGCGACCCGACGGGCCTCCTCCTCGCCGCCGTCGGTGAGCAGGATGGCGAACTCGTCGCCGCCGAGCCGGGCGACGATGTCGGTGCTGCGGATCGCGCGGCGCAGCAGGCCGGACACCGTGATCAGCAGCTGGTCGCCGTGGTGGTGGCCCAGCGTGTCGTTGACCTGCTTGAAGTTGTCGAGGTCGAGCAGGAGCAGGGCACCCACCGGGCCGTAGCGGCGGCAGCGCTCGAGGTGGCGCTGCAGCTCGTGGTCGAAGCGCTTGCGGTTGGCCAGCCCCGTGAGCGCGTCGTGGTCGGCGAGGTGGGCGAGGCGGTCGAGGTAGCTGCGGCGGTCGGAGATGTCGACCACGTTGACCATGACGATGTCGCCCATCGACGGGTCGTTGACGACGGTGCTGCTGAGCTCCACGTTGACGTCGTTGCCGCCGGAGTCGCGGAGGTTGCACGCGGTCTGGAGCACCTCGTCGCGGTTGTCGAGCACGCGTCCGAGGTGGGTCGGGAGCGTCTCCTCCTCGGGGGACTCGTACTCCTCGAAGCCGTGCCCGCGCATCTCCTCGGGCTCCATGCCGACCATCACGGCCATCGCCGTGTTGACCCGGACGATCCTGCCCTCGGGGTCCAGCAGGGCCACCCCGTGGGGCGCGTCCTCGAAGAGCTTCTCGACCCGCGCGTTGGCGAGGCGGGTGCGCGCGGTCTCCCGTCCGAGGTCGGAGACGATGCGCTGGATGACCGGGGCGATCACCAGCGCGACCGCGGCCCACACCACGGCCCGGCGCCAGTCGCCGAGGCTGTAGGTCGGCGGTCCGATCAGCAGGACCGGCACGGCGAACGTGACCAGGGCCAGCGCGCCGGCGATCCACAGCTCGCGCCGGGTGCCGGTGAGCGCCAGCCACAGGATCGGCAGCAGCACCAGCACGGTCATGCCGGAGGACGAGCCGCCGGCTGCGTGGTGCAGGAAGCCGGCGTAGGGGAACATCAGGTAGGCGGCCAGGGTGTTGAGCCAGGGCTTGTCCCGGTGGACCAGCGTGAGCACCCCGGCGACACCGACGGCGGCACCGGTGGCCACGGCGAGCCCGGCGGCCCACCACGAGTCGGGGTACGGCGGCGCGAGCAGCGTGGCCAGCGCGAGGAGAGCCACCACGGAGAAGGGCGCGGCAAGGACCCAGGTCGGGCGGCGCATCGTCGCACGGTCGCCCGACGCGGAGGTTCCCTCAGCGCGTCGCACTCCTCGATGGTAGGCGTCGCTGTGGAAGTCGCGTGGAGTTTTACACAGAGAGATCAGCCGCGCGGGGACCAGGTGCGGCCGCCGCGGCGGCGACCTCGGCCTTGTGCGCACGCCACGAGTGGTTCACCGCGAAGCCCCAGATCGCCGCGAGGGTGACGTAGGTGACGACGGCGACGGGCTCGGGGACCGCGACCAGGTCGGCGTTGATCAGCGTGCGGGTGTTGGTGAGGAGGATCAGGCCGCCGACGAGCGACCCGAGCATCCGCGCCGGGACGACCTTGACCAGCAGGGCGGCGAAGGGCGCGACGATCACCCCGCCGACGAGCAGGCCGAGCACGATCTGCCACTGCACCTCGGCGAACCCGAGGGCGGTGAGGAAGCCGATGGACGCAGCGAGCGTGACGATGAACTCCGACGTGCTGACCGAGCCGATGACCTTGCGCGGCTCCATCCGCCCGTTCGCCAGGAGCGCGGGGGTCCCGATCGGGCCCCAGCCGCCCCCGGCCGTGGCGTCGACGAAGCCGGCGACTCCGCCGAGGGGGACGAGGAACCGGCGACTGACCTGGGTGCCGAGCCTGGTGCTGTCGAACCCCTTCACCGTGAAGCGGACGAGCAGGTAGGAGCCGAGGCAGAACAGCAGCACCGCCATCACGACCTTGGCGGTGTCGACCGGCAGGTTGACGAGCAGCGTGGCACCGACGAAGGCCCCGATCGCACCCGGGATCGCGATGTTGCGGACCACCCGCCAGTCGACGTTGCCGAAGGAGTGGTGGGAGATCCCGGAGGCGGCCGTCGTGCCGAGCTGGGCGAGCTGCACCATCGCGGACGCGAGCGCGGGGTTGGTGCCGATCATCAGCAGGAGCGTCGTCGAGGTGACGCCGTAGGCCATCCCGAGGCTGCCGTCCACGAGCTGGGCGGCGACGCCGACGAGGGCGAACATGACGAGCTTCTGCATGGGTGTTCCTCCGGGCAAGTGGGGTGCTGCGGAGAAAACTACAGTGAATTACTCGACTTGATCAAGTCTGTGGCCTCAGGAGCCTTTCGGCGTGTCGCCGCGCTCCCCCTCAGGCCTCGGCGTCGAGGTCCCCCGCCACCCGGCGGTGCGCCTCCCAGATCGCCTCCGGCATCCGCCCGAACTGGGACAGGTGCTCCTCCCGGAACCCCATCTCCTGCTGCCAGCGCTCCCGGTCGATGGTCAGGATGCGCTGCAGGTCCTCGGGCGGGAGGTCGAGGCCCGTCAGGTCGAGCTCCTCCTCGGTCGGCAGGATCCCGACGGGCGTACGGCGGCCGGTGACCTCGCCGTTCTTGAGCTGCAGCAGCCACAGCAGCGGACGGAGGTTCTCCTGGTAGCCCGGCCAGAGGAAGTGACCGTCCTCGGGGTCGCGCTGGAACCAGTTGACGTGGGCGAAGATCGGCTGCTCGGTGGCTGCGCCGACCACGTCGAGGTAGTGCTGGGCGTAGTCGCCCTCGCCGTACGCCATGAACGGGCGGTTGGACATCGGGTCGTAGCGCAGCTGGCCGTCCACCCCCTCGGCGGCGAACGTCGCCTCCGCCCCCAGGGTGAGCCCGTCGTAGACGCCCTCGGCGAGGTCGGTGATCGCGCGGACCAGGGGCTCCCGGTCGCGGGTCCGGCCGCCGAAGATGATCGCGTCGATGGGGACACCGGTGGGCGCGTCGTAGTCGGGCGCGATGTTCGGGACGTTGTCGAGCGTCGTGGTGAACCGGCTGTTGGGGTGGGCCCACGGCGCCGTGTCGTTGTCCTTGCGGTCGGCCACGGGCGAGCCCGTCCAGTCCAGCCAGCCCCGCGGGTTCGGCGGCCTGGGCGTCCTGCCCTCCCACCACACCTCGCCCGTCGTGGGGTTGAAGGCCACGTTGGTGAAGATGCAGTCCGTGCCCTCCGCGACCGAGGCCAGCGCGTTGGGGTTGGTCGCCTCGTTCGTGTCCTTGGCGACGCCGAAGACGCCGTACTCGGGGTTCATGCCGTAGAGGCGGCCCGACTCCTCGTCGACCCAGAGCCACGCGATGTCGTCGCCGTAGAACGTCACGTGGTAGCGGTCGCCGAGCGCCTCGGGCGGCGCCATCATGGCGAGGTTGGTCTTGCCGGAGGCGCTCGGGAAGCCGCCGCAGACGTGGTAGGTCCGCCCGGTCTCCTTGTCGTGGATCCCGATGAGCATGTACTGCTCGGCGAGGAACTTCTTGCTCGCCCAGCCGTCGTACGCCCCCTGCCGGAGCCCGTGGGCGATCTTGCCGAGCAGCGCGTTGCCGCCGTACGACGACCCGAAGTGCAGGATGGTGCGCTCGTCGGCGACCGTCACGAAGTAGCGCTGGTCCTCGTCGGTGCCCTGGCCGAGGTTCTCGAGGTCCCCGGTGACGTGCACGGCCCGGACGAAGGAGTCGGGGTCCTCGAGCTCGTTGACGAACTGCACGCCCACCCGGGCCATCCGGATCATGTGGAGCACCACGGTGCGGGTGTCGGTCAGCTCCACACCGGTGGCCCAGGGCGAGAGGGCGTTGCCCTGCGGCGCCATCAGGTAGGGGACGACGTACATCGTCTTGCCGGCGCTCGCCCCGCGCATGCGGTCGTGGAGCATCGGCTTCATCTCCGAGGCCGGGCGCCAGTTGTTGTAGACGCCCCTGTCCTTCTCGTCGCTCGTCGCGACGATCGTCCGCTCCTCCGAGCGGGCGGTGTCCTTGTGGTAGGAGCGCGAGTAGTAGCGACCCTCCCCCGCGCGCTGCAGCTCGCCGGCAGCGACGGCCTCCTCGAGCAGGCGCGCGTCGTCGGCTGCGTTGACCACCTCGACGCGCTCGGCACCGGTCAGCTCGGCGTACTGCCGGACGAACTCACGGACCCGGGGATTGGTCAGTCCGGCCGCATCCAGGGCCGCCTCGAGATCTGCCATCGCGATGCCTCTCGTCTGCGCGGCGGGCTTCCGCCACGGTGCGTGTCCAGCACCCTAGGGCACGCTCGGGGCGTCTGAACCCGGCCGACGCGACTACTGATTTCCCCGGTCCCCGCGGCGTCGGCTATCCTCATCCAGTCCTCGCCCCGCCATGCGGAGCGGACGACAGGCGCCCGTAGCTCAACGGATAGAGCATCTGACTACGGATCAGAAGGTTTGGGGTTCGAATCCCTACGGGCGCGCAAGACACGAAGCCGCAGGCCGCTCGCCGGCCTGCGGCTTCGTCGTTCCCGGCCCGCCGTCCCGAGCCCTCGTCCGGCCCCCCGTCACCATCTGCGCCCTGCGTCGTTGGGTCTTGCGGAGAGGGGAGGTGGTCTCGGTGTCGGTCGCGCCAACGCGTCGCAGCGTGCTCGGCACGCTGCGCGGGACGCTGTCCCCCGTGGCGCTCGTCGCGCTCGCAGTCGTCCTCGTGTCGGCCCTCACCTCGTGCAGCGCGTCCGACGGGAACAAGCGCTCCGGTGGCGTCGACCTGGCCACGCTCGCGGCCTCGACCACGAAGGCGAAGCTCCCTCGCGCCCCCCGGGACACCGCGCCGCTCCAGGCCACCGAGGGCGACGTCGTCCACCCGCGCCGCACGCTCCCGGTGCACGCCGAGCCCGGGCGTGGCGCCTTCGCCAAGATCACGCCGACGCAGATGGGCGACACGTGGCTGCCGGTGGTCGGCCGGCGCGGGGAGTGGACGCAGGTGCTGCTCCCGTCCCGTCCCAACGGCTCGACCGGATGGCTGCGGACGGCGCAGCTCGAGGAGCGGCGGACGCCGTACCTCGTGCGGGTGCACGTCGGCTCCCGCCGGCTCGATCTCCTCCGCGACGGCGACCTGGTGGGGACGTGGAGCGTCGCCGTGGGCGCGCCCGAGACGCCGACCCCGGTGGGACGCACCTTCCTGCTCGGGTCGATCGTCGACCCCGAGCAGCGCTACTCCCCGCTGATCCTGCCCCTCGGCTCGCACAGCGACACCCTCGACAGCTACGGCGGCGGCCCGGGGACCGTCGCGCTCCACGGCTGGCCGGACGCCTCGGTGTTCGGTCGCGCCGTCAGCCACGGCTGCGTCCGCGTGCCGGCCGAGGCCCTCGAACAGCTCCGCCGGGTGCCGCTCGGCACCCTCGTCATCGTCGATCAGTACTAGGTCCCGGAGGATCACATGAGAACCCCAGCCAAGGCCGGCGTCGCAGGCATCGCAGCGGCAGTCGCAGCGCTCGTGGTCACGGCCGCACCGACCGCCAGCGGTGACCACCAGTCGGGCTCCTCGGCGTACGGCGCCTCCGTCGGCGGGTCCCCGGGCCAGCCCGCGGTCGAGTCCGACGGATCGACGACCCAGACGGGGGGCGGGCACGTCCCGGCCCAGCTCGGTCCGCTGGTCGCCGGCGGAGTGATGGACCTCAGCGCCGGCAACGACCGCGCCACCGCCAAGGTCACCGACCTCACCCTCGGCTCGGAGGCCGCGAAGCTGCCCCAGCAGCTCAGGGACGGCATCGCCAAGCTCACGCAGGCCTGCACCGTCGTGGAGCAGGCGGGTCCCGCTGACCAGGTCCTCGAGCCCCTCAACGAGGCACTGAACCAGGTGCCGGCCGTCGGTGCGGTCGTCGACATCCCGACGACCGCGGCCGCGGCCGAGTTCTGCACCGGCCTGCTGGACGCCGACATCGTGTCCCTCGCGAAGATCGGGACCCTCCAGACCGAGTGCAACGACCAGACCGGCACCGTGACGCTGACCGACGTCGAGGTGCTCGGAGCACCCCAGCCGGCGCTCCTGGGGGAGGTGGCTCCCGAGACGCAGCTGCTGCCCGAGCAGCTGGCCCCGGTCGCCCGGATCACGCTCAACCACCAGACGGTCGACGGCGAGAACCTCACCGTCGAGGGTCTGCGCCTCGAGGTGGGCGGCAAGCTGGTCGCCGTGCTGGCCTCCACGACCTGCGGCGGGCCCGTCCAGCACGTCACCGAGGTGAAGGGAGCTCAGGCGCCCCAGCCGAAGCCGAAGCCCAAGCCCGCACCGGTGCCGGTGCCGGTGCAGGCCTCGGCTCCCGTGACCGGCTGACCGGCTCGGCCGCGCGCCGTCCCGGACGCTGTCCGTCGGCGGGTCGGGTCTAGGGTCCGGTCCCGTCGGGGCGCGCACGGCGCCCCGAGAACCGGAGCCGTCCATGACCGACCTGCAGGCGCTGATCGACGAGATCGCCGACGGCGTGGTCCGTGGCCGGGGCGAGGTCGCGACCCACATCCCCGGCCTCGACGCCGTCGACCCCGACGCCGTCGGCCTCGCCGTCGCCCTGACCTCGGGGGAGGTGTTCACCGCAGGCGACGCGCAGGAGCCCTTCTCCATCCAGAGCGTCTCCAAGGTCTTCTCCCTGGCGCTCGTGCTCGCCACGGACGCGGACGCGGTCTGGAGCCGGGTCTCCCGCGAGCCGTCGGGGACGCCGTACAACTCGCTCATGCAGCTCGAGGTCGAGCGCGGCATCCCCCGCAACCCGTTCATCAACGCGGGCGCCCTGGTCGTGACCGACCACCTCCTCCAGGCCACGGGGGACGTCCGTCCGGCGCTGCTCGACCTGCTCCGCGGGGAGAGCGGGAACGCCTCGATCGACTCGGACCCCGCCATCGCGGCCGCCGAGGCCGCGAGCGGTCACCGCAACTCGGCGCTGGCCCACTTCCTAGCCAGCCACGGCAACCTCGTCAACCCGGTCACGGACGTGCTGGAGGCCTACTTCTGGCAGTGCGCGCTCACGATGAGCTGCCAGGACCTGGCCCTCGCCGGGCTGTTCCTGGCCCGCGGTGGCCGGGGGGCCTCCGGAGGCCAGGTGCTTGACCCCCGTCAGGTCAAGCGCATCAACGCCATCATGCTGACCTGCGGGACGTACGACGCCGCCGGCGAGTTCGCCTACCGGGTGGGCCTCCCGGGCAAGAGCGGGGTGGGCGGCGGGATCCTGGCCGTCGTCCCCGGCCGCTGCACGATCGCCGTCTGGGGGCCGCGACTGGGCACCTCCGGCAACTCGGTCGCGGGCGTCGCCGCCCTGGACGAGTTCACCCACCGGACCGGCTGGTCGGTGTTCTGAGCCTCGGCCCGGCTCAGGGGACCCGCAGCACGAGCAGGGCGACGTCGTCCTCGCTGCCGGAGAGCTTCTCGGCGAGGAGGCTGTCCGCCAGCTGCTCCGGGTCCTCCGACGCGTGGTCGGCGAGGGTGCGCGCCAGCCACTCGAAGCCGTGGTCGAGCCCGTGTCCCCGACGGTCGATGAGCCCGTCGGTGTAGAGCACCACCGTCGAGCCGGGCTCGAGGACGCGGACGTGGTCGGCGCGGGTGCCGTCGGGCAGCACCCCCAGGAGGACGTCGGGCTCCGCGGCCAGCAGCTCGACCACGCCGTCCGGGGTGATCAGCGCGGGGGGCGGGTGCCCGGCGTTGGTCCACCGCAGCACCAGGTGCTCCTGGCCGTCCTGCCCGTCCGGGGCGTCCGGGACCTCCGCGTGCTCGACGCGGGCCAGGATCGCCGTGGCGATCGTGTCGACGTCCAGTCCCGCCATGGCGCGGTCGAGCGCCTGCATGACGTGCGCAGGCGGCTCCTCCATCGTGAACGCGATCCCGCGCAGCAGGTTGCGCACCTGGGCCATCCCGGCCGCGGCGTCCCGGTCGTGGCCGGCGACGTCGCCGATGCTGAGCGCGAGGGCACCGTCGGGCAGCACGAACGAGTCGTGCCAGTCACCTCCCACCTGCGCGACGTCGGTGGCGGGCTCGTAGCGGACCGCGACCTGCAGGGAGTGGGGTCGGGTCGGCGCCGTCAGCAGGCTCCGCTGCAGCGCGGTGGAGAACGCCCGCTCGCGCTCGCGCAGCGAGAGGTCTGCGGCACGCGTGTTGAGGCGCCCGATCACGGTCGCGACGGCACCGGCCACGAGACGGAGGAACACCCGGTAGGTCCCGTCGAAGACCAGCCGGTCGCTGCACCGCACCACCATGACGCCGGCCGCCGGGCTGACCGGCCGCTCGCCGTCGTCGGGGCGTCCCTCCTTCGGCCGTTGCAGTGGCAGCCAGACCGTCGTCGTCCCGTCGTGCGACGCCGAGACGAGCCGGCGCCCGACGGCTCCCGACGGCGGCGTGGTGGGCAGCTCGGGCGCACCTGCGGTCGAGCAGGTCCTGCCACTGGGCAGGTGCAGGTCCACCACCGGGAGGTCGTCGGGGTCGGTCCCGAGCACGGCGCACGTCTGCTCGGCGAGCTCGTCGAGGTCCTGGACGACGAAGAGTCGTTCCAGCAGCAGTCCCAGGAGCTCCTGCCGTCGGGCCGACACCACCTGCTCGGTGGTCTCGGCGGCGACGACCAGGACACCCTCCACCGCGCTGTCGGCGCCACGCACGGGCGAGTAGGAGAAGGTGAAGTAGCACTCCTCGAGGAACCCCCGGCGGCGCAGGGGCACGGGTGCGTCGTCGTACCGGAAGTCCTCGCCGCGGACCAGCGCCGCCTCCATCATCGGCGCGATGAAGTCCATCGCCTCGGGGAAGACCTCGGGCGCCGTGCACCCCAGTGCACTGGGGTGCTTGTCGCCGATGAGCTCGGTGTAGCCCTCGTTGTAGACGAGGACGAACTGCTCGCCCCAGAAGACCGCCATCGGGAACCGGGTGTGCAGCATCATGTCGACGGTGGCACGGAGGGCGGGCGACCAGCCCGACACGGGCCCCAGCGCGGTCGCCGCCCAGTCCACCGCGAGATAGGCAGGCTGCATCGACCCCGCTGCCTGGAAGGTGGCGAAGCCGTCCGCTGCCATGATCGCGTCAGTCTACGGACGGATGTCGGCAATGCGGCGCGATCACGGCAGGTCTCACCCGTAGGGGGCGACCGCAACCCGGTGGCTGCGACCGGCCGGGCCGCCTAGCCTCCGTGCATGGACGAGGACCTCCTGGCGCGGATCGTGGTCCGGCTGCGGGAGCGGTACGTCCTCCCCGAGGCCGGCCGGCAGGCTGCCGACGCGGTGGTGAGGGCGCTCGACGAGGGCGCGTTCGTCGGGCGGAGCGGGACCGCGCTGGCCGCGGCTGTCACCGAGGTGCTGCAGACGGCGTCGTCGGACCGGCACCTCCAGCTGCGGTACAGCGGGGCGCCCCGCGACCCGGCCGTCGGGAACGAGTGGGACGACCCGGAGGTGCTCGCGGCGTACTGGGCCGAGCAGGACCACCACAACCAGGGGATCCACCGGGCCGAGCGCCTCGCCGGCAACGTCGGGCTGCTGGTGATCGAGTCCCTCGACGAGCCCGAGGGCACCGGTCCGGTCATCGACGGCGCGCTGGCGTTCCTGTCCCGCTGCGCGGCGCTGGTGCTCGACGTACGGGTGAGCAACGGAGGCGCCCCCACCGGGGTGGCCTACCTGGTCAGCCACTTCGTCGAGCCGCCGACACGCAAGCTCCTCGACGTCGTGGACCGGGAGGGGCAGGTCGTCATGCAGACGTGGACGCAGACCCACCTGTCCGCGCCGCGGATGGCCCGGCAGCCGCTCTTCGTGCTCACGAGCGGTCGGACGCCGTCAGGGACCGAGGAGCTGGCCTACGACCTGCAGGCCATGGGTCGCGCGGTCGTCGTCGGTGAGACCACCGTCGGGGCCGCCAACCCGGTGGAGTCGGTCGTCGTGGACCCGCACTTCCTGCTGCGGCTGCCCACGCAGCGGGTGGTGAACGCCGACACGGGTGGCAACTGGGAGGCGACGGGCGTCGTCCCGGACGTCGCGTGCGCGGCCGCGGAAGCCCTGGGCGTCGCGCACCGGCTCGCAGCGGAGCGGCTCCTCGCCTCGGGTGCCGAGGTCCCCGACGCCGTACGGCGTGAGCTGGAGGCGCTCGTCCGGACCTGATCCCGGCGGGTCAGTCGTCCCGCGGCGTCGCGTGCTTCGAGGCGGCGAGGGTCGGCAGGAGCACCAGCAGCACGAGCATCACCGCGGCGACGCCGCCGGCGAGCAGCGCGGCCACCGTCCTGTCGACGACGACGTCGACGACCAGGAAGACGATGCCCGTCAGCAGCACCGGGATGAGGAGCAGCGCGAGGCGGGTCATCCGGTGGCCGGCCTTCACGAGCTGCGGCTTGGCCTGGCCCTGGAACAGGTGTCGGTGCATCGCGACCGGAGACATCATCACGCCCACGGTGATCACCGCGAGCAGCAGCAGGACGAGGTACGAGGTGCGCTGGAAACCGTCGAGCGAGTCGAACCGCTGCTGGAACGGAAGGGTCACCAGGAAGCCCGCCAGCAGCTGTACCCCGGTCTGGCTGACCCGCAGCTCCTGCAGCAGCTCGTTCCAGTTGCGGTCGGCGCGCTCCGACTCGGTCTCGTCGCGGTCGTCGTGCATCCGGGGAACCTACCGCCCGCCGCGACGCCGGTCACGACGTGCTCGGAGAAGCGTTCGGTCACGATCTCTCCACGAAATGGTCCATGGCCCAGGTGGGCTATTGACAAAGCCACCCCCTCGGGTGTCGAAATCCCCAGCCCGTACTGGCAGGTTCATTTGCAGGGTCGTTCGCCATGACCGACGCGGACCGCCCCTGCACCTCGTCACACAGCTTCGCCGGCTCGTCCGGCGCAGGTCACACATCGCACGACCACCGCAAGGGAAGGAAGAACGATGGGACTCGACGACAAGATCAGCAACAAGACCGACGACCTCAAGGGTCACGCCAAGGAGCACACCGGCAAGGCCACCGGCGACGAGCAGCTCGAGGCCGAGGGGAAGGGCGACCAGATGGGCGCCGATCTCAAGCAGGCCGGCGAGAAGGTCAAGGACGCCTTCAAGAACTGACGCGAGAAGCGAAGCGCCAACTCCATGGTCGGCTCCCCCGTCACGCACAGCGGAGCCGACCGGGCTCGTCCCCGGTCCCACCGGACCGCGACGACCCAGCACGGACATTCATCCCCTCGCTGAAGAAACCCGGCGAGAGGCCCTCCGCCCCCAGAGGATCACTGATGAACACCGCCCCCATGCGTGAAAAGCCCACCCTGGTCCAGGTCAACGCACCCCGTCGCACCCACCAGGACCCAGCCGACAACGACCGTTCGGTGGAGACAGCACGACTGCTGCGCATCGCCCACGACCCGGACGAGACCGAGGCCCGCCGAGCCGAGGCTCGTGACCGCGTGGTCGTGATCAACCTCCCGGTCGCGCGCAACCTCGCGACCCGCCACGTCGGTCGCGGCATCGCGTACGACGATCTCGTGCAGGTCGCCTCGCTCGCCCTGGTCCGCGCCGTCGACCGCTTCGACCCCGAGTTCGGCCGCGACTTCCTGTCGTTCGCCGTGCCGTCGATCCGCGGTGAGCTCAAGCGCCACTTCCGCGACCTCGGCTGGATGGTCCGCCCGCCGCGGTCCGTCCAGGAGGCACAGGCCGAGGCCGTGAAGGTCCGCGACGAGCTCGAGGCCAAGCTCGGCCGCAGGCCGACCGACGAGGAGGTCGCCGAGCACGGCGGACTCGACATCGCCGCCGTCAGCGAGGCGCTGGCCCTGCAGGGCTGTTTCACCCCGGCCTCGCTCGACAAGCCGCTGCAGGCCGACGGCACCGCGGTGCTCGGCAGCCTGATCGCCGACCCGGAGAGCCAGTTCGCGGCCTCCGAGGCCCGGCTCATGGTGCGCCCGCTCCTGCGCCGCCTCGACCCGCGCGACCGCACGATCGTGCGGATGCGGTGGTTCGAGCAGCGCACCCAGCAGGAGATCGCCGACGCGATCGGCGTGACCCAGGCCCAGGTCTCCAGGCTCCTGACCAGGATCCTCAACGAGCTCCGGGCCGGCCTCGAGGACGGTCACATCCGCCAGACCGCCTGACCGGCTCCCTCGGACCCCTCGTCGCGTCGCGACGGGGGGTCCGGGCACGTCACGGGCATGTCAGGGCTTTGTCCGGGTACCCCTGGATCGCGCGGCAACCAGCAGATCGTCGTGGCACCGAGGACCACCGGACCGGCGTGCTTTGTGATGAAGGGGGCGGATTCACGGGCGCGCCGGTTCGGTTCGTCCGAGGCCCGGGCCACTCCGTGCGCACCTCGCCGGTGGGCGTGCGGGACGCATTCCTCCGCACCGGGCGGGTACGTTCGAGGAATGACCCCCGGCCCGAACGATCCTGACCGCGTCGACCCGACGAACCAGAGCGGACGGTCGGTCATCGGCCCGATCGCCCTCGTGCTGATCTTCGTGGTGCTCGCGGTGATGGTCGTCGTCTTCATGGTCTCCACCCGCTAGCAGAGCGCCGGGCACGCCGGCGTTGTCGGCGCTCGCTCGTAGGGTGCTGACCGTGACCCTGCACCTGCACACCGGCGAGCGCACCGACGCGCTGGCCGACGCGCTCGGCGAGCTCCTGGTCACCCCTCTGCCCGACCCGTTCGCCCGCGAGGTCGTCGTGGTTCCCGCACGGGGCGTCGAGCGGTGGCTCACCCAGCGACTCTCCCACCGCCTCGGCGTCGGTCTCCGGGGCGGCGACGGGGTCTGCGCCGGTGTCGACTTCGTGTCACCCGGTTCGCTGGTCGGACTGCTGCTGGGACGGGACGGCCCGTCCGGCGGCGACGACCCGTGGGACCCCGACCAGCTCGTCTGGCCGCTGCTCGAGGTCATCGACGAGTCGCTCGGCGACCCGCGGCTCCGCACGCTCGCGCGTCACCTCGGCCACGGCGACGACAGCGAGCACGGCCGGGTCCAGCGCTCCCGCCGCTACGGCGTGGCCCGTCGGATCGCGGGGCTCTACGCGTCGTACGCCGTCCAGCGTCCGCAGCTGGTGACCGACTGGCGGGCCGGTGACGACACCGACGGCGCGGACGGACGCCTGGACGACGACCTCCGGTGGCAGGCCGAGCTGTGGCGGCGGCTCGTGGACCGCGTCCCCGCGCCCGCCCCCGACGAGAGGCACGCCGCCACCCTGGCCGCGCTGACGTCCGGCACCGACGACCTCGACCTGCCCCCTCGGTTGTCCCTGTTCGGCCACACCCGCCTCCCGGTGACGGAGGTGCAGCTGCTGTCCGCGCTGGCGACCCGACGCGACGTCCACCTGTGGCTGCCGCAGGTCTCCACGGCCGTGTGGCAGGCCCTGGGACCGACGGCCACGGGCGGGCCGGTCCTGCGGGCCGAGGACGACTCCGCGGCCGCCGTCGGCCACCCGCTGCTGGCCTCCCTGGGGCGCGACGCCCGCGAGCTGCGCCGCACCCTCGGCGCGGTCCCCTTCACGGAGTCCCCGCCGGCACCCGCGCCGGCACCGGGGAACACCCTTCTCGGCTGGCTGCAGGGCGACCTCCGCGCGGGACGTGCGCCCGACGGGGCGACCCGTGCCGGGCGTTCGCTCGCCCCCGACGACCGGTCGGTCCAGGTCCACGCGTGCCACGGCTCGGCCCGACAGGTCGACGTGCTCCGCGAGGTGCTGGTCGGGCTGCTGCAGGACGACCCCACGCTGGAGCCGCGCGACATCCTCGTCATGTGCCCGGACATCGAGGGCTACGCACCCCTGGTCTCGGCGGGCTTCGGCCTGGCGGACCTCGTCAGCGAGGAGGCCGGCCACCCCGCCCACCGGTTGCGCGTCCGCCTCGCGGACCGCGCCCCCGGGGCGACCAACCCGCTGCTCGCGCTCGCCGCGACGATCGTCGAGCTCGCCGGGGGGCGACTCACCGCCAGCCAGGTGCTCGACCTGGCCGCCAGCGAGCCGGTGCGCCTGCGGTTCGGGTGGGACGACGACGACCTCGAGCGGCTGTCGTCCTGGGTGCGGCAGGCGGCCGTGCGCTGGGGCTACGACGGAGCCCACCGCGGGCGGTACGGCCTGGCGCTGGCCGACAACACGTGGGCGCAGGGACTCCGCCGGATGCTGCTGGGGGCCGCGGTCTCGGGGCTCGGCCACCGCGCGATCGGCGGGACGCTGCCGCTCGACGACGTCGGCGACGGCGACCTCGACCTGCTCGGCCGGTTCGTCGAGATGGTCGACCGGCTCCACACCTTCCTCGGGCGGGCCGACGCCGCGAGCTCGGTCACCGAGTGGACCGACGCGCTGGCCGGCGGCGTCCGCTCCCTGTCCGCCACGCCCACGGACGCCGCCTGGCAGACGGCCCAGCTCGACCGCGAGCTCGCCCGCATCGCCTCGTGGCCCGGGGCCGGCACGACCCAGCTGCGCCACGCCGACGTCCGCGCCCTGCTGCGGCACCGGTTGCGCAGCCGTCCCACCCGCTCCAACTTCCGCACCGGGACGCTGACGGTCTGCACGATGGTGCCGATGCGCTCGGTCCCCCACCGCGTGGTGTGCCTGGTCGGCCTCGACGACGGGGTCTTCCCCCGGCAGACGGTGGCCGACGGGGACGACGTGCTGGCCCGCCGCCCGCTGACCGGCGAGCGCGACATCAGGGCCGAGGACCGCCAGCTGCTCCTCGACGCGATCGGCGCGGCCACCGAGACGCTGGTCGTGACCTACACCGGCCGTGGCGAGCACACCGGCGCCGCCCGGCCGCCCGCGGTCCCGCTGGGCGAGCTCCTCGACGCTCTCGACACCACGACGGCGAGCCCCGTGCGCGACCACGTGGTCGTCGCCCACCCGCTCCAGCCCTTCGACGAGGCCAACCTGGTGCCGGCGCGCCTGACCGGCCCCGACGCCTTCACCTTCGACCGCACCGCCCTGGCGGGTGCGCGCGCGGCTCGGGCCCCCCGCCCCCAGGTCCGCCAGCTCGTGCCGGAGCCGCTGCCCGAGGTGGCCCGACCCGGTGGTGAGGTGTCCCTGGCCGACCTCCACGACTTCTTCAAGCACCCCGTCCGGGGGTTCTTCCGGTCCCGCCTCGCCATCTCCACGCCGTACGACGCCGACGAGACGCGCGACGACATCCCGGTCGTGCTCGACGCGCTGGAGCAGTGGGACGTCGGCGACCGCCTGGTCCGCGACGTGCTCGCCGGGGCGGAGCCCACCACGGCCATGGTCGCCGAGCAGCTGCGCGGCCTGCTGCCCCCGCGCGAGCTGGGCGTCAAGGTCCTCCAACAGGTCGCGACACGGGCGCAACCCCTCGTCGCCGCGGCCCGCGGCCTGCAGGCGGGCGGTCCGCGCGTGGTGGACGTCGACATCGACCTCGGCGACCGGCGGGTGACCGGCACGGTCGACGACCTGCACGGCAACAACCTCGTCACCGTCACCTACTCCAACCTCGGCGCCAAGCAGCGCGTCGGCGGCTGGCTCGACGCGCTGGCGCTCGCCGCCGGCCACCCCGACGAGAACTGGGCCGTCCACACCATCGGCAAGCACCGCAGCGGGGTGCAGCGCTCGCTGGTGGCGCCCCTGCCCGAGCACGAGGCGCGCGGGTGGCTCCGCGACCTGGTCGACGTCTTCGAGCGGGGCCTGCGCGAGCCGCTCCCCCTGCCGCCGAAGACGTCGCTGGTCTTCGCCGAGGACTGGCGCCTCGCGGTCCGCGGTGGCACCGGCGACCCCGACACCCGGGCCGCCAAGGAGTGGGAGAGCCCGCGCTTCGCCGACGGCGGGTTCCCCCGTGAGGACCGCGACCCGTGGCACGTCCGGGCGTTCGGCCAGCACGCGCCGTACGACGTGCTGGCGGCGCCGTTGCGCGCGGACGAGACCACCGGCCCTCACCGGCTCGGTCACTACGCCTGGCGGGTCTGGGGTCCCCTCCTCGGCGACCGCCGCGAGCTGCTGGGGCCGCTGTGATGGACGCCTTCGACATCACCGGGCCGTTGCCGACCGGCACCACCCTCCTCGAGGCCAGCGCCGGCACGGGCAAGACCTGGACGATCGCCTCGCTGGTGACCCGCTACGTCGCGGAGGGGGTGGCGTGCCTCGACGAGCTGCTCGTCGTCACCTTCACCCGGGCGGCCAGCCAGGAGCTCCGCGAGCGGGTGCGCGACCAGCTGGTGCGCGCTCAGCGCGCCCTCGGCGGTGAGCGCGCCGACCTCGGGGACGACCGCCTGCTCGACTGGCTCCTCGACGCCGACGAGGCCGAGCGGGAGCACCGCCTCCGTCGGGTCACCGACGCCCTGACCACCTTCGACGCGGCCACCATCGCCACCATCCACCAGTTCTGCCAGCTGGTGCTGCGCAGCCTCGGGGTGGCCGGCGACACCGACTCCGACGCCGTGCTCGTGGAGGACCTCGAGCAGCTGACGCGGGAGGTCGTCGACGACCTCTACCTCGCCCGCTTCGCCGACCTGCCGCAACCCCCGTGGAGCCACGCCGTCGCGGCGGAGATCGCGCGAGTGGTCGTCGACGACCCCGCAGCGGTGGTCGAGCCCCAGGGCGTGCTCGAGACCCACCCGGACTCGACGGCGGCGGCGCGGGTCCGCTTCGCGTGCGACGTCCTCGACGAGGTCGACCGCCGCAAGCGTCACCTCGGGGTCCTGAGCTACGACGACCTCCTCGAGCAGCTCGCGTGCGCCCTGCGCGACGAGGACTCGCCGGCCCGGGTGCGGATGCGGCGGCGCTGGAAGGTCGCCCTCATCGACGAGTTCCAGGACACCGACCCCGTGCAGTGGGAGGTCTTCGAGTCGGCGTTCCACGGTCACGCCACGCTGGTGCTGATCGGTGACCCCAAGCAGGCCATCTACGCCTTCCGGGGCGGCGACATCGTCACCTACCTCCGCGCCGCGGAGGTCGCGACCTCCCACCAGACGCTCGACGTCAACTGGCGGGCCGACTCCGACCTGCTGCGCTCCCTCCACGTCCTCCTCGAGGGGGCCCACCTCGGCGACGAGCGGATCTCCGTGCTGCCGGTGCGCGCGCACCACGAGGGCTCCCGGCTGGAGGGAGCGGGCGCACCGTTCCGGCTGCGCGTCGTACGCCGCCAGGAGATGGGCCTGGGCCCCCGGGACAAGCCCGGTCCGGTGGACCGGTGGCGCGGCCACGTGGCGACCGACCTCGCCCAGGACGTGAAGCGGCTGCTGACCGGCGGAGCGCTGATCGACGGCCGGCCCGTCGTGCCGGCCGACGTCGCCGTGCTCGCTGCCCGGCGCGCCGACCTGACCGCGGCGGCCGAGGCGCTCGCCGCGGTCGGGGTCCCGTCGGTCGTCAACGCGGGCGGATCGGTGTTCCACACGCCCGCCGCCTCGGAGTGGCTCGTGCTGCTCGAGGCGCTGGAGCAGCCGCACCGCACCGACCGGGTGCGTGCGGTGGCGCTCACCTCGTTCCTCGGCCTCACCGCGGCCGAGCTCGACGCCGGTGGCGACGACCTCACCGACCGGCTCGCCGACCGGGTGCGGACCCTCGCCGACCTGCTCACCGGCCGCGGCGTCGCCGCCGTGCTCGAGTCGGCGGTCAACGAGGGCCTCACCGCCCGGGTGCTGGGCAGGGTGGGCGGCCAGCGCACCCTCACCGACCTGCGCCACATCGGGGAGGCCCTCCACCGGGTGTCGGTGGAGGAGCGGCTCGGCCCGGTCGGCCTCCTCACCTGGCTCCGCACGCAGGTGGCCGACGAGAAGCTGGAGGTCGCCAGCGAGCGGACCCGCAGGCTCGACTCCGACGCCGAGGCGGTCCAGCTCGTCACGATCCACGGCAGCAAGGGCCTCGAGTACCCCGTCGTCTACGTGCCCCAGCTCTGGAGCCGCTGGACGCCCGAGGACCCCGGGGTGCTCCTGTTCCACGACGACGAGGGCCGGCGCTGCCGCGACGTGGGCGGGGACGGTCCCCTCCGCTCCGCGCACCTCGCCCGCCACTGGAGCGAGGACGCCGGCGAGTCGCTGCGGCTCCTCTACGTCGCCCTCACCCGGGCCCGCTCCCAGGTCGTCGCGTGGTACGCCCCGACCAACAACACGGCGGGCTCACCGCTCCACCGGATGCTCTTCGGCCGTGTCGCCGGCGCGGCCGAGGTGCCCGACCACGCGCCGCTGCCCGACGACCAGCGGATCGTGGAGGTGCTGGGGGCGTGGCGCGACGCCGGCGGACCGCAGCCCGAGCTCGCGACGCTGGTCGCTCCCGACCCCACGCCGCTCGAGCCCTCGCGGGAGACGCTCTCGGTCCGCACGTTCGACCGGCGCGTCGACACCGACTGGCGCCGTACGTCCTACTCCTCGCTCTCCGCTGCCGGGGCCGGACACGGGAGTACTGGTGGCGCTCACGGCGGCGTCGGGGCGCCCGCGCTGTCCGAGCCCGAGGAGGTGCCCGGACTCGACGACGAGGCCGAGCTGCCCCCGGCCGAGGCGCTCCCCGCCGCGTCCGCGGACGCCCGGCTCGCCGCCGTCCCGTCCCCGATGGCCGAGCTGCCTGTGGGAGCGACGTTCGGCTCGCTGGTCCATGCCGTGCTGGAGCACGCCGACGTGGCCGCTCCCGACCTCCGTGCGGAGCTGTTGTCCCACATCGCCGAGCACCGGGTGTGGTGGCCGGTCACGCTCGACGAGGACGTGCTGGCCGACGCGCTGGTCGCGGTGTGCGACAGCCCTCTCGGCCCGCTGGTCGGCGGCGCGACGCTGCGCGACGTGCGGATGCCCGACCGGCTGACCGAGCTCGACTTCGAGGTGCCGCTCGCGGGTGGTGACGACGCGGCCCGCACCGCCGACCACGTGACCCTCGGCGACCTGGCGCCGCTCCTGCGGGCCCACCTGCCCGACGGCGACCCGGTGCGTCGCTACGCCGACGCGCTCGACGCCGACCCTGAGCTGGCGGGGCAGGCGCTGCGCGGCTACCTCACCGGGTCGATCGACGTGGTCCTGCGCCGCGAGGTCGGCGGCCGCACCCGCTACCTCACCGTCGACTACAAGACCAACTGGCTCGGTGAGATCGGCGCCCCGCTCACCGCTCACGACTACCGTCCGGCGGTCCTCGACGAGGCGATGGCCCACAGCGACTACCCCCTCCAGGCCCTCCTCTACACCGTCGTGCTCCACCGCTTCCTCCGGTGGCGGCTGCCGTCGTACGACCCCGCGACGCACCTCGGCGGGGTGCTCTACCTCTACCTCCGCGGGATGTGCGGCCCCGGCACCCCGGTCGTGGACGGCCGGCCGTGCGGAGTCTTCTCGTGGCACCCGCCGGTCGCCCTCGTGGAGTCCCTGTCCGACCTCCTCGACGGAGTGCGCCCGTGACCGACCTCTTCCAGCCCGTCGACTCCGCGGACCCCGACCTCGCCCTCGGCGCGACGGGCCTGCTGGGGGCGTTCAACGCCGCCGGGGTCCTGACGGCGGCCGACGCCCACGTGGCGCGAGGGCTCGGCCTGGTCGTCGGCGAGACCGACGAGACCGTGCTCCTGGCGGCCGCGCTCGCGTGCCGCGCCGTCCGGGCGGGGTCGGTGTGCCTGGCCCTGGCCGACCTCGACCGTGCCGTCGCGCCGGACCTGCCGTGGCCGGAGGAGGCCGCCTGGGCGTCCGCGGTCGCCGCCAGTCCCCTGGTGGCGTCCGGCGTGCTGCGGTGGGAGGCGGGCGGCCTGCTCTACCTCGACCGCTACCACGAGCAGGAGACCCAGGTCCTCCGCGACCTGGCGGCGCGGGCGGCGACCGTCCCACCTCACGACGCGGAGCTGATGGCGACCTCGCTGGCCCGGGTCTTCCCCGCCGCCACGCACGACGAGCAGCGGGCCGCGTGCCTGCGCGCGGCCGGGCAGTGGACGACCGTCATCACCGGTGGCCCCGGCACGGGCAAGACGACGGCCGTCGCGGGCCTGCTGGTCGCGCTCCACGAGCAGTACGCCGCCCGCGGTGAGACGGTGCGGGTCGCGCTGACCGCCCCCACCGGCAAGGCGGCCGCCCGGCTCCAGGAGTCGATCGCCGGCGCCGACCTCTCTCCCGCCGACCGCGACCGGATCGCCGGGGTGGAGGCGATGACCATCCACCGGCTGCTGCGCCGCGACCCGCGCAACACCACGCGGTTCCGCCACGACCGCGGCAACCGCCTGCCCCACGACGTCGTGGTGGTCGACGAGACGTCGATGGTGTCCCTCACGTTGATGGCCCGGCTCCTCGAGGCCGTCCGCCCCGACGCCCGGCTGGTGCTGGTCGGCGACCCCTCGCAGCTGTCCTCGGTCGAGGCCGGAGCGGTGCTGAGCGACCTGGTCCGGGGCTACGACGGGCGTGTCGACTCGCCCGTCGCAGCGTTCCAC
>CADCUM010000033.1 GCA_902805885.1 uncultured Nocardioides sp. | reverse complement strand
CGCCCCCGACCAGAAGCAGATGAGGGAACCGAGATGAGGATCCTGTCCGCCCGGGGCGCGCTGCCCGAGCACTCCCACAGCCAGGAGGAGATCACCGAGGCGTTCACCTCCGTGATGTCGGGGCGCAGCCTCGACCGGGCGCTGCTCCGGCGCTTCCACGCCAACGCGGGCGTCGGGCGGCGCCACACCGTGCTGCCGCTGGAGGAGTACGGCAGCCTCCGCGACTTCGGCCACGCCAACGACCTGTTCATCGAGCACGCCGTCGAGCTGGGCTCACGGGCGCTCACCGACGCCCTCAAGGCCGCCGACCTGACCCCGTCGGACGTCGACCTCGTCGTCACCGCGACGGTGACGGGGCTGGCGGTGCCGTCCCTCGACGCCCGGATCGCCTCGGTCGTCGGGCTGCGGGAGGACGTGCGGCGGATGCCGCTCGTCGGCCTGGGGTGCGTGGCCGGGGCGGCGGGCATCGCCCGGGTGCACGACTACCTCCTCGGCCACCCCGACCACACGGCGGTGCTGGTCGCCGTCGAGCTGTGCTCGCTGACGGTGCAGCAGGACGACGTGTCGGTGCCCAACCTCGTGGCCAGCGGCCTCTTCGGGGACGGCGCGTCCGCCGTCGTCGCGGTGGGCGACGCGGGGCTGCCCGGCCCGGTCGAGGTGCTCGACTCGCGCAGCCGGCTCTACCCGGACAGCGAGCGCACGATGGGCTTCGACGTCACCGGCAACGGCCTGCGGATCGTGCTGGACGCCGAGGTGCCGTCGCTGGTGGAGCGCCACCTGCGCGGTGACGTCGACGGCTTCCTCGCCGACCACGGCCTCACGCGCGACGACGTCGGCTGGTGGGTCTGCCACCCCGGTGGCCCCAAGGTGATCGAGGCCCTCCAGGCCGCGCTCGAGGTGCCGCGCGAGGCCCTCGCGCTGACCTGGGAGTCGCTGGCCCGGGTCGGCAACCTGTCCTCCGCGTCGGTCCTCCACGTGCTGGAGGACACGCTCCGCGAGCGGCCCCCCGCCCCGGGGACGTACGGCGTGCTGCTGGCGATGGGCCCCGGGTTCTGCTCCGAGCTCGTGCTGCTGCGCGCCGGCGGGAGCGGCTCGTGACGGGACTGGTGGCCTTCACGGTCCTCGTCGCCCTGGTCGGCCTGGAACGGGTCGCCGAGCTGGTGGTCTCCAAGCGCAACGCCGCCTGGAGCATGGAGCGCGGGGGCGTGGAGACCGGCTTCGGCCACTACCCGTTCATGGTGGTGCTCCACACCGGGCTGCTCGTGGGCGCGCTCGTCGAGGCATGGGTGCGCCGTCCCGAGGTCCCGGCCCTGCTCGCCTGGTCGATGACCGCCCTGGTGCTCGCCTCCCAGGCGCTGCGCTGGTGGTGCATCACCAGCCTGGGCCGCCGCTGGAACACCCGGGTGATCATCGTCCCGGGCATGCCCCCGGTGCGGTCGGGCCCCTACCGCTGGCTCAAGCACCCCAACTACGTCGCCGTGGTGGTCGAGGGCATCGCCCTGCCCCTGGTGCACGCCGCCTGGATCACGGCGCTCGTCTTCTCCGTGGCCAACGCCTTCCTGCTGCGGGTCCGCATCCGCACCGAGGACGCCGCCCTGGCGGCGCTCCCCGAGCCCGTCGAGGCGCACCGTGCGTGACCTCGTCGTCGCCGGCGGCGGCCCGGTCGGCCTGGCGACCGCCCTCCACGCCGCCCGGGCCGGTCTCGACGTGGTGGTGCGCGAGCCGCGGTCGGGACCCATCGACAAGGCCTGCGGCGAGGGCCTGATGCCCGGCGCGGTCGCCGACCTCGCCGCGCTCGGCGTCGACCCGGTGGGCCGGGCGCTGTCGGGCATCCGCTACCTCGACGGGGGGTCCGGTGCCGGCGCAGAGGGGGCCGTGGCCCGCTTCGCCTCCGGCCCGGGCCGCGGCGTGCGCCGTACGGTCCTGCACGCCGCCCTCACCTCCGCCCTCCAGGACGCGGGGGTGCCCGTCGACCCCCGCCCGGTCCGCGCCGTCGACGAGGCCGGCGACCACGTGGTCGTCGACGGCGAGCCCGCGCGGTTCCTGGTCGCCGCCGACGGGCTGCACTCCCCGGTGCGCCGGCTGGTGGGGCTCGACTCCCCGGTGGACGGCCGGCGGCGGTTCGGGCTGCGGTGCCACGTCGAGCAGCCGCCGTGGTCGTCGTACGTCGAGGTCCACTGGTCCCCGCGGGCGGAGGCGTACGTCACGCCTGTGGCCGACGACCTCGTCGGGGTGGCCGTGCTCACCGCGGCCCGCGTCCGGTTCGAGGACGTGATGGGCGACTTCCCCGGGCTCCAGGACCGACTGTCCGGGCCCCGGTCGCGCGTGCTGGGCGCCGGCCCGCTGCGGCAGCGGTCCCGCTCCCGAGCCGCGGGCCGGGTGCTGCTCGTCGGGGACGCGGGTGGCTACGTCGACGCGCTGACGGGGGAGGGGATCGCGCTCGGCCTCGCGCAGGCGCGGGCCGCGGTGGGCTGCCTCGCCGCGGGACGGCCCGAGCGGTACGACGCCCAGGCGCGCGGCCTGGCCCGCCGCCACGAGCTGCTCACCCACGCCCTGCTCCGGGCGACCGCCCATCCGGCACTGCGCCGGCAGCTCGTCCCCGCCGCGCGGCGGGTCCCCTGGCTGTTCTCCGCCGCCGTCAACCAGCTCGCCCGACCGATCGAGGTGCCCGCGTGACGACTCCCACCCGGCCTGCTCCCGCCCAGCGCGCGCCCGAGTCCGTGGTGCTCCTCGACGAGGAGGGCCGCGCTGTCGGGACCGCCGACAAGTGGACGGTGCACGACGCCGACACGCCGCTCCACCTCGCGTTCTCCTGCTACCTCTTCGACGCCGACGGCTCCGTGCTGGTCACCCGCCGGGCGACCCACAAGACGACGTGGCCGGGGGTGTGGACCAACAGCTGCTGCGGACACCCGGCTCCCGGCGAGCCGATCGCGGACGCCGTACGCCGCCGGGTGGGCCAGGAGCTCGGGGTGGTCCTCGACCGCGTCGAGCTGGTGCTGCCGCGGTTCCGCTACCGCGCGGTCATGGACGGCGTCGTCGAGAACGAGATGTGCCCGGTGTTCGTCGCGACGACGAGCGACGTGGTGCGACCCGACCCCGACGAGGTGGCCGAGGTGCTGTGGGAGCCGTGGGCGGAGTGGCGTCGCGCGGTGCTGGCGGGCGAGCGGGACGTGTCGCCGTGGTGCCGCGACCAGGTGGCCCAGCTGCCGGTGGACCCGCTGGCGGCAGCGCCAGGGGCCGAGTCCGACCTGCCGCCGGCGGCACGCTGACCACACCCGTTGGGGTGACCTCGCGGATTCACTTGCGCCCCACGGGGTACATCCACACTGATCATCGCCGCTCACTGCGGCGGCAACCCCCTGACCTCGCCCCCAGGGCTGGGAGGAGCACCACATGACCACTCACGACAACACCACCAACCGCACCCACCGCTCGCCGATCCAGGCAGCCGCCGCCGTGGTCGGCGCCGTGTTCGTCCTCGTGGGCATCCTCGGGTTCATCCCGGGGATCACGACCCCCTTCGGCGAGCTGCACCCGGCCGGGCACGAGTCGGAGGCGAAGCTGCTCGGTCTCTTCCAGGTGTCGTGGCTCCACAACATCGTCCACCTGCTCTTCGGTGTGGCCGGCCTGGCCATGGCCAAGAGGTGGGACACCGCCAAGACCTACCTCATCGGTGGCGGCGCGATCTACCTCGTGCTCTTCGTGCTCGGCCTCTTCATGGCGGGCAGGAACACGGCGATCAACTTCATCCCGCTCAACGGTGCCGACAACATCCTGCACCTGATCCTCGGCATCGCGATGATCGGGCTGGGCGTCGTGCTCTCGAAGAAGCACCACTCGGGCGTCACGCACTGACCCCCTCGGTCCGGTCGTGCGAGGTCTGCCTCGCACGACCGGACCGATCGTCATTTCACCGGCGCCCGCGCCGGTCCCCTGAGTCCCTGATCGAGGAGCGACCATGAACCCCCCCGGCGACGTCACCGAGCAGGAGCACGCTGCGGCCGAGGCCAAGCAGCGCCAGCAGACCGGGAGCCGGGAGGAGCAGAAGCCCGACTCGCCCACCGACCTCACCAAGCCGTCGTGGAAGTACACCGCGCGCAAGACCTTCCGCGAGTTCCTCGACGACGAGTGCACCGACCTCGCCGCAGCGCTGACCTACTACGCCGTGCTGGCCCTGTTCCCGGCCATGATCGCGATCCTCTCGCTCGTCGGCCTCGCCGGTCAGGGCCCCGAGACGGTGCAGACCCTGATCAGCATCCTCAAGCAGGTCGGCGCCGGCGAGATCGCCAACGTCCTCGAGGAGCCGCTCGGCGACCTCGCCAAGTCGCAGAACGTCGGCTTCGGCCTCGCCATCGGTCTCGCCGGCGCGCTCTGGTCGGCGTCGGGGTACGTCAACGCGTTCGGCCGCGGGATGAACCGCATCTACGAGATCGAGGAGGGCCGCCCGTTCCTCAAGCTGCGGCCGATGATGCTGCTCGTCACCCTCGTCACGGTGGTCCTCACCGCCCTGGTCGCCCTGGGCCTCGCTCTCACGGGGCCCCCGGTGGAGGCGGTCGGCAGGGCGATCGGCCTCGGCGACTCCGCGCAGCTGGTGTTCAACATCGTCAAGTGGCCCATCATGCTGGCCGTCGTCGTCTTCATCGTGGCCCTGCTCTACTACGCCACCCCCAACGTCAAGCAGCCGAAGTTCACGTGGGTCAGCGTGGGCGCCGTCGTCGCGATCCTGACCTGGATCGTCGCCTCGCTCCTCTTCGGCTTCTACGTCGGCAACTTCGGCAACTACAACAAGACGTACGGCTCGCTCGCCGGCGTCATCGTCTTCCTGCTGTGGCTCTGGATCACCAACCTCGCCCTCCTCTTCGGGGCCGAGCTCGACGCCGAGCTCGAGCGCACCCGCGAGCTCCAGGCCGGCATCAAGGCCGAGGAGACCCTCCAGCTGCCGCCGCGCGACACGACGAAGATCGAGAAGGCCGCCGAGAAGGAGCGCGAGGACGTCGAGCGCGGCCGGGCGCTGCGCCTCTCCGGCGGCCAGGAGTCCGACCCCGACGACGTCAGCGCGACGAGTGGGTCCGCCACCACGTCGGCCGGCGGCTCGGACGGGCGGACGGCCCAGGTCACGAAGGGGGGCGCCTCGACGGGCGAGCCCCGCCGGCCCTCGGGGGAGCCGCTCCGTCGCGGCGGACGCTTCGAGGAGACCGAGGACTGAGCACGGACGACTGACCCTGGCGAGGCCTGACCGCACGAGCTCGGCGGACAGGCACCGTCAGGGGTGTGCCGGACCGTCCCGGCACGGGGCTAGGTTCGAGCCGTGGCTGCGGCCCGTCGCACTCGTGACGACCCGCCACTCTGCTCGAGCAACGGGCAGCCGCACACCAGCCGAACGGTGCTGTCGTGACTGCCACCCCGATCCGCCCTGCCCGCCCGCGCCAGTCCCCCGCCCGCGAGGAGCGCTCACGCCGTACGGCGGAGCTCTTCGCCGACGCCGAGGAGCTCGACGGGATCGCCCTCGCGACCACGGAGGCCGAGGTCGTCGAGACCAACCTCCCGGTCGCCCATGCGCTCGCCCACCGGTTCGCCGGCCGCGGTGTGGACCGCGAGGACCTGGAGCAGGTCGCCTGCGAGGGCCTGCTCAAGGCCGTCCACCGCTTCGACCCCGCGCAGGACCACGACTTCCTCTCCTACGCCGTGCCGACCATCCGCGGCGAGCTGCAGCGCTACTTCCGCGACCTCGGCTGGATGGTGCGACCGACCCGCCGCGTCCAGGAGACGCAGTGGCGAGCCGCCCAGGTCGAGGCCGACCTCCTCCAGAAGCTGGGCCGCAACCCCAGCACCGAGGAGATCCTCGTCGAGCTCGGGATCAGCCCCGAGGACTACGCCGAGGCGACGTCGGCACAGGGCTGCTTCCACCCGACGTCCCTGGACCAGCCCACCTCCGAGGACGGCGCGTCGCGCACGATCGGCGAGCTGATCCCGGGCGACGACCGGGACGCCGAGGTGAGCGAGGCGCGGGCGACGGTGCTGCCGCTGGTCAAGGCGCTGCCCGAGCGCGACCGGCGGGTCGTCTACCTCCGGTTCTTCGAGGAGCTGACCCAGCAGGAGATCGGTGAGCGCATCGGCGTCGGCCAGACCCAGGTCTCGCGGATCCTCGACCACGTGCTCGAGGAGCTGCGGCGACGGCTGACCGAGCAGGAGCCAGCCGGCGCCGCCGACGGCGGCGAGGGCGACGACGGCCCGCCGGAGGCCGCCTGAGCCCACACCGGCGCGGGGCGGCATCGCCGACGCGCCCGTGGGTACCTCGAGGTCCCACCCACCGACGAGAAGGAGCAGGCCATGACGACTGCACGAGACATCATGACCGGAGGCGCCGAGTGCGCCTCCGTGGGCGACACGGTGCAGGACGCCGCCCGGAAGATGCGCGACCTCGACGTCGGGGCGCTCCCCATCTGCGGCGACGACAACCGGCTCAAGGGGATGATCACCGACCGCGACATCGTGCTCAACTGCGTCGCGGAGGGGATGGACACCAGCCAGGTCCGCGTGGAGGAGTACGCCGGTGACGAGGTCGTCACCATCGGTGCCGACGACGACATCGAGGAGGCGCTCTCCACGATGGCCAAGCACGGCGTCCGCCGACTGCCGGTGATCGACGGGCACGACCTGGTCGGGATGATCAGCCAGGCCGACATCGCCAAGCACCTGCCCGAGGAGATGGCCGGCCGGCTCGTGGAGGCGATCTCCGAGGCGCCGTCGACGGACTGACCGTCGCACGGCCCTGCTGGCGCCGACCCGTCGCGGACTTCGCGGCGGGTCGGCTCAGGGCCGCGGGTCCGGGATGGTCTCGGGCAGGTCGCGCACGGGCATCAGCACGACGTCGTGGATCTTCCAGTCGAGCTCGCGCAGCATCGCGACGGCTTCCTCCAGGCGTTCGAGGTCGGCGACCTCTCCGGCGCGCGGCCGCACGAACGCCTCGATGTGGAACACGTGACCCTGGTCCCGCACCCGCGACCGGCTGTCCGCCACCCAGGGCAGGCCGCGCAGGACCTCGTCGACCTCGATCGTCACGGGGTGCGGTCGTCCGTCGTCGAAGGTCCGCGCCCGCTGGTCCATCAGCGCGTCGGAGGACGAGCGCAGGTTCTTCCACCCGTCGCGCACGATCGACAGTGAGATGAGGAGCGCGGCGGCGGCGTCGGCCCACCACAGGCCGATGCCGATGCCGAGCACACCGACGATCGTCCCGGCAGCGGTCATCCAGTCGGCCTTCTGCATGTCGGCGTCGGCGTAGAGGACCTTGTCGTGCAGCTGCTCCGCGAGCGGCAGCTTCAGCCGGCCCAGCACGAACGGCCCGATACCGGTGTAGGTCATCGCCGCGATCATCAACCAGCCCGACCACACGGTGTGCCCGAGGAGCTCCGTCGTGCCGATGGGCGGATGCTCAGCGCGGAGGAGACCCAGCGCCGAATCCACGGTGAGGCTCAGCCCGACGACGAGCAGGGCGACGGCGGCGGTGAGGTGCCCGATCGCGGTCGAGCGGTGGTAGCCGTAGGGATGGTCGGGCGTGGGCCGCTTGCGGGCGCGTCGTACGGCGACGAGGAACGCCAGCGGCGGGACGAGGGCGAGCATGTCCTCGATCCAGGCCGTCTTCATCGCCTGCGAGCTGCCCATGGTGAGGTAGACGACGGCGATGGCCGAGCCCATGAACGCCAGGGTGACGACCTCGAGCCGCTTGGCCCGGCGCAGCGCCCCGGCCTCGTCCTCCGGCAGCTCGACGTGCCCGAAGCGTGCGGAGTAGCCCTCGTCCGCCGCGTCGGACCCCGCGCTCACGAGTCGGGACCGTTCTCGTCCAGCCAGCGCTCGAGCTCGGACTGGAACGCGTTCTCGCCCATCGGCACCATCATCACGTGCTTCTCGGTCGCTCCCTCCTCGGTCGCTCCGGCGGCGCTCACCTCGACGTAGTGCCGCGTGAGTCCCACCTTGTCGACCCAGGGATTCTCGTCCGTGACGCCGCCCACCGCCAGGTCGATCGCGCCGTCCTCGAGCAGCCGGACGAGGTGCTCCTCGCCCCCCACCGTCCACTCGACCTCGACGCCGAGGTCGCCGGCGAACCGCTCGACGAGCTCGGGCTCGCGTCCGGAGGGTCGCTCACCGGTGACGTCCACCCAGCCGGGACTCGGCGAGGCGCCGACGCGCAGCACGCCGTCGGACCGGACCCGGTCGAGGGTGCCGTCGGGATCCGTGGGCACGCTCAGACCGCAGCCGGCGAGCATGAAAGCAGCCAGCACCGACACGACGGCGTACGACGCTCGGGCGGACCGCATGGACCCATCCTGCTCGATCCCGCTGGGTGGTCCAGCCCCCACGGGGGTGCGGCGGTGAACTTTCCGCGCGCGTTGTGCCCGACTCGCTGCGCACCGGGTTGAAGCGGTGACTAGGATCGTGAGCGGTCGAGAAGCGGCCTTCGGATGCCACGCCGACAACCACGGCGCCGTGACCTGAGAGAACCTCCAGATGCCCTACGACGCGCAGGCCGAGGCGCTGACCCTCGCCGCCCGCCGCCTGAACGAGGTGTCCTCGCTGGACGAGACCCTCGGCGAGATCGCCCGGACCGCCCAGCTGTCCGTCCCGGGCGCCGACCACGTGGGCGTGACGCTGGTCCACCCCGACGGGAGCTTCGAGACCGTGGCGGTCACCGGGCAGAAGGGCCAGGAGCTCGACCAGCTGCAGTACGAGCTGGGGGAGGGGCCGTGCCTCCACGCCATCGAGGACGCCACGCTCGTCCACGTCCCGGACGTCCGCTCGGAGACGCGCTGGTCCGCCTTCATGGCGGAAGCCTCGCGACGGGGTCTGGGCTCGCAGATCGGGGTGCGGCTGTTCGCCGACCGGATGGGCCGGGCGGGCCTCAACATCTACTCCGAGCGGCCCGGAGGTCTGGACGAGCGGAGCGTCCGGACAGCGGACCTCTTCGCAGCGCAGGCAGCGCTCGCGGTCGCCAAGGCGAGGGCGATCGACCAGCTCGAGGAGGGCATGCGCAGCCGTCAGCGCATCGGGGTGGCCGTCGGCATCCTCATGCACCGCTACGCGATGTCCGAGGAGCGCGCGTTCGCCTACCTCGTGCGTGCCTCATCACACGGCAACGTCAAGCTGCGTGAGGTCGCTGCCGAGGTGGTCCGCGAGTTCAAGGGCGGTCTCGAGGAGGACTGACCGGCAGCCGGCGTCAGAGGGCCTGTCCGCGCGCGGCCTGCTCGACGACGACGCGGGCCGCCTCGCGGACACCCACCCCGCGGTCGCGGGCGATGTCGAGCAGGGCGGCGTAGGCCGCCTCCATGTCCACGTCGCGCTGCCAGGAGAGCACCCCCTTCGCCTGCTCGATGCCGGAGCGGGCAGCGAGGGCGTCCTGGACCCGGTCGAGGGCCTCGACGAGCTCGATCGGACGCACGTGCACCACGGCGATCGTCAGCACGTCCGCGAAGGTCTGCAGCATGACGACCTCCTCCTCCGCGAGCGTGCCGGGCTCCGTCCAGAAGAAGTTGAGACCGCCGATGCCCCGGTCGCGCCAGACCATCGGCACGGCGACGGCCCGTGCGTAGCCGGCGGCGCCCATCCGCGTCCCGAACCCCGGCCACCGGGCCTCGCCCTCCTCGGGCGAGCCGACCGCGACGACCCTCCCCCCACGGATGGAGTCGACGCAGGGACCCTGTTCCGAGCCTGCCTGGTAGATCTCGAGGTCGGTCGCTCGGTGCGACGTCGCCGCCAGCACCTCGAGGGTCTCTCCGGCGACGAGGACGCCCGCCGCGTCGGCCGAGACCTGGCACCGGGCCAGGTCCAGCCCCGCCGTGACGACGTCGAGCGGGTCGTGCTCGCTGACCAGCAGACCTGAGACTCGCGCCAGGCCGGCGAGTGCGGATCGGCGGTCCATGCTCATGAGGCCTCCCCGTGAGGCGGTCGGAAACGGAGGGAGCGGTCCAGCACCCGGTCGGCGACGTCAGCCAGGCTCGTGTCGCCGGCGTACGCGTGGGCCTTCAGGACCGCGAGCGCGTCGTCGGGGTCGAGCCCGAGCTGGACCACCACCATGCCCGTGGCCTGGTGGATGCGGGCCCGTGAGTGCCACGGCCCGCTGTCGACGTCCTCGCTGGCGGCGTCCGGGTCGCGGACGACGGCGGTCCCCGTGGCAGCGGCCAGCTTGACGAGGGTGGACCCGTCGAGCGCCAGCGGTACGTCGTGGCGGGCGACCTGGTAGAGCGACAGCACGCCGAAGACGGCGTCGTCGGGTCGCATCGGAACGGCGTAGATGGTGGCTGCACCCGCCAGCCGCGCCGCGCTCATGGCGAAGGTCGGCCACGGAGCCGACGCGCCGTCGGCCACCGAGCACACCTCGAGCTGTCCCGAGCGGGCCGCGGTGTGCCCCGGCCCCTCCCCGAGCACCTCCTGCAGGTCCTCGAGCCGCGTTGCGATCGCGTCGGTGGCGAACAGCATCATCCGCTCGGACGTGCTGGTCGCCACGGTGATGGAGGCCGCATCGGCCCCGGCGAGGTCCCTCGTGGCGAGGCACAGACGCTCGCTGAGCGCGGTGGCGGGCGGGGTGGTCGCGATCGCCCGGGCCAGTCGGACGAGAAGGGGGTCGCCAGCGCTCACACCCACCACCTCCTCCGCACCGTCGGGAGACCCCAGCCTATCCCGGTTGTCACGCCCCAAGGGGCGTAGTGGGACCCTCGCCCGTTCTCCACCATGGGTGATGGGGAGAGGGACGATCAGGAACGCGAAGTCAGGAGACCCGCATGGAGCTGCTGCCGCACACGAAGGAAGCCCTCGACGAGTACCTCAACCTCGCTGACCCGGACCTCGAGGACTCGCTGATCACGATGAGCGACTCCGCCGCACGGATCGTGCCGGAGTGCGTCGGGATGAGCCTCACGCTCTACGACCAGGACGACCTCACCTTCACCCTGGTCGCCTCCAGCCTGCCCGCGGCCGAGCGGGAGGCGATGCAGCACCTCGACGACCAGCTGCACGCGAGGCACCAGTCCGGCGTCGGGTCGGAGCCCGCCTCCCCGGCCGGGTCGGAGCAGACCGTGGTCGACGGTGAGGTCGATGCGGCCGCCCTGCTGGACGAGGACAGGTGGGCGATGTTCGCCCGGGCCAGTGCCGCCGCGGGGGTCGCGAGCTCGTTGTCGCTGCCGATCGTCGACCACGACCGGGTCGTGGGCGGCATCAACCTCTACGCCTCGTCCAGCGACGCGTTCTCCGGCCACCACGACGACCTGGCGGACGCGCTGGGCGCCTCGGCGTCGGGCGCGGTCGCGAACGCCGACCTCAGCTTCGAGAGCCGCCGCCGCGCCGAGGAGGCGCCCCGCCAGCTGCGGGACCTCCGGATGGTCGAGGTCGCGACCGGGATCCTGGCCGCCCGCGAGGCGCTGGACGTGGACGCCGCGCGCGACCGCCTGGCCGATGCCGCCCGCCGGGCCGGGGTCACCGAGGCGCAGGCGGCCGAGGTGCTCATCCGGGTCCACCAGCCCTAGACGGCCGACCGCTCGCACGCGCCGCACGCACGGGACGGCATCCGCCCCGGCGGCAAGGGGTGGTCTGCCTACGCCCTAGGGGTAATTGAGGTATCCATCACCACGCCCTTCGGGGTACTGTCTAGACCATGACGGCCCCGGGCCGTTGCGCTGAAGACCATCGGCGACCCGTCACCGTCCGAATCGAGACGTGCATCGCCATGACCGACAGCACCAGCCCCTTCCCTCGTCCACTGCGCGTCGTCCTGCACGACGACAGCGAGCTCGTCGGTCGCGGCCTCGAGCACATGCTGGCCCCCTACTCCGACGTCGTCGTCCTGCTCCCGCCCGCCGGGCCGGGACGGCCGGTCCCGCCGTGCGAGCTCGAGCTCTACGACCCGCACGGTCCGAAGGCTGCAGCGCTGGACGGCTCGGCGCCCAGGCCGCACGGCCGGATGGTGGCGTTCAGCTGGAACTGCACCCGCGACGCCGTCTCGACCGAGCTGGCCCGGGGCGCTGCCGGCTACATCTCCAAGCGGGCACCTGCCGAGCGGCTGGTCCGCGGTCTCGTCCAGGTCGCCCGCGGACGGGTCGTCGTCGAGCTGGCGGGGCCGCGCTCCCAGACGGCCTCGCGCCACGCTCCCGCGGCCGACTGGCCGCTGACGGACCGCGAGACCGCCGTGCTCGCGCTGATCGCGCAGGGGCGCTCCAACCAGGAGATCGCCGAGGACCTCTCGTTGAGCATCAACTCCATCAAGTCCTACATCCGGGTCGCCTACCGCAAGATCGACGTGGCCTCGCGCTCCCAGGCGGTCCTGTGGGGCGTGCGGCACGGACTGCTGAGCGTCCACCCCACCGGCACCCAGGGCACCGCCCCCGCGCCGTAGCCCGGACCGCCCCACCCGCCCCGTCGCGGAGGCGCATGTTCGGTCCTGGTCGGGGAACCTGTTCTCCATGAAGGCAGTCACCTGGCAGGGCAAGAAGGACATGCAGGTGACCGAGGTCCCTGACCCGGTCATCGAGGAGCCGACCGACGTGATCGTGCGGATCACGTCCACCGGGCTCTGCGGGTCCGACCTCCACCTCTACGACCCGCTCACGCCGTTCATGACGGCCGGGGACATCGTCGGCCACGAGCCGATGGGCGTCGTCGAGGAGGTCGGCGCGGGCGTATCGAGCCTCCAGCCGGGCGACCGGGTCGTCGTGCCGTTCAACATCAGCTGCGGTTCGTGCTGGATGTGTGACCGCAAGCTCTTCAGCCAGTGCGAGACGACGCAGAACCGCGACAGCGGCACCGGCGCCAGCCTGTTCGGCTACAGCAAGCTCTACGGTCAGGTGCCGGGCGGCCAGGCCGAGATGCTCCGGGTGCCCTTCGGTGACGCGCTGCCGATCAAGGTGCCGCACGGCCCGCCGGACGACCGCTTCCTCTTCCTCTCCGACGTCCTGCCGACCGCCTGGCAGGCGGTGGAGTACGCCGACGTGGAGGACGGCGGGACGCTGATGATCCTCGGGGCCGGCCCGATCGGCGACATGGCGGCCCGCATCGCCCTGCACCGTGGGCTCCGGGTCATCGCGGTCGACCAGGTCCGCGAGCGTCTCGCCCGGGTCCACGGTCGCGGTGCCGAGACGGTCGACTTCTCGCAGGTGGACGACGTCGGCGAGCGGGTCCGCGAGCTGACCGACGGTCGCGGTGCCGACGCGGTCATCGACGCGGTCGGCATGGAGGCCCACGGGTCGCCCGTGGCCGAGACCGCGCAGAAGGCGCTGGGCCTGCTCCCCAAGAAGGTGCAGGAGAAGGTCATGCTCACGGCCGGCTCCGACCGGCTCGCCGCCCTGCTGAGCGCGATCGACGCCGTGCGCCGCGGCGGCACGATCAGCATCTCCGGCGTCTACGGCGCCCCGACCGACCCGTTGCCGATGTTCCAGCTGTTCGACAAGCAGGTCCAGCTCCGGATGGGGCAGGCCAACGTCCACCGGTGGAGCGACGACATCCTGGCGCTGCTCCAGGACGACACCGACCACCTCGGGGTGGAGTCCTTCGCCACCCACCACCTGCCCCTCGAGGACGCGCCGGAGGCCTACCGGAAGTTCCGCGACAAGGAGGACGGCATGGTCAAGGTGGTCTTCACTCCCTGACCGCGCCACGCGCCGCCGACTGCCCGGTGCTGGTGGCTGGCGGAGTGTGATCGTCCCCTCGCCCTACGCCCGGGATGCTCCGCGGCCCCGCTGGGTACCGAGACCACATGATGTGTCCCAAGCCGCGTGGCGTGCTGAGCGAGTGGGTGTTCGACCTCCTGCGCGAGCTCCCGGAGCGTGATGCGTGGCGGCCCGGTGCTGCCCCGACGGCGGACGGTCAGGAGGACGCGGCGATCGCGCTCTGGGCGCTGCACGAGCTGTCGTACGGCGGCTTCGAGGACGTCGACGACCGCGCCGAGTGGGAGCCCGCCGTGCTGGCGGTGCGTCGCGACCTCGAGGACGAGCTGGAGTCGCGCCTGCGCGAGCGCTGGGCGGCCTACCCCTCGCGCACCACCCCCTCCCCCGAGGAGGTGCCGGCGGCCCTGGAGGCCCTGGTGGCCGAGGACGACGGCCCGTCGCTGGCCGACCTGGTCCGCCGGACCGCGGACCGCGACCAGGTGCTCGAGCTGCTCCGGCAGCGCTCGGTCTACCACCTCAAGGAGTCCGACCCGGCGACGTGGGTCGTGCCCCGGCTCCCGGTCCGGGCCAAGGCGGCCCTGATGGAGCTGCAGTACGACGAGTACGGCGACGGCGACCCCAACCGGCTGCACTCCCACATGTTCGCGCGCGGCCTGACGGCCGTGGGGCTCCGCCCGGAGTACGGCGCCTACGTCGACGACGCGCTCCTCGAGACGCTGGAGATGAACAACGCCGTCTCCCTGCTCGGACTGCACCGCCGGCTGCGCGGCGCGGCGATGGGCCACCTCGCGGCCTTCGAGATGACCAGCTCGCTGCCGTCACGGAAGATGGTGCAGGGCCTCGAGCGGCTCGAGCTCGGCGGCGCGATGGCGGCCTACTACGACGAGCACGTCGAGGCCGACGCGATCCACGAGCAGCTCGCCCTGCGCGACATCTGCGGCACGCTCGCGGAGGACGAGCCGGACCAGTCCGAGGACATCCTGTTCGGTGCGTTCACCGCCCTGGACCAGGAGTGCCGGTTCGCCACGCGGATGCTCGAGGTCTGGGACGTGGCCTCGTGACTCCCCCGCCCCGCGAGCCGGAGGAGCGCATCGAGCACCCGGACCTGGTCGTCGTACCGGACGGGCCTCTGCTGGTCCGCGGAGCGGCGAGCATCCAGGACGCCGAGGGGCGGGTGCACGAGGTCGTCCGTCCCGTGGTGGCGCTCTGCCGGTGCGACAAGTCCAGCCGCCTCCCGTGGTGCGACGGCACCCACAAGGTCATCCCGCGCTGAGGATCATCCCGCGCTGACGCGGTCGATCCTCACGAGCACGCCGCGCTCGTGCTCGCGCACCTCCACCACCGTCAGGTCGCCACCGGAGAGCGGCGACTCCGCGGCCAGCGCGGTGGCCTGCGCCGCCGTGCCGAGCTGCAGCAGGGCGCTGCCGCCCGGGAGCAGGTGCCCCGCGATGACCGCGAGGCACGCGCGAGCGATGTCGAGCCCGTCGCCACCGCCGTCGATGGCGGTCAGCGGGTCCTCCGGGAACCGCCCGGTGTCGGCGGCCGGGACCCACGGCGGGTCCGCGATGACCAGCGGGAAGAGCTCGTCGCGGGCCAGCGCCTCCTCGAGCCGCGAGTGCCGGACCTCGACGCTGTCCGCGACGCCGGCGGCCCGGGCATTGGCCCGGGCGAACTCGCACGCAGCCTCGCTGGCGTCGACGCACACCAGCCTCCGCCCGGAGCCGACCACGGCGAGCAGTCCGATGTGGCCCGCTCCGGCGCACAGCTCGAGCACGGGACCTGCCGGCACCGTTCCGAGGAGGTCTGCCGCCCAGGTCGACTGGGCGGTCGTCCACTCCCGGGGTCGGAGCACGCGGTCGTCGAAGGCGATTCGCAGGGTGCCGAACGTGAGGTGCTCAGTCATGCTCACTTCCTACCATCGTCAGGTCATGCGCCCGTTGCCGCAGAAATTCATCCCGAGTCCGTGCATATGGCTCGGAAGGGCCGGGTACCTCAGCGCGCCGACGTCCGCGCCGGCACTCTCGGATAGGCACCCGCACCACCTCCCAGCGCCATCCCCCGACGCCTGGGAGCGGAGCGGAAACGACCGCCCGGGGCCCGGGCTCACGCAGTCCCGGGCCCGGGCGGTCGACCTGTCCCCAGGCGCGTCGCCCCGGCCTTGACCCTGTTCCGGACCGCGCTCGCACCCCGGTCGCGGCGGTCCTGCCACAGTGCGGCCCGTGCGGCGTTCGCCCCGGGCGAGCCGTGCACCCCGCCGCCCGGGTGTGCCGCGGCCGAGCCGAGGAAGAGGCCGTGGATCCCCGTCTCCGCTCGGCCGCGCATGGCGGGGACCGGCCGGAAGACCAGCTGCTGGTGGGCCTGTGCCGTGCCGCCGTTGACGGCCCCGCCGATGAGGTTGGCGTTGCGGGCCTCCAGCTCGTGGGGGCCGAGGACCCGACGGGCGAGGATGCGCGAGGCGAAGCCGGGGGCGAGGGCCTCCAGGCGTGCCTGCATCCGGTCGGCGAACCGCTCGCAGTCGTCGTGGTCCCAGCGCCCGGTGATCTCGCCGAGCACGTCGCCGCGGGTCGACCCGGGCTGGGGGACGTGGGTGTAGGCCCAGAACGACTCGGTCCCCGCCGGCGAGCGGGTCGGGTCGCTGGCCGTCATCTGCCCGGTCAGCAGGAACGGGTGCTCCGGGACGTGGCCCGAGGAGACCTGCGCCAGCGACTCGGTCATCTCCTCCACCGAGTCGGCGACGTGCACCGTGCCGGGGGCGTACGCCGGTGGTGACGCCCACGGGATCGGGCCCGACAGCGCCCAGTCGACCTTGACCGTGCCGGGGTCCACCTCGAACACGCGCATGCCCTCGGCCACCCGGGGCGGGACGTGCTCGGGGGCGACGAGCCGCCCGAACAGCGCGGGGGCCGACACGTCCGCGACGACGCCTCGCGGGGCGTCGTACCGGTCCCCGTGCTCGGTGACGACGGCGACCGCCCGGCCGTCCTCGACCACCACCGTCGAGACGGCGGTGCCGGTGACCAGGCGCCCGCCCTTCTCCTCGAGGCGGGCGACCAGGGCGTCGGTGAGCGCCTGCGCTCCGCCGCGCGGCACCGGGAAGCCGACCGTCTGCCCGAGCATCGACAGGATCATCCCGAAGACCCCCGACCCGGGCGAGGCCAGAGGCATGTCCGCGTGCGCCGCGTTGCCGGAGATCAGCAGGCCCGGCGCCTGACCGCCGAACCTGTGCCGGCCCAGCGACGCCGCCGGGGTCGCCAGCATCCGGACGGTGTCCAGGCCCTCGGCGCGGAGCAGGCCGGCGAGCAGCCGGGTGCCGCCCCGGACGGGCGGGAACGGTGAGGTGAGGACGTCGACGAGCGCCGGCCCGATCCGGTCCCAGGTCGCGCAGAGCGCCAGCCACGCCTCCCCGTCGCCGGGGTGCAGGCGCTCGAGGCCGGCGGCGGTGATGTCGCGGTCGCGGTGGAGGATGGCCCACTCCCCGCCGGGCATGGGGTGCCCGAGCACGGCGGGGGCGTGCTCCCACTGCAGGCCGTACGACGCCAGGTCGAGACGGGCGATCGTGCGGGAGGACGCGGCCAGGGGGTAGAAGGCGCTGAACGTGTCGTGGACGAAGTCGGGGTGCAGCTCGCGGTCGCTGCGTACGGCGCCGCCGGGGGTGTCCTGGGCCTCCAGGACGAGCACCGACCAGCCGGCGTCCGCCAGGAGGTTGGCGGCCGTCAGCCCGTTGGGGCCGGCGCCGATGACCACGGCGTCCTGGCCCGCACCCACCGGGGTCATGAGCGCCGGTTCTCCGCGATGAAGGCGAGCCGGAGCAGGGTCTCGGTGTTGCGCCAGTCGAGCTGGGCGTCGCGGACGGGCTTGGGGAGGAGCAGCGCGGGCCCCTTGGCGGCGTCCTCGGCGATCGTGACGTTCGTGCCCTCACCGGTGGGCTCGAGCCGGAACTCCACCGTGCCCTCCCCGGCCGGCCAGGCCCGGACGCGCAGCTTGAGGCGCTTGCCGACCTCGGCCTCGAGCACCTCGCTGTTGTCGTCGATCAGGGCGGGCCACGAGCCGACGCTGTGGTGGAGCTTGGCCCCCACCTGCGGCCAGCCCTCGTCGACGTCGCGCATGCGGGAGGCGCCGACGACGAAGACGGGGTAGAGCCACCCGTCGGCGAGGACGGCCCACACCGTGTCGGGGGTGGCTGCGATCGTGCGGCTGACGGTGCTCATGGTCTGTGCTCCTGGCTGCTCGGGGTCTGTCCTGCCGGGTGGTCGGCGCGGACCCAGTCCTCACCGTCCTCGCTGACGTGGCGGCGCACGAGGCCCTGCATCTCGAAGGCCTCCAGCCACCCGGTCATGGGCCAGTACCCCCAACGGTGCCGGTGAAGTCGTCCGTTCCGCAGGATGTCGTCGACGTGCTCCACCGGCGGGCTGCTGACGGGGTGGTGCTGGTGGTAGGCGCGGGCGGCGCCGACCCAGCCCAGACCCACCCCGCTCGCGACGGCCGTGAGGGCGAGGTCGGTGTCCTCGCCGCCGTAGCCGACGTACTCCTCGCAGAAGCCGCCGACCCGGCGCCACGTCGCGGGCGCGACGGCGAAGGACAGCGACCAGAACAGGTGGGGATCGTCGGAGTGCAGCAGCTCGCCGGGCGCGGGAGCGGGTCGTGCGGGGTGGGGGTCGTCGAGCGCGGCCAGGGCCTGCGGGTCGGCGGCGGGGTAGCCCGCCGGCGGCGGCGGGGACAGGTAGGTGACGGGGCCGGACCAGATCCAGCCGGGACGCGATCCCACCACGTCGGCGTACGCCGCCACGAGGTCGCCGCCGGCGAGGCAGTCGACGTCGAGGAGCACCACGACGTCGGCACCGGCGTCCAGCGCCACCGTCACCCCGTGGTTGCGCGCGGCCGCCAGCGGGAGGGCCCCGCCCGGCCCGGCGGGGACGTGCTCGACGCGGCGGGTCAGACCTCCGACGGTGCGGGGGCCGATCGCGGGGTCGGCCATGGAGACGACCACGTAGTCGTCCGGCAGGCAGGAGCCGGCGGCCAGGGAGGCGTGCTGGTTGTCGAGGTGGGCCTGCCGGCCGTGGGCGATCGTGACGACCGCGACCCGGGTCACGCGCCCACCGCCGCCGGCCTGCGCAGCGCCGTCACGACGTCGGCGAAGCGGTCGGCCGCGTGACCGTCGCACCACTCCGCCCACCGCTGTCCGTCGAGGCTCCGCGCCTGGTCGAGGAGGTCCGGCCAGCCGAGGTCGGGCCACCGGTCGAGCACCACCGCGGGCCAGCCGTCACGCAGCACGTCGCCCGTGGTCGCCTGCTCCCGGTGGGGGCGCTCCTGGGGCAGCACGATCGCGGGACGACGTGCCGCGGCGGTCTCCGCGAGGGCGTTCTGCCCCGCGTGGGTGATGACGACGTCCGCAGCCGCCAGGACGGGGGCGGGGTCGGCGACCCAGGTGCCGGCGCTGCCGTCCATGACGGTCCAGCGCCAGCCCGGCGTCGCCGCGCGGGCGGCGTCGACGTCCCGTGCGGTCACGCCGTGGCCGCCGGTCCCGAGCAGCAGGGCGACCGTCGGCCCGGCGGGCACGCGCTCGGCAGTGAGGTGCTCGGCGGACGCATGCTGGGCGGAGGGCCGCGCCAGCGCCCCGAGCGGGACGAGGCGTTCCCGCACCCCGGGGGCGAGCCCGGGGCTCATGCCGTCCGCCCGCGCCGGCCAGAAGCCGACCAGGGCGTCGGCCGTGCCCAGCCCGAAGGTGTGGGCGGCGTCGTCGCGGCGGCCGGGGAGCACGACCGCGACGGTCGGCACGCCGTGCAGCCGCGCCAGCAGCAGCACCTCCACCGACACGTCCGAGACCACCGCGTCGGGGCGGGCGGCGTCGATCCAGGCGGACACGGCGCTCATCCGCGAGCGCAGGCCGTCGTGGTGCAGCGGCGCCCAGTGGAGGTGGCCGTGCGCCGTCACGTCGCGCGGGTCGCCGTCGTCGTCGCGGGGGAGGACCACCCAGTCGCCCGGCCAGCCGGCCGGCGCCTCGAGCGACGACAGCCCGGTCACCTCGTCGCCACGGTCGCGGAGCACCGTGGCGAGCGCCCCGGCGCGGTGGACGTGCCCCCGTCCGACGTGGTGGACGTAGTAGCCGATCATGCGGCGTGGTCGGTCCGGACCGCTCGGGTGTAGAGGCGCTCGTAGGCGTCGATCATCGTCTCCGCGTCGCAGTGGGCCTCCGCGTGGCGGCGTACGGCGGCCCGGTCGAGCTGCACGGCGCGGCGGATGGCGTCGGCCAGGGCGGCGACGTCCCCGGGACGGACGAGGATCCCGGCGTGCGGTCCGACCACCTCGGGCAGCCCTCCGCGGGCGTAGCCGGCGACGGGCGTGCCGCTGGCCAGCGCCTCGGCGGCGACCAGGCCGTAGGGCTCGTCCCACAGCGGGGTGACCACGGCCACGGAGGCCGCGCGGAGCAGCTGGGCGAGCTCGCGCTGGGAGAGGTGACCGGCGTACTCGACGCCGTCCCCCAGCAGGGGCTCCACGACCTCGCGGAAGTACCCCGGGTCCTGGGCCGGGCCGGCCAGCACCAGCGGGAGGCCGGCCTGGCGGCACGCGGCGATCGCGTCGTGGGCGCCCTTCTCGGGCACGAGCCGTCCGGACCACACGACCGGGCCGCCGCCGTCGCCGACCTGCCAGGTGGCGAGCTCGAGCCCGTTGTGGATGACGGTGCTGGGGACGACGTGCCGCCAGGCGTGCGAGGTCCACTCGCTCACCGCGACGAACGTCGAGGCGTGGGCGTCGAGCGCGAGCGCGGACTCGATGAACGGCAGCGGCGGGGTGTGCAGGGTCGTGACCATCGGCACGTCCACGGCCGAGGACATCGCGACGGGGAGGTGGTGGAGGCTGTTGTTGTGGATCAGGTCGAACCGCTCGTCACCGGAGCGCGCCAGGTCGAGCATCAGACCGAGGTAGGCGTGGTGCTCGGCCAGCCACTCGGGGCCGGGCGCGAACCGGTCGGCGAGAGCCGCCGCGCTGGGTGAGAACGTGTCCAGCGGACGCATGCGCACGGGGAGCGACGTGTCCGAGCCGGGGCCGGCGAAGAGGGTGACGTCGTGCCCGCGCGCGGCGAGGCCCCGCGCCATGGTGTGCGTCATCGCCTCCAGCCCACCGGCGAAGGGCTCGCGGATGGGGAAGCGGCTCGACGCCACGAGGCAGATCCTCATGCGTCGCCCCCGGGCGTCTGCTCGATGGCCGCGGCGTAGACCTCGTCGTGGGCAGCCGCGACGGCTGCGCGCTGGCGGCGGCGCTCGTCGACGCCGGGTGTCGGCGCGCCGGCGCCGTCGTACGCCGCCCGGACGGCCTCGACCAGGGAGTCGGGGTCGTAGCCGGACTCGTCGTGACCGTAGGTCAGCACGGGCGCCTGGTCGGCGAAGTAGCCGCACGTGGGCGCGATGACGGCCGTGCCGAGGTCGCGGCAGGCCTCCAGCCACCCGCTGTGGGTGCCGAAGCGGTAGGGGAGCACCGAGACGTCGAGCGAGCCGAGGTAGTCCCACAGCTCGTCATCGGTGTAGTAGTCGTGGACCCTGAGGTCGACCAGCTCGCGCTCGGCGTAGTCGTGGAGCACCCGCCGGAGCTCGGCGTCGAGCCGGGCGCCGTGGTGGTCGAGCACGTCTCGGTGGGCGTCGACCTGGAGCACCGCGCCGGGCAGCTCCTGCACGGCCTCGACCAGGGTCGGGAGGAGGGGTCGGGGGTGCATGCCGGCGCGGAGGCTCTTGAGGTGGACGCCGACCCGGAACGGCGTACGCCGGCCCCGGGAGCGCTCGGCCCGAGCAGCGGCGGCAGCCCGCATCGTCTCGAACGGGACGACGTGCGGGTGCGGCAGCACGACGGCCTCGCGGCCCCAGCGGCGCCGGATCTCGGCGGCGGCACCGGCGGTGAGGGTGATCACCTGCGTCGCGGCCGGGACCAGCACGTCGAGCTGGCGGTCGTGGGCCTCGCGGTCGGCGTGGTGGGGGTTGCGCAGGTCGTGCACCGTGAAGACGAACGGCTTGCCGCGGCGCCGGAGCGTGGCGACGAGCGTCTCGAGGTCGGCCACGCTCCGGGCGTCGAAGCCGAAGTGGAGGTGGAAGAGGTCGAAGTCGTGCTCCGCGGCCCACGCGGGGTCCAGCATGACCGGCGGCCACCACCTCTGGGTGGCGGCGACCTCGCGCTGGTCGGGATCGGGATCGGGCAGGCGCAGCGGGCCGGTGCCGTCCTCGCGGGCGATGTGGCGCACGTAGACGTGGTTGGCCGGCACGGAGGCGACGACGACCCGGCGCTCCTGCGACGCGGCGCGGGGCGCGGGCACGGCGGTGGTGGCGGTGGCGGCCTGATCGTGGGCAAGGACGATCACGGTGGCTCCCTCCCACAGGACTGGTCGAGGCCTCGCGGGAGTGCCCGAGAGGCGGATCGCAGTCACCCTCATGACAGCGACCCGGGCCTTTCGTACCCGGTGGGGGCCCTTCCATTCCCCCGGGCGCCGGTCCGGGCCGCCGGAGCGGGTGCGTTCAGGAGCGTCGGGCGACCGCTCGCAGCACCTTCGCCGACTCGGGCGCCAGCACCGGCAGGGACACCCCGGCCACCTCGGCCACGCGCCCCGTGACGGTCGATCCGTCCGCGGCCCACCAGGGGGCCAGGTCCATCAGGTGCTGGTCGGAGGGGATGGTCTCGTCGGTGAGGAGGTAGGCCTGCTCCGGGTCGAGGCCCGTCAGCCGGAGCCGTGCCGGGTGCTGGGTGGCCGTGGCCGCGACGGTGGCCACGACGTACCACGCCTCGGAGCGGTCCTCCGCGACGAGTCCGGTGACGACGACAGCGGGGTCGGGATGGTCGGGGTGCACGAGCGTGCCGCTCGCGATGAGCGGCCGGACCCGCTTGTGCAGCGCCGTCCATCGGGTCAGCTCCTCGAGGGTCTCCTCGTCGAGGCCGGTGAGGTCCCACTCCGTGCCGAAGGAGTGGAGCAGCGCGGTCGCGGCCCGGTAGGCGAGCCGGTGGGAGCGCCCGGTGGTGTGCGCCACGGGGCCGCCGACGTGCGAGCCCATCAGCTCCGGTGGGACCAGCAGCGACGTCCACCGCTGGATGTGCTGGCGCTCGAGCGGGTCGATGGTGTCGCTGGGCCAGATCCGGTCGGTCCTCGCCAGGATGCCCGCGTCCACCCGGGCCCCGCCGGACGAGCAGGACTCGATCTCGAGCCCCGGTCGCGCGGCGCGCAGCTCGTCGAGCAGCCGGTAGACGGCCAGCGTCTGGGCATGGACCGCCGGCGACCCCGCACGGGCGACGTCGGTCAGGTCGCGGTTGTGGTCCCACTTGAGGTAGTCGACGTCGTACTCCTCCACCACGGCGACCAGGGCGTCACGCACCGTGGCGTAGGCCTCCTCGTCCTGGAGGTCGAGGACCTGCTGGTAGCGCCAGGTCGGCGGCAGCGTCGAGTCCCGGCCGCGCAGGATCCACTCGGGGTGCGCCCGCGCGGCGTCGGAGTCCTCGCTGATCATCTCCGGCTCGACCCACAGCCCGAACTGCATGCCGAGGGAGCGGACGTGGGAGACGAGCGGGTGCAGGCCCTCCGGCCACACCGTGGGGTCGACCGTCCAGCCGCCGAGCCCCGCCCGGTCGTGGCGCCTGCCCACGAACCACCCGTCGTCGAGCACGAACCGCTCCACGCCGACGGACGCGGCGACGTCGGCCAGCGCGGCCAGCCGCTCCAGCGTGTGGTCGAAGTAGACGGCCTCCCACGTGTTGGCCACGACGGGGCGCTCCCCCCGGGTGAGGGGCGAGACCGAGCGCAGGTGCGCGTGGAGGCGGTGGCTCATCGGGTCCAGCCCGGCGTCCGACCACGAGCCCAGCAGCCACGGGCTCCGGTAGGTCTCGCCCGTCGCCAGGGCGACCTCGCCCGGTTCCAGGAGCTCCCCGCCGCCCAGCAGGCACTCGCCCTCGGCGGTGCGCTCGGCGTACGACGTGTGGTTGCCGCTCCACGCGGTGTGCACCGCCCACACCTCGCCGCGGGAGAACCCGAAGCCGGGCGTGCCGGCGACCAGCAACAGCGTGGCGTCGTGGCCCGTGCGTCCGTGCCGGCCGTCCCGCCGGTGCGTCCCCTGGACCCACGGGTGGCGCTGCGGGGAGCGCTCCCGGCACCACCGCCCGGTGAGGTCGAGCAGCTCGGTCGCGTGGGGGGCGACGGGCAGGACGTTGCGCACGCCCGCCAGGTGCAGGGTGCCCTCGGTGCTGTTGGTGACCGAGGTGCGCAGGCGCACCAGCCCGGCGACGGAGAGCTCGAGCTCGAGCTCGACCTCCCAGCCCGCCTCCGCGTCGAGGGCCGAGACCACGACCCGCGCGTCCTGGCCGGCCTCGTCCTCGACGCGCGCCGACCAGGCGGACAGCCGGGGAGCGACCGCGGCGACACCCCCTCCGGTGCGGTGGCCCTCCAGGGCCGGCGTGCCCGTGTAGCCCCTGGTCGTCTCGGGCACCAGGCCGGTGAGCCGGCGGGCGTCGTACGCCGACATCGGGACGCCCGGGCGACGCGCCGCCACCAGCGCGTGCAGCGCCTCGTCGTCGAGGTCACCGAGGGCCGCGCCCCAGTGGTGGAGCACGGGCACCCCCGCCTCGTCGGCCGCGAGGAGCAGGCTCACGCCCGCTCGGCTGAGGTGGGTCGGGGGGAAGGAGTCCTGGTCCATGGGCTAGTCGTCGCCCGCCGCGCGGGAGCTGTGGTCGCCCCCGGTGCTCACGAGCACCAGCTCGTCGACGTGGTCGGTGAGGACGCCGCTCGCGTGGGCCGAGAGGCCGCTGTCGGTGACCAGGACCGAGGCGTCGGACAGGGAGGCCATGCTGCTGAGACCCACCACGCCCCACTTGCTGGAGTCGGCGCAGACGATCAGGCGCCGCGACCTCTCGATCATCGCCCGGTTGGTCTCGGACTCGAGCAGGTTGGGCGTGCTGAAGCCCCCGCGGAGGTCCATGCCGTGGACGCCCATGAAGAACGCGTCGACGTGCAGGCTGCGCAGGGAGGCCACGGCGACCGGGCCCACGAGCGCGTCCGAGGGGGTCCGCAGCCCGCCCGTCAGCAGCACCGAGGTGCTGCTGTCGCCCGAGCGGTGCAGCACGTCGGCGACCCACACCGAGTTGGTCACGACGGTGAGGTTGGGGATCCGAGCGAGGTGCTGGGTCAGGGCGTGGGTGGTGGTGCCGGCCGAGACCGCGATCGCCATGCCGGCATGCACGAGCTCGGCGGCCCGGGCCGCGATGGCCTCCTTCTCCCGGCGCCGCTGCACGGACTTGGCGGCGAAGCCCGGCTCCGACGACGAGGGCTCCGCGACCGCGAGGGCGCCGCCGTGCACCTTCTCGAGCAGGCCTTCGCGGTGCAGCGCGACGAGGTCGCGACGGACGGTCATGTCGGAGACGCCGAGCAGGTCCACGAGGTCCGTGACGCGCACGGTCCCGTCGCGGTTCAGCTCGGCCAGGATCATGCTCCGGCGCTGGGCGGCGAGCATCAGGAGACCCCCTCGCGCACGACGGCCACCCGGCCCGCGGGCACGACGAGGTCGCCCGCGACGTCACGGCCGGAGACGAGCTCGGTCCCGGTGACGGGGACGGGCGCGTCCTGGCTCCCGTGGTTGACGACGAAGAGCCAGGAGCCGTCGGCCCCGACCCGCCGCGCGACCTCGACGTCCGGAGCCGCGCCCGGCAGGCGGTCGAGGCCGGCCTCCTCCACCAGCCGCGCCACGAGGCGGTCGGTGCCCTCGGCGGCGAGCCGGGTGGCGACGTACCAGGCGACGCCGTCGCCGACGCTGCGCCGGGTGAGGGCGGGCCTGCCGGCCGCGGGTCCGTCGAGGTGGTGAGCCACCGCCTCGGCGCCCGCCAGCTCGAGGTCCTCGGCCCACACGTCGGCCAGGACCTCCCCCTGACCCAGGCCGCTCACCCGCACCGTGTGCCCCTCGGCCAGGGGGAGGAACTCGGTCGTCCGCACGCCCAGCAGCTCCCGGAACGCGCCGGGGTAGCCGCCGAGCCGGACGTGGTCGTTCTCGTCCACGATCCCGCTGAAGTAGGTCACCACGACCGTCGCACCCGCCTCGGCGGCTGCGGTCACGGCCGCCGCTGCCTCGTCCGAGACGAGGTAGAGCGTCGGGACGACGACCAGGCGGTACGACGACAGGTCGGCGCTCGGGTGCACCACGTCGACTCCCACACCGAGGGCCGACAGCGCGCGGTGGAAGTCCTCGGCGCGATCGCGGTACCGCACGTCCACGGTCGGGTGCGAGTCCAGCTCGCACCCCCACCAGGCCTCGTAGTCGAACAGGATGGCCGCCTGGTTGTCCGTGCCGCTGCCGACCACCTCCTCGACGGCGTCGAGCACCTGGGACAGCTCCACGACCTCGCGCCACTGGCGCGAGTCGGTGCCGGCGTGCGGGAGGAGTCCCGAGTGGAACTTCTCGGCGCCGGCGCGCGAGGCGCGCCACTGGAAGAACAGCACGGCGTCCGCGCCGTGGGCCACGTGGGCGAGGCTCGAGCGGATCATCTCGCCCGGCTCCTTGGCGCGGTTGCGGGGCTGCCAGTTGACCGCGCTCGTCGAGTGCTCCATCAGCAGCCACGGCCTGCCCCCGGCCGTCCCACGCGTCAGGTCGGCGCTGAAGGCGAGCTCGCGGTGGGCGTGCGGGTCGGCGGCGATGAGGTAGTGGTCGTTCGAGACGACGTCGAGCTCCCGGCCCCAGCGCAGGTAGTCCATCTCGAAGGTCTGGCGCATCACCATGAAGTTGGTGGTCACCGGCACGCCGGGCGAGACCTCGTGCAGGATGTCGCGCTCCGCGACGAAGTGGTCGAGGAGGGTGTCGGAGGAGAAGCGGAGGAAGTCCAGCTGCTGGGTGGGGTTGGGGAACGCGGGAGCCGCGCGAGGGGGGAGGACCTCCTCGAAGTCGCCGTACCGCTGGGACCAGAACGCCGTCCCCCACGCCTCGTTCAGGCCGTCGACGTCGCCGTACCTGGCACGCAGCCACTCGCGGAAGGCAGCTGCGCTGACGTCGCAGTAGCAGCGCGCGTTGTGGCAGCCGAGCTCGTTCGAGACGTGCCACAGCGCGAGCGCGGGGTGGTCGCGGTAGCGCTCGGCCATCGCGCGGCAGAGCCGGAGGGCGTGCTCGCGGTAGACGGGCGAGCTGGGGCAGAAGGCCTGCCGGCCGCCGGGCCACAGGGTCACCCCGTCCCGGGTGACGGGCAGCATCTCGGGGTGGAGACGCGCCAGCCACGGCGGAGGAGAGGCCGTCGCGGTCGCGAGGTCGACCCGGATGCCGGCCGCGTGGAGCTCGTCCATCTGCTCGTCGAGCCACCCGAAGTCCCACACGTCGGGGCCCGGCTGGATCTTCGCCCAGGAGAACACCGCCAGCGTCGCCAGGTCGACCCCGGCGACGCGCATCAGCTCGCGGTCCTCGCGCTGCACCGCGGCGGGCCACTGCTCGGGGTTGTAGTCACCCCCGAAGGCCAGGGGCGGCAGCGACGACGGCGGAGGCGACGACATGCGGTCACTGTGACGAGCCGCGCATCAGAAGTCAACGGATCCGGTGTCCGAAAGGTTTGGAATTGTTGAATAAACCGAACATTCGGCCAGTCTGAGGCTTGACGCGGCTGTGGCTGCCGTCACATGCTGTCGGTCCGTGTTCGTTTCTGTGCCTCCGGAGGTTCCTGTGTCCCCTCGTCGCCCGTCCGGTGCCCTGAGCGGCACATCCGTGCCTCGCTCCGCCATGGTGACCATGGCCGCCACCCGACGTTCCGTGCTCCGTGGTGCGGCCCTCAGTGGGCTCGCGGTCGGCTCCGCGAGCCTCCTCGCCGCCTGCGGCGGTGACTCCGGCGGCGGCGCCAGCGGCTCCGGGACCACCGTGAAGTTCGGCATGAACGAGGCCGAGGGCTCCGGTCCGGCGTACGACCGCCTCAAGGCCATGGCTGCGGCGTACACCAAGGAGACCGACACCAAGGTCGACATGAACGCCATCGACCACAACACGTTCCAGGAGAACATCAACACCTACCTCCAGGGTGCACCCGACGACGTCTTCACCTGGTTCGCCGGCTTCCGCATGGCGCAGTTCGCCGAGGCGGGCCTGATCACCGACCTCAGCGACCAGTGGCCGATCGACGGCATGGACGACTCGTTCAAGCAGGCCGCGACCGCCGGCGACGACAAGCAGTACTTCGTGCCGGCCAGCTACTACCCCTGGGCGCTCTTCTACCGCAAGTCGGTCTTCGAGAAGAACGGCTGGGAGGCGCCGACGACCGAGGACGACTTCATGGCGCTCATGGAGGACATGCAGGGCAAGGGCATCACGCCCATCGCCTTCGGCGACAAGGACGGCTGGCCCGCCATGGGCACGTTCGACATCCTCAACATGCGCCTCAACGGCTTCGACTTCCACATGAGCCTGATGGCCGGGGAGGAGAAGTGGGACGGCGACGAGGTCAAGCTGGTCTTCGACCGCTGGGCCAAGCTGCTGCCCTTCCACCAGGAGGACCCGCTGGGCCGCACCTGGCAGGAGGCCGCCACGTCGATGGGCAAGGGCGAGTCGGGGATGTACCTCCTCGGCACCTTCGTCATCGACGCCGTGGGTGACGCGGCCGAGGACCTCGACTTCTTCACCTTCCCCGAGCTGGACTCGAGCATCGGCGCGGACGCCCTCGACGCCCCGATCGACGGCTTCTGCGTGGCCGCGGCCGGCAAGAACCAGGAGGCCGGCAAGGCGATGGCCAAGTGGCTCGGCAGTGCCGCCGCCGCGGACGCCGCCAACAACGGTGCCGACGCGCCGATGATCGCCGCCAACACCGGCGCGAGCACGTCGACGTACAGCGACCTGCAGAAGAAGTCCGTCGAGGTCGTCAGCGCCGCGTCCAACATCGCCCAGTTCATGGATCGCGACACCAACGCCGACTTCGCGAGCACGGTGATGATCCCGTCCATCCAGGAGTTCCTGAAGAACCCCTCCGACATCGACGGGATCACGGCGAGCATCCAGGAGCAGGCCGCCTCGATCTTCGGCTGAGCCATGGCGACCGCGATCGAGGACCCCCCGGCCACCGGGGAGGGCCAGAAGGCCACGAGGGCCCCGCGCCCGCGGGGGGAGAAGAAGCTCCCCCCGCGGGACCGGCTGGTCGTCATCACCATGGTGACGATCCCCCTGCTGCTCGTCCTGGGCCTGGTGTGGCTCCCCGCTCTGGGATCGGTGGTGCTGTCCTTCGGCAAGTGGAACGGCTTCGGCGGCATCGAGACGATCGAGTGGGTGGGGACCCAGAACTACGAGGACGTCACCACGATCTACCCGCCGTTCTGGCCGGCGGTGCGGCACAACCTGATCTGGCTGGGGTTCCTCTTCGTCTTCCCCACGATCCTGGGGATCCTGCTGGCCGTGCTCCTCGACCGCGAGATGCGCGGGAGTCGCTTCTACCAGACCGCCTTCTACATGCCGGTGGTCCTCTCGCTGGCCCTGATCGGGTTCATCTGGCAGCTCTTCTACTCCCGTGACCAGGGGCTGATCAACGACGTCTCGGCAGGTCTGGCAGCGCGGGGGCTGCCCGCATGGCCCACCGAGGTCGACTGGTACGGCGATCCGGACATCAACCTCTGGGCCGTCCTGGTGGCCACCTCGTGGCGGCACGCCGGCTACGTCATGCTGCTCTACCTGGCGGGCCTGAAGGGCGTCGACGCGACGTTGCGCGAGGCGGCGGCGGTGGACGGCGCCAGCGAGGTCAAGACCTTCTTCCACGTGATCTTCCCGGTGATGCGGCCGATCAACATGATCGTGCTGGTCATCGTCGTGATCGAGTCGCTGCGTGCCTTCGACCTGGTGTGGGTGATCAACAAGGGCCGCAACGGGCTGGAGCTGATCGCAGCGCTGGTGAGCCAGAACGTCATCGGCGAGGCCACCAGGTACGGCTTCGGGTCGGCGCTCGCCGTGATCATGATGCTGATCTCGTCGGTCTTCATCGTGATCTACCTCCGCATCGTCTTCCGTGAGGAGCGCCAGCGATGAGCATCGAGACTCCGGTCACCGTCCCCCTGCCGGCCGACACGACGGCGGCGGGGCCGCCCAAGCGTGCCGAGGGCGGCGTGATGAGCCGTCCGCGCGGGGTCGTCGTCACGGTCATCGTCGCGCTGCTCGCGCTCGCCTGGCTCTTCCCGCTGGTGTGGGCTGTGGTCAACTCGTTCCGGGAGTACGAGTACACCCAGGCCAACGGCTACCTCTCCTTCGGAGGCTGGACGACCGCCAACTACGAGCAGGCGTGGACCCAGGGCAACTTCGGTCTGCACCTGCGCAACTCCCTGCTCATCACCATCCCTGCGGTGGTCCTCACGCTGTGGTTGTCGTCGATGGTGGCCTTCGTGCTCGCCCGGTTCAGCTATCGCTTCAACCTGACCCTGCTCGGCATCTTCCTCGCGGCCAACCTGCTTCCTCCGCAGGCGCTGCTGATCCCGGTGTTCCGGATGTTCCGCGAGATCCCGCTGCCCTTCTTCATGAGCGACTCCGGCTCGATGCTCAACAGCTTCTGGGGGCTGATCCTGGTCAACACGGCGTTCCAGATGGGGTTCTGCACGTTCGTCCTGAGCAACTACATGAAGACCCTCCCGCACGAGATCTACGAGTCGGCCGAGCTCGACGGTGCGAGCGTCTGGCGCCAGTACTGGCAGCTGACGATGCCGCTGGTCCGGCCCGCGCTGGCCGCCCTGGCGACGCTGCAGGTGACCTGGGTCTACAACGAGTTCTTCTGGGCCACCGTGCTGATCCAGCAGGGCGACAAGCTGCCCGTCACCTCGGCACTCAACAACCTGCGCGGCCAGTTCTTCACCGACACCAACCTGGTGGCGGCCGGCTCGGTCATCGTCGCCCTGCCGGTGCTCGTGGTGTTCTTCGCCCTGCAGAAGCAGTTCGTCTCGGGCCTCACGCTCGGGTCCACCAAGGGCTGACGCTCAGGTCGGCCTCAGGGTCGGCGCGTAGCGTCGTGCCGATGGCACACCACCGGATCACCCGCACCGTCCTCGGCCCGCTCGCGGCCGCCGCCCTGCTCACCCTCGCCGCGTGCAGCGGCGGCGGGAGCGACGACCAGAGCCCGGGATCGTCCGAGCCGACCTCGCAGGAGTCGTCCGACGCGGGCTCGGAGACCGACGGCGAGGCCGGCGCCGACTCCTCCGCCCCTGAGCTCGAGGGCGTCCCCGACGTCGTCGCCGAGGTCAACGGCGAGGAGGTGACCAAGGACGAGTTCGCCCCCGTCTTCGAGGCCCGGCTCCAGCAGGCGCTCACGGCCGTGCAGTCGGGCGGGCAGGCGCCCGACCCCGAGGAGCTGAAGAAGCAGACGGCCGACGACCTGGTCGACACCGAGCTCCTCACGCAGGAGGCGGCGGCCAGGGGCATCTCGGTCAGCGACGAGGACGTGGACGCCGAGCTGGGCGACCTCGCGAAGGGGTACGACCTCGAGTCGGCCGACGCGCTGCTGACCGCCCTCGAGGAGCAGGGCACCCCGCCGACGCAGGCCCGCGACCAGGTGCGCGTCCAGCTGCTGGTCGAGCAGCTCGTCGAGGACGAGGCGGGCGCGTCCGAGCCCACCGAGGCGGAGCTGCGCGAGCTCTACGCCCGGGCGAAGGAGCAGGCGGCGCTGCAGGGCGGCCAGCAGCTGCCCCCGTTCGCCCAGGTCCGCGCGCAGCTCGAGGAGCAGGCCGCCTCCGAGCAGGTCGGCGAGGTCGCCAACGGCCTCGTCGCCGAGCTGCGTGAAGATGCGGAGATCACGGTCCACCTGGAGTGAGGCGAGCGTCACTACTCGCGAGTAACAAAAGCCGGGACAGGGCGAGGCCCCGGTTCCTAGTCTCCTCCGCATGCGCTCACACCTCATCGCCGTCCTGCTCTGCGTCCCCGCCCTCGGTGCCTGCACCGGCGCCTCCGCCGACGAGGAGTCGACCGCCCCGGCCGACCAGGTGGACGCGGCCTGGCGGGCCGACGTCGAGGAGGCGCTCGGCAGCGACGCCTTCGACCTCGGTGCCCTCCAGGGCCAGGCGGCGACGGACTGCGGGCGGGCCTCGGTGGCCGCCTGGGTGCCCACCCTCGTGATGTCCGGCGAGCTGACCTCGTCCACCACCGCGCTGACTCGCATCGGGCTCGAGCACGCCTGCCCCGACGTGGTCGAGGCGTTCGACGCGGCGCTGGGGACCGTCGAGTCCGCCGCCGACCCGCTGGAGCTGGTCTGCGGCCCCGACGCCGTCCTGGAGGGCGAGGACGCCGCCAAGGCGGAGCTGGTCTGCGCCTCGCGCTGACGTGGGGGCTCGCGTGCCGCGTCGAAGGATGGCCCCATGGGGCGACGGGAGACGGTGCCGCCGGGCGCGAGGGACGTGTCCTGGCGGACGAGCACGGATCCGGTGGCCGCCACCCTCGAGACGCTGCTCGGCAGCCGACAGCCTGCGCACGGGCGCTCGCGGTGTCCGGGGTGTCGGAGCTGCTCAGTCCGGCATGCTGTCGCCATGCGCTTCACCGAGCACGAGCTGACCGTCGCGGTCACCGCCGCTGCCAAGACCGTCGCCGGCGTGAAGGCGCGCCGGCGCAGCCCCGAGGAGGCCTGGGAGTCGATGAGCCGCCTCGACCGCTACCACCACCTCGAGGCGGTCGGCAGCCAGGTGCTGCCGGTCCTGCTGGCGCTGCCGGACATCGAGGTCCCCGCCGGCACCCGGCCCACGTTCAGCGACACCCAGGTCGTCGCCGCTGTCGAGGAGACGCTGGGCGACGGGGGTGGAAAGCTGCGGCGCAAGGTCGCCCTGGCGGCCCGGGTCGCCCTGGTGCGCGCGGCGCTCGCGCAGCTCCCCGTCCGCCAGGACCCCGACGCGCTGGTCGTGCCCGACAGCCTCTGAGTCCGGCGCCCGGGTCAGACGTTGCGGCGGTACTGCCCGCCCACCTCGAAGAACGCCTCCGTGACCTGCTGGAGCGAGCAGACCCGGGCGGCGTCCATCAGCACGGCGAACACGTTCTCGCCCGAGATGGCGGCGTCCTTGAGCCGCGAGAGCGCCTCCTGGGCCTCGGCGGCGTGGGCCGCCTGGAACTCCCGCACGCGGCGCAGCTGCGACTCCTTCTCGGCCTCCGTGGCGCGGGCGAGCTCGATCTCCTGGGGCTGCGCGTCCGCGGCGGACTCCTTGACGAAGGTGTTGACGCCGATGATCGGCAGCGTGCCGTCGTGCTTGCGGTGCTCGTACAGCATCGACTCGTCCTGGATGCGGCCGCGCTGGTAGCCGGTCTCCATCGCGCCCAGCACGCCGCCGCGCTCGTTGATGCTGTCGAACTCCTGGAGCACCGCCGCCTCGACGAGGTCGGTCAGCTCGTCGATCACGTACGAGCCCTGGAGCGGGTTCTCGTTCATCGCGAGCCCCCACTCCCGGTTGATGATCAGCTGGATCGCCAGCGCCCGGCGCACCGACTCCTCCGTCGGCGTGGTCACGGCCTCGTCGTACGCGTTGGTGTGGAGGCTGTTGGCGTTGTCGTAGATCGCGATGAGCGCCTGGAGCGTGGTGCGGATGTCGTTGAAGTCCATCTCCTGAGCGTGCAGGGACCGACCGCTCGTCTGGACGTGGTACTTCAGCTTCTGCGACCGCTCGTTCGCGCCGTACTTCTCCTTCATGGTGACCGCCCAGATGCGGCGGGCGACGCGGCCGATGACGGAGTACTCGGGGTCCATGCCGTTGGAGAAGAAGAAGGACAGGTTGGGCGCGAAGTCGTCGATGTCCATGCCCCGCGCGAGGTAGGCCTCGACGTAGGTGAACCCGTTGGCGAGGGTGAACGCCAGCTGGCTGATGGGGTTCGCCCCGGCCTCGGCGATGTGGTAGCCGGAGATCGACACCGAGTAGAAGTTGCGGACCTGCTGCTGGATGAACCACTCCTGGATGTCGGCCATCATCCGCAGCGAGAACTCGGTGGAGAACAGCGCGGTGTTCTGGCCCTGGTCCTCCTTGAGGATGTCGGCCTGGACCGTGCCGCGGACGTTCGCCAGCGCGTACGCCGCGAGCTGGGCTCGCTCGTCGGCGTCCGGCTCCCGGCCCTCGCGCTCGACGAACGCGGCGACCTGCTGGTCGATCGCGGTGTTGAGGAAGAACGCCAGGACGGTGGGGGCCGGGCCGTTGATCGTCAGCGAGACCGAGGTGGTCGGAGCGACGAGGTCGAAGCCGTCGAAGAGCACCGACATGTCGTCGAGCGTCGCGACGGAGACGCCCGAGGTCCCGACCTTGCCGTAGACGTCGGGGCGCGGGTCGGGGTCGCGGCCGTAGAGCGTGACGGAGTCGAACGCCGTGGACAGGCGGGTGGCGTCGTTGCCGGCGGAGAGGATCTTGAAGCGCCGGTTGGTCCGCGCCGGGTCGCCCTCGCCGGCGAACATGCGGGCGGGGTCCTCGTTGTCGCGCTTGAACGGGAAGACGCCCGCGGTGAAGGGGAAGAAGCCGGGCAGGTTCTCGCGGCGCCAGAACCGCACCAGCTCGCCGTGGTCGGTGGACCGCGGCAGCGAGACCCGGGGGATCTTGGTGCCGCTCAGCGACTCGCGGGTCAGCTTCGTGGTGATCTCGCGGTCGCGGACCCGCACGACCTGCTCGTCGCCGGAGTAGGACTCGACCACGGCCGGCCAGGCGCTGATCTGGTCGAGCACCTCGTGGGGGACCGCCTTGCGCGCCTTCTCGAGCAGGGCGGGCACCGCGCCGGCGTCGTGCTCGGCGAGCTGGTCGGCGACGTGCTCGACCCGCTGGAGGTTGCACGCCGACTCGGCCAGCTCCTCGGTGCGGGCGTGGTAGTCCCGGACGGTCTCGGTGATCTCGGAGAGGTAGCGGACCCGCTCCGGCGGCACGACCTGGCGGATGCCGGAGGAGTGCCGGACGTCGACCCGGGGCAGCACGCCCTCGACCACGCCGAGGCCCGTCTCGGCGAGGGCCGACCGGAGGTGCTGGTAGAGGGCCGTGACCCCGTCGTCGTTGAACGTCGCGGCGCTGGTGCCGAAGACCGGCATGTCGTGCGGCTGCTTGCCGAACGCCTCGCGGTTGCGGACCAGCTGGCGGCCCACGTCGCGCAGCGCGTCCTTGGCGCCGCGGCGCTCGAACTTGTTGATCGCCACCGTGTCGGCGAAGTCGAGCATGTCGATCTTCTCGAGCTGGGACGCGGCGCCGAACTCCGGCGTCATGACGTAGAGCGAGTGGTCGACCAGGGGGACGATGCCGGCGTCGCCCTGCCCGATGCCGGGCGTCTCGACCACGACGAGGTCGAAGCCGGCGGCCTTGAGCACGGCGACGACGTCGGGCAGGTGCTCGGGGACCTCGTGGGCGCCGCGGGTGGCGAGCGAGCGGAAGAACACCCGGTCGCCGTCGAGCGAGTTCGCACGGATCCGGTCGCCGAGGAGCGCGCCGCCGCCCCTGCGGCGGGTGGGGTCGACGGCGACGACGGCGATCCGCAGCTTGTCCTGCTGGTCGACGCGGAAGCGCCGCACGATCTCGTCGGTCAGCGAGGACTTGCCGGAGCCGCCGGTCCCGGTGATGCCGAGCACGGGTACGACGCGGCGTGCGGCCGCCGTACGGACCTCCTCGAGCACGGCCGGGTCCAGCCGCCCGCCCTCGGCCCCGGTGATCGCGCGGGCGACGGCGAACCGGTCGCCCGACAGGACCTCCTCGACCCCGACCGGTCGCTGGGCCCAGAGGTCGACGTCGCAGGCCTCGACGACGGAGTTGATCATCCCGACCAGGCCCATCTTCTGGCCGTCCTCGGGGGAGAAGATCGTGACGCCCGACTCGCGCAGCCTGGCGATCTCGGCCGGCACGATGACGCCCCCGCCGCCCCCGACGACGCGGACGTGCCCGGCGCCGGCCTCCCGCAGCGACTCGACGAGGTACTCGAAGTACTCGACGTGCCCGCCCTGGTAGGACGAGACCGCCACGCCCTGGACGTCCTCCTCGACGGCCGCGTCCACGACCTCCTGCACCGACCGGTTGTGCCCGAGGTGGACCACCTCGCAGCCCTGGCTCTGGAGGATCCGCCGCATGATGTTGATCGACGCGTCGTGGCCGTCGAAGAGCGCGGCGGAGGTGACCAGGCGGATGGGGTGCTGGGGCCGGTGCAGGTCGGGCATGCCCACAATGCTAGGACATCCAAGCAATTACCGGGAAGTCACAGCTCCGGCCCCCTCACAGCGCGTCGCCGAGCCCCGCGCGCAGCTCGGTCAGGGCGGCCGTCAGGGCTCGTACGTCGTCGGGCGGCAGGCCGGGCGCGGTGAAGATCCGGGCGTTGAGGGCCTCGGTGGCGCGCTCGACCACGTCCCGACCGCTCGGCGTGAGGACCGCGAGCACCACGCGCCGGTCGCTGGCACCCCGGGCCCGCTCGACGTACCCCTGGCCGACGAGCCGGGACACGGCGCTCGTCACGCTCGTCGGGTGCACCTGGAGCAGCGACCCCAGGCGCGTCATCGGCATCGACGCGGCGCGGGAGAAGGAGAGGAGCCGCAGCACCTCGTAGCGGGCGAAGGTGAGGTCGAGGGGGCGCAGCTCGGCCTCGATCCGCTCCATGAGCAGCTGATGGGCGCGGACGACCGAGGTCACCATCGCCATCCCGTCGGCGGCGTCCTCCCAGCCGTGGGCGACCCACTGCCGGCGCGCCTCCCGGATCGGGTCGAAGGGCGGGCCGGTCCCGTTGCTGGTCATGACGGGAGAGTAGTCAGGCCGGTGCGGGGCCGAGGTCGGCGAGGACCGCGTGGGCCTCGACCATCGCCGGCCCGTACCACGTGATCAGCCGACCCTCGACGAGGCTGGTCGGCAGCGTGAAGGCCTCGGGACCGTCGGTCGCGGAGAAGACGTACGGCTCGTCGGGGAGCAGCACGAGCCCGGCGCCGCTCGCCTCGATGTCGCCGACCCCGACCTGGGGGTATCGCCCGGGCGTGCCGGCCATCGCGTTGTCGAGGCCCACCCGCGCGAGCAGGTCGCTGGTGTAGGTCTCCGCGCCGACGACCATCCACGGGTCACGCCAGATCGGTACGGCGACCGACGCGCGCGCCGGTCGCGGCGGCACGTCCCAGAGGTCCCTGGCCTGCGCGAGCCAGCCCGGGACGGGGACCTCGAGCGCCTCGAGGAACAGCCGGTCCATCGCGTCGAGCGCCTCGGCGACGGTCTCGATCCGGGTGACCCAGACCGCGACGCCGGACTCCCGGAGGCGCCGTACGTCCAGCTCGCGGTTCTCCTCCTGGTTGGCGATGACGAGGTCGGGCGCGAGGTCCCGGATCGCGCGCAGGTCGGGGTTCTTGGTCCCGCGCACGCGGGGGACGTCGAGCTCCGCCGGGTGGGTGCACCAGTCCGTCGCACCGACGAGGCGCTCGGGCACCGTCGCCGCCAGCGCCTCGGTGAGGGAGGGCACCAGCGACACGACCCGCCGGGCGGGAGCGGTGAGCGGCACGTCGGCGTCGAGGTCGTCCTGCACGTTCCTGAGGCTAGGGGACCGCGTCTCGGCCATACTGCCGCCATGCCTGCGACCTGGCCGACGCCGCTGCTCCAGATCGACGGTGAGGGCCGCCCGGCCGCCGACGGGTGGACGTTCCCGACCCGAGACCCGGCCACCGGGGAGGTGCTGGCGCACGTCCCGGACGGGGGCGCGGCCGACATGGACGCGGCCGTCGAGGCCGCCCACAAGACGTTCCACGCCACCGTCTGGAGCGACGACGACCGGCTGCGCTGGACGTCGCTGCAGCGGCTGCACGCGCTGCTCGCCCAGCACCACGGCCACCTCCGCGGGCTGATGACCGCGGAGACCGGGATGCCGGTGTCCCTGACGCCGCCCCACCTCGACGAGCCGCTGGCCCGGATGCTCGACGTCCGGGACCGCGGAGTGGTGCCCGGCGTGGTCGCCGTCATCACTCCCATGACCTCCCCGCTGTCCTTCGCCCTCGACACGATCGCCCCGGTCCTGTCGGCGGGCGGGACGGTCGTGCTCAAGCCCGCGCCCGACGCGGCCTGGACGGCGCTCGAGCTCGGCCGCATCGCCGCACAGGTGCTGCCGCGCGGCGTGCTCAACGTCGTCGCCTCCCGCGACGTCGACGTGGCCATCGCGCTGACCACCGACCCGCGGGTGGACGAGGTGTTCTTCGCCGGCTGCCCGGTGAACGCCGAGCGGGTCCGCGTCACGGCGACCCAGGCCGGCAAGCGGGTCCGCATCGACGTGGGCGGGCCGTCAGCGCCCCTGCGGGTCGGACCGGGCGACGACCTGGAGGCGGTCGTCTCCGACGCCGCCGCCCGGGTCTGTGCCCACGCCGGACAGGTGCCCCGGCTGCCGGCCGCGGTCGTCGTCCCGGCGGGCCGCTACAGCGAAGCGGTCCGCGTCGCCGTGCGCGCGGTGTCGGACATCAAGGTCGGCGACCCCACCGACCCGGCGACCGTCTGCGGTCCCCTGGTCTCGCCGGTCCAGCGGGACCGCGTGCTGCGCTACCTCGCCCTGGCCCGGTCCGAGGGCGGCCACGTCGAGACCGGGGGGCTCGCCCTGGCGCGGCGTGGCGGCTGGTGGGTGGCGCCCACCGTGGTGTCGGGGCTGGACCTCGGCTCCCGGGTCGTGCGTGAGGAGATCCTCGGGCCGGTGCTGCTGGTGGTCTCGGACCGCAGCTGAGCCCTGGCGTCAGATGGCCGCCGGGCGCTCCATCGGCACGTGCAGCACGCCGTCCTCGTCGAACTCCGGGCCGCTGACGACGAAGCCGTACGACGCGTAGAACCGCGTCAGCCCGGTCTGCGCGTCGAGCCGGGCAGCCCGGTCGCCGACCTGGCGCATCGCCTCGTCCACCAGCAGCGTCGCGAGCCGGCGCCCCCGGGCGGCAGGCGCCACCACGACCCGTCCGATCCGCACCGCGTTCACGTCGTCCACCACGCGCGCGCAGCCGATGAGCCGGTCGTCCTCGAGCAGCAGCAGGTGGGTCGTGGTCTCCTCGAGGTCACGGCCGTCGAGGTCGGGGTACGGCGAGGACTGCTCGACCACGAACACCTGCTGCCGCAGCCGCCACAGCGCGTAGGCCGTCCGCGGGTCGAGGTCGTCGAAGCCGGCGGTCACCACCCGGACGCTCATGCCGGGGACCTCAGGAAGCCCACGGCCTGGCCGAAGGCGCGCCGCGCCTCCGGGACGTACGGGAAGAGGCTGTAGACGTGGAGCAGGTCGCGCTCCTCGATGGAGGTCAGGTCCCATCCGGCCTCGCCCGCCCGACGCCGCAGCAGCCGGCAGCCGGGGGCGAGGAGGTCGCGGGTGCCGTAGAGCATCAGCCCGCGGGGGAGCCCGCCGAGGTCGCCGAGCGCCGGGGAGACCTCGGGACGGGCGAGGTCCTCGGGCGACCCGGCCCACCACGCGGCGTACGCCCGCAGCTTGCCGAGGAAGAGCCACGGGTCGACGGCGTCGTACTCCCCGGTGTCCGGGGTGGAGGTGGTCAGGTCGGACCAGGGCGCGTGCAGGAGCAGGTGGGTGGCCGGGGTGTGGCCGCGGTCGCGCATCGACAGGGCCATCGCGAGGGCGAGGCCGCCGCCGGCGGAGTCGCCCGCGAGGACCATCCCGCCGGGGCGCGACGCCCACGAGGCCGCGTCCGCGACCAGGGCGTCGTGGGAGTCGCGCCAGGTGGCGCCGGGCGCGAGGGGGTAGTCGGGCATGACGACCCGGGCGCCGGTCGCCCGCGCGAGCCGCGTCGCGTAGCGGACGTGGAAGGCGTCGATCGGCGCCATGTAGCCGCCGCCGTGGACGTAGTAGAGCGTCCGGGTCGCGGCGCCGTCGCGCGGCTCCAGGACGTACGACGGGAAGCCGAGGTCGCGCGTCTCGACGGTCCAGCGCCGGGAGAACCCCGGGACGGCCTGCGTCGGCAGCGACGGCGAGAGCGTGCGGTGCCATGCCTCGACGCGCGCCCGCTCGCTCGCCTCGTCCTCGAGCTCGCGCGCTCTGCGGAGCCGCGGGATCGCGTGGACGAGGACCTCGTGGGCGCGACTGGGCATGGTGCGCAGCCTAGGACCCCCTGCCAGTAGGCTGGAGCCACAAGACAGGGGAGCACGCCCAGACGTGCTGAGAGTGCGGAGCAGCCGCAGACCCTCCGAACCTGATCCGGTTAGCACCGGCGATAGGGAGTCCAGATGAACCACACGCGTGTCCGTGCTGCGCTCGCAGCAGCGTCCCTCGGGCTGGCGCTGACCGGCTGCAGCACGATGGGCGGCGACGACACCCGGGCGGCGAGCGGCACCGACGCCCCGAGCAGCGGCGCCGGCGAGGGGACCGGCGGGGAGCCGGGGACCGGCTCCGGGACCGTCGTGCTCGCGACGCACGAGTCGTTCCACCTGCCGAAGAAGCTCGTGCGGTCCTTCCAGGAGGAGACCGGCTACACCCTGGAGGTCCGTGGCGCGGGCGACGCCGGCACGCTGGCCACCAAGCTCAGCCTGACAGCCGACAACCCGGTCGCCGATGCGGCCTTCGGCATCGACAACACCTTCGCCTCGCGCCCCGTCGACGCCGGGGCGTTCGCTCCCCACGAGGCGCAGCTGCCGCCGGGCGCCGAGGAGTACGCCCTCGACGAGGACGCCGACAGGCTCGCCCCGGTGGACAACGCCCACGTGTGCGTCAACGTCGACACCGCCTGGTTCGAGCGGGAGGGCATCGCGCCGCCCGAGACTCTCGACGACCTGACCGCGCCCGAGTACGAGGGGCTCTTCGTCACCCCGGGAGCGACCACCAGCAGCCCCGGGATGGCGTTCTTCCTGGCGACGGTCGCGCAGTACGGCGACGAGTGGCCCGCCTACTGGAGCGACCTGCTCGCCAACGACGCCAAGGTCGTCGACGGCTGGGAGGACGCCTACTACGGCGACTTCACCGCCGGCAGCGAGAAGGGCACCCGCCCGATCGTGACGTCGTACGACTCCTCGCCGGCGTTCACGGTCAAGGGCGGCGAGACCACCACGGCCGCCCTGCTCGACACCTGCTTCCGGCAGGTGGAGTACGCCGGGGTGCTCGAGGGGGCCGAGAACCCCGAGGGCGCCCGCGCCCTGGTCCAGTGGCTGCTGACCGACGAGGTGCAGAGCGCCCTCCCCGAGTCGATGTACGTCTTCCCCGTGAGCGACACGGCCACGATCCCGGAGGACTGGGCGGAGTTCGCGCTCCAGCCGGACGCGCCGTACGAGGTCGCTCCCGCCGAGATCACGGCCAACCGCGAGCAGTGGCTGACCGAGTGGACCGACGTCGTCACCCGATGACCACCCCCGCTCCATGAGGCGCACCGCCGGGTTGCTCGCGCTGGCCGCCGGGCCGGTGCTGGTGCTCGGCGTGCTCTTCGTGCTGCCGGTGACCGGGATGGTCGCCCAGGGGTTCTGGGCGGACGGGCGGTTCGACCCGCGTGGCGTCCTCGACGTGCTGGGACGGCCCCGCGTGCACCGGGTCGCGTGGTTCACGCTCTGGTCCTCGGCGGTCGCGACCACGGCGTCGGTGCTGCTCGGGATGCCGGCGGCGTACGCCCTGCACCGGCTCGCCCTGCCGGGACGGCGGGCGGTCCGCGCGGCCCTGCTGGTGCCGTTCGTGCTGCCGACGGTCGTGGTCGGCGTGGCGTTCCGGCAGCTGCTGGGCGAGGGCGGCCCGCTGGGAGGCCTGGGCCTCGACGGCACCCCGGTCGCGATCATCGCCGGGCTGGTGTTCTTCAACGTCGCGGTGGTGGTCCGGGCCGTGGGCGCCGCCTGGGAGTCGCTCGACCCCCGCCCGGGGGAGGCCGCTGCCGCCCTGGGCGCGTCGCCGTGGCAGGTGCTGCGGACCGTCACGCTGCCCGCGCTGCGACCGGCCGTGGTGGGGGCGGCCAGCATCGTCTTCCTCTTCTGCGCCACCGCGTTCGGCATCGTGCTGACCCTCGGCGGGGTCCGCTACGCGACGGTGGAGACCGAGATCTACCTCCTCACCACCACCATCTACGACCTGCGCGCCGCCGCCGCCCTGTCGGTGCTCCAGATCCTCGTCGTGGTCGGCCTGCTGGCGCTCGCCGCCCGGCTCCGGTTCGCCGCCGACCCCACGGCGTCCCGCGTCACGACCGCTCCCCGCCGCGTCCGGCGCTCCGACTGGCCGGCCGTCGCGCTCACCGTGCTGCTGCTGGTCGCGCTCGCCGCGCCCGTCCTCAACCTGGTCGTCGGCTCGCTGAGGGTCGACGGCGGGTGGAGCACGGGCAACTACCGTGCGCTGGGCGGCACCGGTGACGGCTCCGGGGGCGGCGGTGCCCTGCTCGTCCCGGTGACGACCGCCCTGCTCACCAGCCTCCGCACGGCCGTCGACGCGACCTGGATGGCGCTGCTGATGGGGCTCGCGGTCGCGCTCATCGTCACCCGCCGCTCCCACACCCCGGGCGAGCGCCGGGTGCGGTCGGTGCTCGACGGCTTCTTCATGCTGCCGCTGGGGGTGAGCGCCGTGACGCTGGGCTTCGGCTTCCTCATCACCCTGGACCAGCCGCCGCTCGACCTGCGCGACTCCGCGCTGCTGGTCCCCATGGCGCAGGCGCTCGTCGCGCTCCCGCTGGTCGTCCGCACGCTGGTGCCGGTGCTCGCCGGCATCGACGACCGCCAGCGGCAGGCCGCGGCGTCCCTGGGAGCCCCGCCGTGGCGCGCGGTGCTGACCGTCGACCTGCCCGTGGTCTGGCGGCCCGTGCTGGCGGCCAGCGGCTTCGCGTTCGCCGCGTCGCTGGGCGAGTTCGGCGCGACCTCGTTCCTGGCCCGTGACGACAACCCCACCGTGCCGGTCGTGATCTTCCGGCTCATCGGTCACCCGGGCGAGATGAACTACGGCATGGCGCTGGCCGCCTCGGTCGTGCTCGCAGCGACCACGGCCGCGGTCGTGCTCGCCGTCGAGCGGCTCCGGGTGCCCAGCGTGGGAGCGTTCTGACGTGCTGGAGCTGCGCGACGTCTCGGTGAGGTACGGCGACACCACCGCCGTCGACAGGGTGAGCCTCGACCTGCCGACGGGGGAGGTGCTGGCGGTGCTTGGACCCTCCGGGTGCGGCAAGTCCACCCTGCTGAGGGCGGTCGCCGGGCTCGAGCCGCTGGCGGAGGGCCGCGTCCTGGCCGACGGCGCCGACGTGACGTCGACGCCGACCCACCGCCGCGGCTTCGCACTGATGTTCCAGGACGGCCAGCTGTTCCCCCACCTCAGCGTGGCCCGCAACGTGGCCTACGCCCTCCGGCTGCAACGCGTCCCGCGCGACCTGCGCTCCGCGCGCGTCTCCGAGCTGCTGGAGCTGGTCGGGCTCGCCGGCCACGCCGAGCGGCTCCCCGCGACGCTCTCGGGCGGCGAGCGGCAACGGGTCGCGCTGGCCCGAGCCCTGGCGGTGGAGCCGCGGCTGCTGCTGCTGGACGAGCCGCTGTCGGCCCTCGACGCCACGCTGCGCGAGCGACTCGCGGCAGACCTCCGCGGCATCCTCACCCGCGCCGGCACGACAGCGCTGCTCGTGACCCACGACCACGAGGAGGCCTTCGCGCTCGCCGACCGGCTGGCGGTGATGCGTGCCGGCCGGGTCGTCCAGTCCGGCCGCATCGACGAGGTGTGGCGCGCGCCCGTGGACGAGGCGACGGCACTGTTCCTCGGCTACGCGCGGGTCCTGCGCGGCGACGCGGCGGCCACGGTGCTGGCCGCGGGTGGGTTGCCCGCTGCGGCAGCGCTCGCCGTACGACGCTCGGCATTCGTCGCCGACGACGCCGGCCGGGTCCCGGCGACCGTCCGCTCCGCCCGGGTGACGCCGGAGCAGGTCCGGCTCGTGGTCGATGCCGACGGGGTCGGCGACCTGGACGCGGTCGCTCCGCTGGGCAGTCTGGTGGCGGCAGGGGAGCGGGTGTCGCTGCGCGTGGACGTGACCCGGGTGGCTGCGCTGCCGGCCGACAACCGCGCTTGACCGGTCCCTAGACTGACGCTCGTGCAGCACCGACCGGCCTATGTCCTCCTCGTGGGAACCGCAGCCCTCATGGGCCTGCTGGCCATGGTCGCGTCGATCTCCCTGGACCGTCCGCTCGTCGACCCGGAGGGGTTCCTGGGGCCGGCCATCGTGCGGCTCCCGCTGCTCGTCCTCGGAGCGTTCCTGCTCGACATCCTGCCGAGGACCCTGTGGGCGTCGCGGGGACGCCCGGGCTCGATGCCCGACGTGGTCCGCGACCGGGTGCGCGAGCACTGGGACCGCGAGCGGATCACGCTGGTGGTCCTGGGCCTGGTGAGCTTCTACATCACCTACGTCTGCTACCGGAACCTCAAGTCGTTCCTGCCCTTCATCATGGGTGAGGACAAGTACGACCGCGAGCTGCACCTCATCGACCGGGCCCTGATGTTCGGCCACGAGCCGGCGACGGTGCTGCACACGATCTTCGGGACCGGCATCTCGGCCCACGTCCTGTCCACGATCTACCTGTGGTTCCTGCCGCTGGTCCCGCTCGCCCTCGCCGCCTGGCTGGTCTGGTCGCGCAACATCACGTTCGGCTACTGGTTCGCCACTTCCCAGTGCCTCGCCTGGACGCTCGGCACGGCCTCCTACTACGCGCTGCCGACCCTCGGCCCGGGCTTCCAGTACTCCTACCTCTACGCGGACCTCCCCGACACCGGCTCCAAGGCGCTCATGGACGCGTTGTCCTACGGACGCGCCGGCGTCCTGCGTGGAGGGGCCGAGGGTGCGGTCCAGTCGGTGGCGGGGTTCGCCTCGCTCCACGTCGCGATCACGCTGCTCGTCGCGCTGATGGTCCAGTACACGCTCCGCAACCGGATCCTCCACTGGGTCTTCTGGATCAACTTCGCGATCACCGTCGTGGCGACCCTCTACTTCGGCTGGCACTACATCGCCGACGACCTCGCCGGCGTCGTCATCGCGCTCTTCGCGTTCTGGCTGGGCGGCATCGCCAGCGGCCAGAAGTTCGACCGGCACGGGCTGGCCTCCCACCCGACGTCGACGACCACACTCGTCCCCGTCGACGCCGACTGACGCCGACTACTGACCCCCGGCCGCCGGGCACGAGTCCGCGGCCGCAGGAGACTCCCCGGATATCCGGGGAGTCTCCTGGTTTGCAGCCAATGCATGCGCCACAAAGCAGGAGACTCGCCGACGAAGCTTGCCGAAATGCGGCCTCTTGCGGGAGTCGCGCAGGGGGTCGCGCGGGCCGTGACGAGAATGACATCGGTGTAGTTCGCAAGCCGACACGCCGAGTAAAACTGAAAAAGTTGAGAAAACTGTTCCCCATGTGACGTGTGAGCACTAACGTGCCGGGAGTTGCCTGGGTGAAAGGGAAGTCACCCAGGCGGCCCGACGAGCTAGGGGAACCCGTGCGTGCCTTGCCCACCGTTGCCGCCACCGCCGCCAGCGCGGCGTTGAGCGTGACGCTGCTGGTGACCGCCCACCTCGGTCCGGCCGTTGCGGACGACACGGTGCCCTCCGAGACGGAGGTGGCCGAGGCGCAGCAGCGCGCGGCGGCGCAGGAGCGCGACGTCGCCGCCGTGCGCGCGGACCTGGTGCAGGCCGACGTCGCCCTGCAGCAGGCGGGCGACGCCGCCGCCCAGGCGGCCGAGGCCTACAACGGGGCCGTGTGGCGGGCCGACCAGGCCCGCGAGGAGGCGGCTGAGGCGGCGCGAGCAGCCCGGACGGCAGCGGCGGACGTGGCCGAGCAGCGCGAGCTGTACGCCGCGACCGTGGTCCAGTCCTACGAGGAGGGTTCGCAGCTCAGCGGTCTCGCGGCCCTCGTCGACGCCGACGGCGTCGAGTCGCTCATCGACCGCACCGTCACGGTGGGGCACACGTCGGACGCGCTCGACAGCCAGTACGACGCCTTCGTCGCCTCGTCAGCCGTCGCGGAGGTGACGGCCGAGCGCGCCGACGACGTCCTCGCGCGGGTCGAGGAGGCCGAGGCCGAGGCCGAGGCCGCCCACGCGGCGGCGGAGGCCGCCCAGGCGGCGGCCGGGGCGCAGGCGGAGGCCATCGCGGAGGCCAAGGCGGGCCTGATCACCGAGCTCGCGCGTCTGCAAGGCATCAGCACCAGCCTCGCCGAGCGGCGTCAGTCCGCGCTGGAGCGGCGGGCCGCGGAGGCGGCGGCGGCCGCCGCCCAGGCGGCCGCGGAGCAGGAGGCCGCCCAGGCCGCGGAGGAGGCTGCAGCCGAGGAGGCTGCGGCCGAGGAGGCTGCGGCCGAGGC
>CADCUM010000032.1 GCA_902805885.1 uncultured Nocardioides sp. | reverse complement strand
GCCGGGAGAGCCGGACCTCGCCGGTGCGCTGGAAGGACTCGGGCGCCGGCATCCCGTCCGCGCTCAGCGCCACCCGCGGCACCGTGGGGACGACCGGGTCGAGCGCGGGCGGCTCGAGGCCGCGGTCGATGGCGTCGAGGTGCTCCCGGATGACCTTGTGCGGGAGGTAGTGGTCGCGCTGCATCCGGAGGATGTAGCGCAGGCGCTCGACGTCCTGGCCGGAGAACTTGCGGTAGCCCGCAGGCGTGCGCTCGGGCTTCACCAGTCCCTCGTTCTCCAGGAACCGGATCTTCGAGATCGTGACGCCGGGGAAGTCGGGGCGCAGCTGGTCGAGCACCTGGCCGATGTTGAACCGAGCGGTGCGCGAGCCGGCGGTCGTTCCCGACGTGGACCCCGAGGCGGACGGCGTCGTCGGCACGGCTCAGCTGTCCGGGTGGGAGGAGAAGAACACGAGGCGGTACTTCCCGATCTGGACCTCGTCACCATCGCTCAGCTCGACCGAGTCGATGCGGTCGCGGTTGACGTACGTGCCGTTGAGGCTGCCGACGTCACTGACCGTGAACGTGTTGCCGGTCCGGCGGAACTCGGCGTGACGCCGCGAGACGGTCACGTCGTCGAGGAAGATCTCGCTCTCGGGGTGCCGACCCGCACCCACGAGGTCGACGTCGAGGAGGAAGCGGCTGCCGGCGCTCGGACCCCGCTGCACGACGAGCAGGGCGTGACCGGCTGGGAGGGCGTCCACCGCCGCCGCGTCCACGGGTCCCAGCTGCCGGTCGCTGGTGTCGACCTTGCCGGGCGCGCCGAAGGTGATGGTGGCGGTGGAGTCCGACGGGGACTGGGCCTGCTGCGCGTCGGGCGCCACCAGCTTGGTGCCGCACTGCGCACAGAAGCGTGCGTCGTCGGGGTTCTGCTTGCCACAGGCGGTGCAGAAGGGCATCGAAGCCTCCTCGACGGCTCGACAACCCTCAGCCGAGGGTTGAGGTTGACGGTTGTCACGAACCTATCAGTCGACGGGTGGTCCGCAACGCGGATGTCAGGCGTTGAGGCCAGCCTGGTAGGCGTCGGCGTCCATGAGGCCGTCGACCTGGGCGGCGTCGGCGGGGACCACCTCGAACAGCCAACCGCCCTCGTAGGGGTCGTTGTTGACCAGCTCGGGCGTGGAGTCGAGACCGCCGTTGGTCGCCACGACCTCGCCGGTGACGGGCGCGTAGATGTCGCTCACCGACTTGGTGGACTCCAGCTCGCCGCACGTCTCGCCGGCCGTCACCTGGTCGCCGACCTGCGGGAGGGAGACGTAGACGATGTCGCCGAGGGCCTCCTGGGCGAAGTCGGTGATGCCGATGCGCACCGAGCCCGACGCCTCGACCGGGGTGCGGACCCACTCGTGCTCGCTGGTGTACTTCAGGTCCTCGGGATACACGGCGTTCCTCCTGGCTGCGGGTGGTCCATCGGGGCTCAGGTGGCAGGCTACTGCGGCTCTGCGGGTTCCGCGTGGACGGGTCGCGGGGATTCGGCCAGGCTCGCGATCTCCACCGTGTCGAGACGCTCGATCCGCACGGTCGCGCCGTCGAGCTCCAGCGACTCGGTCGCGAACGCGAGCGCCCCCTCCAGGACGACGGGGTCGCCGATCGCCTCCAGCACGTACGGCGGCTCGAGCAGCTCGTCGTCCACCTCGATCCCGCCGACGGCGTTCTGGAAGCTGCTCTGCGCGGTGAGCCGGTGGGCGTTGTTGAGCTCCATCGCCTCCGCGTTGGCCGTGCGGAGCTCCTGCACCGTGTCGAGGAGCGACCCCACGCTGACCCGGCCCTCGTCCTCGGTGATGGTGACCCGGACCCCGGGTCCCTGCACGGCCACCAGCCCGGCCAGGATGCTGAGGTCCTGGGCCCGCTGCTCGAGCGCGGTGAGCGCGGCCTCCCGGGCCAGGTTCTCGGACCGGAGGTCGTCGCGCGTGGCCTCGAGGCGCTCGACCTCGCGGCGCGCTCGCTCGGCCGTCCCGGTGAGGCCGTCGAAGACCCGGATCAGCTCGTCCTGGCGGAGCCCGACATTGGGGTCGTCCCTGCTGTAGTCACGCACCTGCACGACGAAGGCGAAGCCCAGCACGGCGAGCAGGACGCCGACCACGAGCTGCGACCGGTGCGGGTGGGCGAGGGCGTCGCGCAGCCGCTCGACGCCGTCCGGCGGGTCGGGCGCCGCGTCCGGCGCCGGGCCGGACCCGGCGGCACGCGCGGGGCCCGGGGTCGAGCCGGGCGAGGTGTCGGGATCGCGGTCAGGCATGGAACACGTGCCGGCGGATGGCTGCGACGTTGGAGAAGATGCGGATGCCCAGGACGACGATCACCCCGGTCTGGAGCTGGGCGCCCACGCCGAGCTGGTCCCCCAGGAAGACGATCGCCGCTGCGATGACGACGTTGCTGACGAAGGAGACGACGAACACCTTGTCGTCGAAGATCCCGTCGAGGTAGGCGCGCAGACCACCGAACACCGCGTCCAGCGCCGCCACGACCGCGATCGGGAGGTAGGGCTGGAGGCTCGCGGGTACGTCGGGCTCCAGGATGAGTCCGGCGAGGAGGCCGAGCAGCAGCCCGACTGCGGCGATCACGGCGCGATCTCCTCTCCCCCTGGTGCGGTGCCGGCCTCGTCGACGTCGCGCAGCGTGCGCAGCGTCGCAGCCGGCAGGCGCACATCATCCACGTTGTCGACCTCGTAGAGGAAGCCGAGCCCCTGGGCGAGCGCCAGGAACTCCTGACCCTGGCTGGTCTCCTGCAACCGCGCCTGGAGGGTCCCCCGGTCACCGATGGCCGTGACGACGTACGGCGCCTGCACGGGGTTGCTGTTGACGTGGATCGCGCGGTTGGTGTTGCGGATCCCCGTGAGGACGTTGAGCCGCTCGCCGTTCACCGCGATCGCCTCGGCCCCGGCCTCCCACAGCCCGTCCACGAGGGTCGCGAGGTCCTCGTCCCGGATCTCGCTGTTGAGGTCGGCGTCGGGCCGGTTGTCCAGGGTGATCCGGATCCCCTCGCCCCGGACGGCGGTGAATCCGGTCGGGACCTCGAGCCGTTGGACGGCGGCGCGCAGCTCCTCCTGCTCGCGGACGAGCTCCGCGTTGCGGGCGGAGGCCTCCTGGTTGTCACGGCTGAGGTCCGCCAGGCGGGTCTGGAGGGCAGCGACCTCCGCCCGCTGGGACTCGATGCGGCTCAGCAGGGCGGCGCGCCCGAGCTCGTCCACGTCGGCGTCCCGCGACGTCTGGACCGCGGCGACGCCGACCAGGAGCCCGAACAGGCCCACGACGACGAAGGTCGCCCAACCCGACCGGCGCTCGGGCGGCCGGACGGGGGCCGACGTGCCGCGTCGAGCGGCCACGTGGGCGTAGTCCTCGTCCATCGACCGCGTCGTGAGCAGCGTCAGCAACGGGGTGGTCACGTGGTCGGGCAGGCCGTCGCGACCGTCGCGCCGGACCTCGCGCACGGTCTCACGCATGCTCGTGCCCCCGGGGACGTCGCTCCGTGACCCGCAGCAGGGTCACCACCTGCCAGGCGTAGAGCACGCCGGCCCACCAGTAGAGCCCGATGCCCCACCACGCGAACGCCCAGCCGAAGACGCGGGCCAGGGTGGGGACGACGCCGGACCCCTCCCCCAGCAGGAGCAGCGGGAAGGCGTAGAGCAGGTTGAAGGTGGCGGCCTTGCCGAGGAAGTGCACCGGCAGCGCGCTGAACCCGCGGGTGCGGAGGAACGGGACGAGCCCCCACAGCAGCAGGTCGCGCAGCGGCAGGGCGAGCGCGACCCACCACGGGATGATGTCGCGCAGGTAGAGGCCGATCACGACGGCCAGGATGTAGAGCCGGTCGGCGACCGGGTCCAGGACCTCTCCCAGTGCCGAGAACTGGTCGAGCCGCCGGGCCAGCCACCCGTCGAGCCAGTCGGTGACGCCCGCGACCATCAGGACGACCAGGGCCCAGGCGTCCTCCTCCGGGCCCAGCACCAGCCACAGGAAGAGCGGCACCCCGGCGAGCCGGACCATGCTGATGATGTTGGGCACGGTCCACACGCGGGAACGCATGGTCTCGTCGGGCACGCGCCCGACCTTATCCACCGCTAGCCCGCGTCGACGGTGGACACGTCGTGGTGCGCCCCGTCGCGGATCTCGCCGACGAGCTCCTCCAGGACGTCCTCCAGGGTCACCAGTCCCTCGAGCGTCCCGTCGCGCCGTACGACGCGCGCCATGTGGGCGCCCTTGAGCTGCAGGCTCTCCAGGGCGTCGTGGAGCAGGTCGTCGGGCCCGACCGAGGCGAACGGGCGGATCCACTTGGCGTCCACCACCCGGCCGCGCCGGGCCTCGTCGGTCTCCAGGACGTCCTTGATGTGGAGGTAGCCGAGCAGCGTGCCGGCCTCGTCGGCGACCGGGAACCGGCTGAACCCGGTGGCTGCGCACAGCTCCTCGATGTCGGCGGCGGTCGACCCGGGCGTGACGGTGGCCAGGCTCTGCGGCGGCATGATGACCGTGGCGACGGTCTTCTCCGTGAACCCCAGCGCGCCGGCGAGCCGGTCGTACTCGTCGGCCTCGATGAGCCCCTCGCCGCGCGACTCCTCGACGAGCGCGGCCACCTCCTCGCGCGTGTAGCTGGAGCTCACCTCGTCCTTGGGCTCCACGCGCAGCAGCCGGAGCACGCCGTTGGCGGCCACGTTGAGGAGGGCGATCAGCGGGCGGAGCACGGTGACGACGGCCATCATGGGGGGCCCCAGCACGATCGCGGCGCGGTCGGGGCCCGCCAGGGCGATGTTCTTGGGGACCATCTCCCCCAGGACGACGTGCAGGTAGACGACGATCGACATGGCCACGACGAAGGCGACCGGGTGGAGCAGGTCGTCGGGGACGTGCATCGCGTGGAACGCCGGCTCGAGCAGGTGGGCCACGGCCGGCTCCCCCACGGCACCCAGGCCCAACGAGCACACGGTGATCCCGAGCTGGGCACCGGCCATCACCAGGGACACGTTCTCCATCGCGCGCAGCGTCGTGCGGGCGGCGCGGGACCCGGCCTGCGCCTTCGGCTCGACCTGGCTGCGGCGAGCGGAGAGCAGGGCGAACTCCGCGCCCACGAAGAACGCGTTGAGGGCGAGCAGCACGACCGTCAGGCCGACGCCGAAGAGGTCACCGTTCACCGGAGTCCTCCTCGGCCGGCATGGCCGTCGACCCACCGGCGGTCGCCGTGGCTCGCTGGCCCACCACCCGCAGGTCGATGCGGTCGATCCGCAGGCCGTCCATGCGCTCGACGGTGAGCATCACCAGGCGCTCCCGGGTCTCGTCCGGGTCGGTGCGGTCGGGGACGGCGATCTCCACCCGGTCGCCGGGCTCGGGCACCTTGCCGAGCTCGCGCAGGACGAGGCCCGCGACGGTGTCGTAGTCCTCGTGCTCGGGCAGCTCGATGTCGGTGGCGTCCTCGACCTCGTCCGGCCGGAGGAGGCCGGACACCGACCAGCTGCCGTCGCGGCGCTGCCGGACGCGCGAGCCCAGCCGGTCGTGCTCGTCGGAGATGTCCCCGACGATCTCCTCGACCACGTCCTCGAGGGTCACGATCCCGGCGTGGCCGCCGTACTCGTCGAGCACGACGGCCATCTGGAAGCCGTCGCCGCGCAGCAGGGCGAGCAGCGGGTCGAGGCGGAGGCTGTCGGGCACGACGACGGGCTTGACCATGATGTGCTTGATGCGGGTCGTCGCCCGCTCGTGCACCGGGACGGCCACCGCGTGCTTGACGTGGACGGTGCCGACGACCGTGTCCTCGTGGTCGAGCACCGGGAACCGGGAGTGTCCCGTCTGGCGGGCCAGCTCGATCACCTGGGAGACCCGGTCGCCGTCCTCCACGGTCGTCGTGCGCACCCGCGGCGTCATGATCTCCCCGGCGGTGCGGTGGCCGAACTCCACGGAGCGCTCCACCAGCTCGGCGGTGTCGGCGTCGAGGGTGCCCTGGTCGGCGGATCGCTGCACGAGCGAGTCGAGCTCCTCGAGGCTGCGGGCGGAGCGGAGCTCCTCCTGCGGCTCGAGACCCAGACGTCGTACGAGCGCGTTGGCGGAGCCGTTCAGCAGGCGGATCGGCCAGGTGGTCAAGGTGGTGAACCCGCGCATGAACCCCTGCGTCGCGCGGGCGGTCTCGAGGGGGCGCGCGATCGCGAGGTTCTTGGGCACCATCTCGCCGAACAGCATCGTCATGACGGTGCCCAGCACGAGGCCGAGCGCCAGGGCGAGCGGCGACACCGCACCGTCGGGGACCCCGGCCGCGGCGAGCGGGTCGTCGATCAGCTCGGAGATGGCGGGCTCCGCCAGGAAGCCGATCGCCAGGTTGGTCACCGTGATGCCGACCTGGGCGCCGGAGAGCTGCGTCGACAGGGAGCGGAGGGCGCGCTGGACGCCCACGGCGCGCTCGTCGCCGTCGGCGGCCGCCCGGTCGACCGCCGTGCGGTCGACGGTGACGAACGCGAACTCGGCCGCCACGAAGAGGCCACAGGCCGCGACGAGCGCCAGGGAGGCGAGCAGGAGCAGGAGCGGGGTCACGACGCACTCCCGCGACGGGGGGTGGTCGTGCCGGGACTTTGACTCTCGTCCATGAGCGGTCGCGGGGTTCCTGTTCCAGGTGGGAAGGCGAGGCACAAGACTAGCGGCGGTGCCGTCCGCCGTCCCACTTGCGGCGTTCCTTTGGGGTGGCTCTCCCCCGACCCGTAGCCTGTGCCTCGCCAGGTAGGAATGAACTCGGGACGGCGTCCCGGCGGGGGCGGGACATGCAGGCTCGGGCACGGTCGGTCGCGGCCTCGGTCCTCGTCGCGCTCACGGTCGCGCTGGCGAGCGCGACGCTCTCCGCCGGCAGCACGTCGACGGCGGAGCGCGACGTCTCCGCCGGCACCCTGACGGCCTCCGCCCTCCGCGTCCCGGGCGCCGACGAGCGGCCCAACATCGTCCTCGTCATGACCGACGACATGCGCGAGGACGACCTCCAGCACATGCCGCTCACCCGGCGCCTGCTCGCCGACGCCGGGATGACGTTCGAGGACGCGATCTCGCCCCACCCGCTGTGCTGTCCCGCGCGCGCCCAGCTCGCGACCGGGCAGTACGCCCAGAACAACGGCGTCCGGCACAACCGCGGTCCGTTCGGCGGCTTCTCCGCACTGGCCCCCGGACGCGAGGCGAGCACGTGGTTCCGCGAGGCCGGCTACCAGACCGGCTTCGTCGGCAAGTACCTCAACGGCTACGACCCCCACGACGCGCGCCCTGCGGGCTGGTCGCGCTGGGACGCCCTCCAGACCGGCACCTACGACTACCTCGACTTCAGCCTGGCGGGCAACGGCGAGCGGCAGACGTACGACGACGCCTACGTCACCGACGTCATCGCCCGGCACACCGACCAGGCGGCCCGGGACTTCGCGCGGACGGGGCAGCCGTTCGTCCTCTACTCCTGGCACCTCGCCCCGCACTACCGGATCAGCGAGGGCCGACGCCGGATGCCCCCGGCCGCTCCGGGTGACCAGGCCCTCTTCCGGGACGTCCGCCCGCCCTCGCTCGACGACGGAGCCTTCGACGAGCGCGACGTCAGCGACCAGCCGGCCTACCTGCGGCACCTTCCGGAGGTGGACCGCGAGGCGGTGGTGAGGGAGCACCGGGCGCGGCTGCGGTCGCTCCAGGCGGTCGACCGGGCGGTGGAGTCGCTGATCGGCACGCTCGAGGCCGAGGGCGTCCTCGACGAGACCTACGTCGTGTTCACCTCGGACAACGGCTACTCCCTGGGCGAGCACCGCTACGTCGGCAAGGACGTCCTGACCGACGAGGCGCTCGAGGTGCCGCTGCTGGTGCGCGGGCCCGACGTGCCGCCAGGTGCCACCTCCGACCTGCCCGTCACCCTCGTCGACCTGCCGGCGACCTTCGCGGCGCTGGCGGGCGTCTCCCCCGGCTGGGTCGTCGACGGCACGTCGCTTCAGCCCACGCTGCACGGCGAGATCCAGCCGTTCCGCGACACGACGCTCGTGCAGACGGGCTCCTCCGTCGAGGACGGCTGGTCCCACCGCGGTGTCCGCACCGACCGCTACCTCTACGGCGTCGACGGCACCGACGGCTTCCTCTACGACGCCCACGTCGACCCCGACCAGCTGGTGAACCTCTACGACGACCCCGCGTACGCCGCCGTGCGGGCGGCGCTCGAACGGCGCCGCACGGCGCTGCTGGACTGTGCGGGCTGGACGTGCAACCAGGTGTTCGGTCCCCTGCCCGAGCCCCTGGACCCCTCGGCGCCCGAGCGTGGCCGCAGCTCGGGCTGAGTCCCGGACCATCCCGTTCCGCGATCCGCCGGGTTCACGGCTGGCCGATCCGGGGTGACACCGGCTCCCGGTGCTGCGAAGGAGGACGGTCGTCGAAGATCAGGTGGTTGCCGGTGTCCGACCGGTTGAGGGCCCACAGCCCCACGGCGTCCGCCAGGGCCACCAGCAGCGTCGCCGTCAGGACGCCGAGCCTCCTGCGGCGGCGCTGTCGGCGGATCCACTCGGCACGCACCTGGTGGTAGGCCCCCGGGGTGACCCGGACGTGCGAAGCGAGCGTGTCGAGCGTCTCCCGCAACAGCTCCTGGGAGTCAGCGGGCTCCGTGGGTCGCTGGGTCACCTGCCTGCCTCCAGGGCTTGTCCGAGTGCCGCCATGGCCCGTGCCGTGTGCGTCTTCACAGCACCGCACGAGATGCCCATCGTCGCTGCGATGTCTGCCTCTTTGAGATCCATCCAGTACCTGAGCACGATGGCCTCCCGCTGCCGGGGCGCCAGCCGTTCCAGAGCCCGGACCAAGGCGCGCTGGTCCTCGCGGACCAGCACCTCTCCCTCCGCGGAGGTGATCTCCGGCGCCGCTGAGGTCAGAGCCTGCTGGTGGCGTCGGACGACCTGCACGTGCCGCAGCCGCATGCGGACCAGGTTGACCACCGAGCTGCGCACGTACGCCGGCGCTGCTTCCGGTGACCGCAGCTTCGGCCAGCGCTTGTAGAGCTCGCAGAACGCCTCCGCCACGACGTCCTCCGCATCGGGACCCGCGCCGAGGAGTGCCGCGAGCCGCACCAGCTGGGCATGCGAGTCGTCGAAGACCCGAGCGATGGCGGTCTCCCGCTCGGCGTCCCGGAGGTCCAGGGGAACGGCGGGGGCGGCGACGGGCTCGACGCCGGCGCCGGCGCCGACCGGCGCCGTCGAGCCGAGCGCCGCGACCTGCGGTGCGGTCTCGGGGGCGTCTCGCTCCAGCCGGTTCATGCGGCCCTCCACGCGGGGATGCGCGCGGCCGGGGGCGCCGTCGCGTCGATGCCCCTCGGCACGTGCAGCCGGTCGAGGACCGGCGTCAGCACGGCGGCGACGAGGAGGTTCGCTGCGAGGGCCAGCACCGCGGCGTAGATCTCGAAGCTCCTGCCCAGCACGTCGACGGGGACGAGGGCGGAGAAGCCGCCGCGTGCCACCAGCCAGGTCCCCACGGCCATGCCGAGAGCCCACCCGGCGAGCACGCCGCCGCGGTGCAGCCAGCGGGTGCAGAGACCCAGCGCGATGGCCGGGAACGTCTGGAGGATCCACACCCCGCCCAGGAGCTGGAGATTGATGGCGTCCTGGTCGCGCAGCCCGAGCACGAAGCCGACGGCACCGACCTTCACCATCACGGACGTGACTCGGGCCACCCTCGTCTGCGTCCGTGTGGTGGCCTCAGGGTGCAGGTACTCGCTGTAGATGTTCCGTGTGAAGAGGGCGCCGGCCGCGACCGACATGACGGCCGCCGGGACCAGGGCACCGACGGCGAGCGCGCCGAAGACGAGTCCGGTCAGCAGCGCAGGGAACAGGTCGGCCACCAGGAGGGGCAGGGCCTGCTCGGCCCGGCCGGGAGGCGCCCCTATCCCTGCGCTGCGCGCCGCGAGGCCCAGGAGACCGAAGACCGCCAGGACGGCGGTCCAGAGCGGCATGCCCACGACCGCACGACGGACGGTCCGCGACGACCGGGCGCTGAACGCGGCTGTCAGGACGTGGGGATAGACCAGCAACGCCATCGCTGACCCCACGGCCAGGCTGGCGTATGCCGCGTGGAGCGAGGGGCCGAGAGAGGTCGCGCCGGCGTCCGCCCACCCCGCGCTCGATCCTCGGTCCCCGAACACGGCACCCAGGCTCCCCAGGCGGCCCAGCGTCGCCGCCAGCAGGTTG
>CADCUM010000031.1 GCA_902805885.1 uncultured Nocardioides sp. | reverse complement strand
CCCTGCCCGCCATGCCCGCGACCTGGGCGTCGACCCAGACCGCGGCATCGCGCGTCAGTGCCGGGGTGGCGTGGATGGTGGCCTCCGCGACCAGCCGGGCTCGCCACGCCGGCACCGAACCCGTCTGCACCCGGTCCCACAACCGGGGCAGCCGGTGCCGCAGCTCCAACGCGTGACCCAGCAGCCGCTTCGCCGAGACCGTCGACATCCCCAGCACCGCACCCAGCTCGGCGACACAGAACTCCGCCACCGCGGGGCAGCCCTCTCCCGCGATGGGCTCCTCGTGCTCCGAGCCAGGGACGGTGAAGACCGCGGCCGAGTGGATCGACTCCGGCGGGTGCAGGTCCGCCCACCGCGCCGCCAGCGCCAGCTGCTCAGCTGCCGCGGCGTCCTCGGTCGCACGAGCCGCGCGGAGAGCGGAGAGCACGCGGGCGGGCGACAGCTCGTCCCTCTCGGCCCCCGCGTTCAACCTCTCGATCACGTGTTCGATTGTAGAGGAATGCTCCGACAACGGGTCGCCCCTTGGCGAACGTGGCTCCCCTGCCGCGGACGCCCGAGCAGACCCGGACGCGCCTCTCTCGAACGCGCCCCTACCGCCGCTCGCCCGTGGGCGCCGCGAGGTCCGCCACCAGCTCGGCGACGGCCTGCACCGGGTCACCGGTCATGAGCCGGGCGCCGGTCTCGCGCGCCACCTTGGCCGTGGCGCCGCGCCCGGCGACGTACACGGGGTGGTCCTCGCTGAGCCGGGCGAGCGCCGTGGCGTGGGAGGTCAGGGCCGTGGCCCTGGTGGTTGCCAGCACGACGGCGTCGGCGCTCGTCGCGCGGGCGGCCTGCACCACGGCGGGAACCGGGGTGTCGGCGCCGAGGAACCGTACCCGAGCCCCCCGCTCCCCCAGCAGGAGTGCGAAGCAGAGCAGGACAAGGTCGTGCTGCTCGCCCGAGGGGCACGCGAGCAGCACCACAGGACCTGGCGTGGAGCTCATCTCGACGCTCTGCCGAGGGGTGAACGCGGAGAGTCGGCGGCGGAGGAGGTTGCTGGCGAAGTGCTCGTGCGCCACCGACAACCGGCCGTCCTCCCAGCGCTCGCCCAGCTGGTGGAGGAACGGCAGGACCACGTCGGTGACGGCGTCCGACAGCGGGACGTCCCACAGCATCGAGGCCAGCACGAGGTCTGCCGCCTCGGTGTCGAACACCTCGACGGCGGCCCACAGGTCGTGCAACGCATCAGCGGGTTTCACTCGCGCACGGTAGCCCTGCGGCGGGCTCGCGACCCCCGGGTCCACCCTCAGGGGTCCAGCCGGCGCCGGGAGGGCGTCCGGGCACCCCACGTGGACGCCGGTCCCCCCAGATGCACGGGGAGGCGGGCGTCCGGTCGGTGCTGCTCGCCCGCCGAGCCGAGCCGCGGTGGGGGGCGGCTTCCTGCCGGGGCGAGCAGCACCGGGTCCTCAGCCGGCGAGGACCATCCGGGGGACGACGGCGGCTCCGGCCGCGGGCGTCAGCCAGACGGTGCGACCCTCCGCCAGCCCGAGCGAACGGGCGTGGGCCCGGGTCACGACCACCGAGACCTCGTCACCGTCGACGGTGTGCACGGTGACGCGCACCTCGAAGCCGATCCGCACCAGGCGGGCGATGGTCCCCTCGACCCCGCCGGCCAGCCGCGGCGTGGCGTCCAGCTCGATGTCGTGCGGCCGCAGGGTGAGTCCCCCGAGGTGGGTGACGTCGCCGAGGAACGACATGACGAAGTCGTTCGCCGGCTCGTCGTACAGCTGGTCAGGGGTCCCGACCTGCTCGACGCGGCCCTGGTCGACGACGACGATCTCGTCGGCGACCTCGAGGGCCTCCTCCTGGTCGTGGGTCACGAAGACGGTGGTCACGTGGACGTCGTCGTGGAGACGGCGGAGCCAGTCGCGCAGCTCCTTGCGCACCTTGGCGTCCAGGGCGCCGAACGGCTCGTCCAGCAGCAGCACCGACGGCTCGACGGCCAGCGCGCGCGCCAGCGCCATCCGCTGCCGCTGACCGCCCGACAGCTGGGAGGGCAGGCGGTGGGCGAACTGCGAGAGGTGCACGAGCTCGAGCAGCTCCGCGACCCGGCGCTCGATCTCGTCCTTGGGCCGCTTGCGGATCTCCAGGCCGAACGCGACGTTCTTGGCGACCGTCATGTGCTTGAAGACCGCGTAGTGCTGGAAGACGAATCCCACGTTGCGCTTCTGGGCCGGCAGGTCGGTGGCGTCGACGCCCTCGATCGTGACGGAGCCCGAGTCCGCCTTCTCCAGGCCGGCGATGATGCGCAACAGGGTGGACTTGCCGCCGCCGCTGGGGCCGAGGAGCGCGGTGAGCTGACCTTTCGGCAGGGAGACGTTGACGTCGTCGAGGGCGACGAAGTCACCGAACGTCTTGTTCAGGCCAGAGACCTCGATGCTCATGGAGCGACCTTTCAGTGCTGGTTCTTGGGGCGGATGATGGCGACGACGACGATGCAGGCGACCGAGACCATGGCGAGCAGGAACGCCGTGGCGTAGGCGCCCTGCTGGTCGAAGTTGAGGTACTTCTCCTCGACGACGAGGGTGGCGGTCCGGGTCTGTCCGAGGACGTTGCCCGAGACGACCTTCACCGCGCCGAACTCGCCGAGGGAGCGCGCGAGGGTCATGACCACGCCGTAGACGACCCCCCACTTGATGGAGGGCAGGGTGATGCGCCAGAAGCTCTGCCACCCCGACGCACCGAGGCTCTGCGCGGCCTGCTCCTGCTCGACGCCGACCTCCTCGAGCACCGGCACGACCTCGCGGATCATCAGCGGGAGCGCGACGAACGCGGTCGCCATGATGATGCCCGGGGTCGAGAAGATGACGTCGAAGCCCCAGCCCTGCAGGGTCGGGCCGAACCAGCCGTAGCGGCCGCCGTACACGAGGACGAGCGCGAGACCGACCACGATCGGCGACACCGACAGCGGCAGGTCGAGCAGGGCGTTGAGCACCCGCTTGCCGGGGAACTCGTACCGCACGAGGAGCATCGAGATCGTCACGCCGAAGAGGGTGTTCACGATCACCGACACCGCGGCGACGTAGGCGCTCAGCCGCAGCGCGACCACGATGTCGGGGTCGGCGAAGAGCGCCCGGATGGACGCGAAGCCGTCGTCGAAGGTGTTGACCGCGACGAGCGAGACCGGCCAGGCGACGAGGAGGAACAGGTACGTCGCCGCGACGAGCCGGAGCAGGTACGTCGTCACGGTGGGCCGCGGACGCCGTGCTCGAGAGGCGGGGGCTGCCGGCGCGACCGGGGGCGGCGGCACGGGCCGGGTGAGCGTGTCAACCACGGGCAGCCACCCGCCTCTGGATCAGGTCCAGCACGACGATCACGACGAGCGAGATCACCAGCAGGATCGTCGCGACCGCCGCGGCGCCCGCGACGTTGTCGTTCTCGATGCTGCTGAGGATGCGCACGGAGGTCACCTCGGTCTGGAAGGGGAGGTTGCCCGAGAGGAGGACCAGCGAGCCGTACTCGCTGACTCCTCGGGCGAAGGACAGGGCCGCGCCTGCCGCGATCGCGGGCGCGAGGCTCGGCAGGATGATCCGCCGGAACGTGGTGACCCGGCTCGCGCCGAGCGAGGCCGCCGCCTCCTCGACGTCGCGGTCCAGCTCCTCCAGCACCGGCTGCACCATCCGGACGACGAAGGGCAGCGTGACGAAGAGGAAGGCCAGGAAGACGGCCGGCCGCCGGTTGGCGACGTTGACGCCCAACGGGCTGTCGTTGCCGTAGAGCGACAGCAGCACGAGCCCGGCGACGATGGTGGGCAGCGCGAACGGGATGTCGATGAGGATCTCCAGGACGGACTTGCCCCAGAAGCGGTCCCGCACCAGCACCCATGCGATGAGCGGACCCATCACGACGTTGACCACCGTCACCGCCGCAGCGGTGAGGACGGTGAGCCGGATGGCCGCCGCGGTCTGCGGGGTGGTGACCGTGCTCCAGAAGGCGCCCCAGCCGCCCTCGGACGCGGTGACGACCACGGCCGCGAGCGGGATGAGGACGAGCAGGCTGAACCAGGTCATGGCCAGGCCGAGGGCGAGGCCCGACGACCGGGTGAGCGTGGAGCGCGGGGCCGACCGGCGAGGGGTCCTCGCCGGCCGGTCCAGCGTGGTGTCGACAGTGCTCATTCGAGGGAGTGGCCGGCCGCGACGATCGCCTTCATGACCAGGCCGTCCTCCTCGTCGAAGAACGTCGTCGAGACCTCCTCCCAGCCGCCGAAGTCCTCGTCGACGGTGAGGAGCGTCGGGACGGTCGGGAACGGGTCGGCCGGGTCCTTGGCACCCTCGACGGTGCCGCCGAAGTCGACGTCGTCGCGGATCGGGCGGAACCCGGTCAGGGCGAACTGCTTCTGGCCCTCGTCGCTCAGCGCGAAGTCGAGCCAGGCCTGCGACGGCTTCGACGCCTTCTCCAGCACGGCGCCGGCGTTCTCGATCTTGAGCGACGTCTCCGGGATGATGTACTCGAAGCCCTCGCCGTTCTGGGCGGCCAGGATGGCCTCGTTCTCGTAGGCCATGAGCACGTCACCGGTGCCTCCGAGGAAGGCGGTGGTGGCGTCACGACCGCTGCTCGGGAGCGAGACGACGTTCTCGAAGAACTTGTCGACGTACTCCTCCGCCTCCTTCTCCGTGCCGCCGGAGCTGATGACCTGCCCGTAGGCCGCCAGCGCGTTCCAGCGCGCAGCACCTGACGATGCCGGGTTGGGGGTGACGATCTCGACGTCGGGCTTGATCAGGTCGTCCCAGGTCTCGATGCCCTTGGGGTTGCCCTCGCGCACGCCGAAGACGACGACGGAGGTGGAGACGACACCCTTGTTCTCGCCGTCGTCCCACGAGTCGGCCACGAGGCCGGCGTCGACGAGACGGGTCACGTCGGTGGGGACGGAGAAGTGGACGTAGTCGGCCTCCAGCCCCGCCTCGACCGCGCGGCTCTGGTCGCCGGAGGGGCCGTACGACGTCTCGAACTCCACGTCCTTGCCCTCCTCCGTCTTGGTGAACTCCGCGGCGAGGTTCTTGTTGGCGGCCTCGGGGACGGCGAAGCCGACGATGTGGATGGTGTTCGCGTCGTCCTCGGCGCTGCTGCCGGCGGCGGAGCACGCCGTCGCGGCCAGGAGGCTGGTCAGCGACGCGGCCAGGGCGGCCTTGGTGGTGATCTTCATGGGGTCTTCTCTTTCGCAGGGTCGTGCGGGTGGCTGACAATGTCCAGCAACATACATGACTTTGTAGACAACGAGGACACCCCGTCCCGCGTGTCGGGCATCACGGTCCACGACCGTGGACGCACGGGCCTCGCCGCGCGCGCGGAAGTATCGTGGACGGGTGACTCCCGACAAGCAGGTCAAGCAGCTCGACCGGGTCATCATCCGGTTCGCGGGTGACTCCGGTGACGGCATGCAGCTGACCGGTGACCGCTTCACCCAGGAGACCGCGGTCTTCGGCAACGACCTGGTGACGCTGCCCAACTTCCCCGCCGAGATCCGGGCCCCCCAGGGCACGCTGCCGGGGGTCTCGTCGTTCCAGGTCCACTTCGCCGATCACGACATCCTCACCGCCGGCGACTCCCCCGACGTGCTGGTGGCCATGAACCCGGCCGCCCTGCGGGCGAACCTCGGCGACCTGGCGAAGGGCGCGGCGATCATCGTCGACACCCACGACTTCACCGCGCGCAACCTCACCAAGGCCGGCTACGACCACAACCCCCTCGACGGCGACGACCTCGCGGAGTTCGCCGTGCACCCGGTCGACCTGACCGGGATGACGATCGAGGCGGTCAAGGAGTTCGGGCTCTCCCGCAAGGACGCCGCCCGGGCGAAGAACATGTTCGCGCTCGGTCTCCTGTCCTGGATGTACGGCCGCCCCACCGACCCGACCATCGCCTTCCTCGGCAAGCGCTTCGCCAAGGTCCCGGCGATCCGCGACGCCAACGTGACGGCATTCAAGGCCGGCTGGAACTTCGGCGAGACCACCGAGGCGTTCGTGGTCCGCTACGAGGTCAAGCCGGCGAAGATGGCGCCCGGCACCTACCGCAACATCACCGGCAACCTCGCGCTGGCGTACGGCCTGATCGCGGGCGGCGTGCAGTCCGGCCTGCCGGTCTTCCTGGGCTCCTACCCCATCACCCCGGCCTCCGACATCCTCCACGAGCTCTCGAAGCACAAGGCGTTCGGCGTCACGACCTTCCAGGCCGAGGACGAGATCGCCGGCGTGGGCGCCGCGATCGGTGCCTCGTTCGCGGGCCATCTCGGCGTCACCACGACCTCCGGGCCCGGGGTCGCGCTGAAGTCCGAGGCGATCGGCCTCGCCGTGATGACCGAGCTGCCCCTCGTGGTGATCGACGTCCAGCGCGGCGGCCCCTCCACCGGCCTGCCGACCAAGACCGAGCAGTCCGACCTGCTGCAGGCCATGTTCGGCCGCAACGGCGAGGCACCGGTGCCGGTCGTCGCCCCGCAGTCGCCCGGCGACTGCTTCGCGGCCGTGGTCGAGGCGGTGCGGATCGCGATCACCTACCGCACCCCGGTCATGCTGCTGTCCGACGGCTACCTCGCCAACGGCTCGGAGCCGTGGCGGATCCCCGACCTCGACGAGATGCCGGCGATCGACCCGAGGTTCGCCACCGAGCGCAACAAGGTCGTCGAGGGAGGCGAGGGCAAGGAGGACTCCACCGAGTTCTGGCCCTACCTCCGCGACCCCGAGACGCTCGCCCGTCCGTGGGCGATCCCCGGCACCCCCGGCCTCGAGCACCGCATCGGCGGGCTGGAGAAGGCCGACGGGAACGGCAACATCTCCTACGACCCCGCCAACCACGACCTGATGGTCCGGACCCGCCAGGCCAAGATCGACCGGATCGCCGAGTCGTTCGGGCCGCTCGAGGTCGACGACCCCAGCGGCGAGGCCAAGGTCCTCGTCCTCGGCTGGGGGTCGACGTACGGACCCATCGGCGCCGGCGTACGACGCGTCCGGCGCGCCGGCTACCACGTGGCGCAGGCGCACCTGCGCCACCTCAACCCGTTCCCCGCCGACCTCGGGGACGTGCTGCGCCGCTACGACAAGGTGCTGGTGCCCGAGATGAACCTCGGCCAGCTCTCGCTGCTGCTGCGCGCGAAGTACCTCGTCGACGTCGTCGGCTACAACGAGGTGCGCGGCCTGCCGCTCAAGGCGGCCGTGCTCGCCGACGTGATCGGCGGCCTCGTCGGCGAGGCCGAGGGCATCGAGGTCGACGTCACCCCGAAGGAGCGCGTCTGATGACCACCCACACCGAGCTCGGCCTGCCCGGCCTGCGCTCCGGCACGGAGCTCGTGCCGGCGCTCGCGGCGGACGAGCAGAAGCAGACCGGCAAGGACTTCACCTCCGACCAGGAGGTCCGCTGGTGCCCGGGCTGCGGCGACTACGCCGTGCTCAAGGCCGTGCAGTCGTTCCTCCCCGACCTCGGCCTGCGCCGCGAGAACATCGTGTTCGTCTCGGGCATCGGCTGCTCGTCGCGGTTCCCCTACTACCTCGACACCTACGGCATGCACTCGATCCACGGTCGCGCCCCGACGATCGCCACCGGGATCGCGACGGCCCGTGAGGACCTGTCGGTGTGGGTCGTGACCGGCGACGGCGACGCGCTGTCGATCGGCGGCAACCACCTCATCCACACGCTGCGCCGCAACGTCAACATGACGATCCTGCTCTTCAACAACCGGATCTACGGCCTCACGAAGGGTCAGTACTCCCCCACGTCCGAGCCGGGCAAGGTCACCAAGTCGACGCCGATGGGGTCGGTCGACCACCCGTTCAACCCGGTCTCGCTCGCCCTCGGCGCCGAGGCGAGCTTCGTCGCGCGGACGATCGACTCCGACCGCAAGCACCTCACGTCGGTGCTGGCCGCAGCGGCCGCCCACCGCGGCACGTCGCTCGTGGAGATCTACCAGAACTGCCCGATCTTCAACGACGGGGCGTTCGACGCCATCAAGTCACCGGACACCAAGGCCGACGCGATCATCCCGCTCGTCCACGGAGAGCCGATCACGTTCGGCGCCACCGGCGAGGACGGGCGGGGCGTCAAGGCACTGGTCCGCGACGCGTCCACGGGTGGCGTGGTCGTGGTCGCCACGGCCGACGTCGACCCCGCTGACGTGCTGGTCCACGACGCGCACGCGCCCGACCCGTCGACGGCGTTCGCGATCTCGCGGCTCACCGACTCCGGCTACCTCAACACCTCGCCGATCGGGATCTTCCGGCAGGTGGAGCGACCGACGTACGACGACGAGGCGCGCGCCCAGATCACCACCGCGCAGGGCGGTCGGAGCGAGGCCGCCGCCGACCGCGCGGCACGACTGGCTGCGCTGGTCGGCGGCGGCGACACCTGGACGATCGTCTAGGGACGACCGTCTCGGTGGGGGCTCAGGACTCGTCGAAGTAGAGGGTCCAGATCTTGCCCTTGGTGCCGGCGTAGCCGTCGGACGCGGGGACCTTGACGCGCCACTTCCAGCGACCCTCGAACGGCGTGAAGATCCGGGTCTTGAACACGCCACGGTCGTTGGTCTTCATCTTCTTGACGACCTTCCACCGGCAGTCCCCGCAGGCCTTCTTCTGCAGCTTGACCACACCGACGTAGGGCTTCAGCGTCAGGTCGGCGAGCGGCTGGGAGACGGTGCCCTTGAGCCGGAAGGCGCTGAAGCTGACCTGGTGGTCCTTCGGGTTGTCCTCGACGATGACGCGCTTGGGACGCTCGGCGGCGCCGGCGGGTGCCTGCAGCGTGGCCCCCAGGCCCAGGGTCAGTACGGCGGCCAGCGGAGCGGCCAGGACGGTGCGGATCATCCGCATGGAGGTTCCCCCTCGAGATCGGGCTTGACGTGCGCACGCGGTAGGCGTCCACGTGGGGTGTGACGAGTCCATCGTAGGTGCATGACGCGACTATGCTTCCGTGGTGCCCGACAGACGCCGTGGACTGCTCCTCGGCGCGGGGGCCTACGTCCTGTGGGGCCTGTTCCCGCTCTACTGGCCGCTGCTCGAGCCGGCCGGGGCCGTCGAGATCCTGGCGCAGCGGATCGTGTGGTCGGCGCTGGTGATGGTGGTGATCGTCGCGGTCTGGCGGCGCACCGAGCAGGTCAAGGCGATCCTGCGCGACCGTCGTACGACGCTGCTGCTGAGCCTGGCCGCCGTCACGATCTCGTTCAACTGGGTGACCTACATCTGGGGCGTCAACAACGGCCACGTGGTCGAGACCTCCTTGGGCTACTACATCAACCCGCTCGTCACGGTGCTCATGGGCGTGCTGATCCTCGGGGAGCGGCTCCGCGCGCTGCAGTGGGCGGCGATGGCGCTGGCCGCAGTCGCGGTCGCCGTGCTGACGGTGGACTACGGCCGCCCGCCGTGGGTGGCCCTGATCCTCGCGTTCTCCTTCGGCACCTACGGGCTCGCGAAGAAGCAGGCCGACGTGGAGGCCGTCGAGAGCCTGACCTTCGAGACGCTGCTCATCGCGCCGCTGGCGCTGGGCTGGATCGCCTGGCTGGGGGCGTCCGGCGCCTCGACCTTCGGCACCGACGGCCTCGGACGCATGGCGCTGTTCGCGACCACCGGCATCATCACGGCGGTCCCGCTGCTCCTCTTCGGGGCCGCCGCCATCCGGGTGTCCATGGTGTCGCTGGGCCTGCTCCAGTACCTCGCCCCCACCATCCAGTTCGTGCTCGGCGTGACCGTCTTCGACGAGGCGATGACGGCCGGGCGCTGGGTGGGCTTCACGCTGGTCTGGGTCGCGCTGACCGTCTTCACGATCGAGGCGCTGAACCACCACCGCCGCCAGCTCCGGCTGGTGGCGCAGGCCACCGCGGCCTGAGCCCTCGCCGGGCACGGCGATCGAGGTGGGTGTGGCCGGTCGGGGTCCGGCCGAGAGCGTCCCCCTCTGGGGTCCACGTGCGTTGTTAGCCTGCACCGGTGGCCGCAGCGGGAGAAGAGGGTGCGCGGGAAGCGTTTCTCCGGGGTGTGAGGTTGGGCGTCCCCTTCGCGGTGGTGGGCTTCCTGTTGAGCGTCTCCTTCGGTGTGCTGGCACGCCAGGCGGGATTCAGCGTCGCGCAGGCCAGCGTCACCGGGATGGTCGTCTTTGCGGGCTCGGCGCAGTTCGCCGCGTTGTCCGTGATCACGGTCGGAGGCGGCATCGTCGCTGCCTTGACGGCAGGGAGCCTGATGAATGCTCGCTTCCTGGCCATGGGCATCGCCGTCGCGCCATCGTTGCCGGGCGGCCCTGTGAAGCGCGCCGCGCAAGGGCAGGCCGTCGTCGACTCCTCGTGGGCGCTCGCCAATCGCGGCGACGGCACCTTCAACCGGTGGCTCCTGTTCGGCACGACGCTTCCGCAGTACGTCACCTGGACTCTCGGCTCGATCGTCGGCGCGACCTTCGGCAACGCTCTCGGTGACACGCACCGGCTCGGCCTCGACGCGATCTACCCCGTGTTCTTCCTTTCGCTCCTGATCACGGAACTGCGGGACGCGACCTCTCGCTGGGCGGCTTTCGGCGGCGGCCTCGTCGCGCTCGCTCTGGTGCCTGTCAGTCCTCCGGGCGTCCCGATCCTGGCTGCGAGCACCGTGGCACTCATGGGCCTGGTGCGGAGGTCGAGGTGACGCTGACCTACACGCAGGTCTGGGGGCTGATCCTCGGCCTTGCCGCACTGACTGCGCTGATCAAGGCGATGGGGCCGGTACTCCTCGGTGGCCGGGCTCTGCCGCCATGGTTCTCCCGCGTGACCGTGCTGATGGCGCCGACGCTTCTCAGCGCGCTGGTCGTGACCTCGTTGTTGGCCGCCGGACGCTCGTGGTCGGTGGGTGCCCACACCGTGGGGGTCGTCATAGCCGCGTTGATGCTTTGGCGACGCTGTTCACTGGTGCTGTGCGTCGTCGTGGCAGTCCTGGTGACCGCCGGGTTGCGGGCGATCTGAGGCCCCGGCACACGTGTCGTTCGACGGACTGTCGCGATGCCCACGCCCTTCCGCCGCACCGGACCCACCGTGCGGCTGCACCGCTCCGCCGTCACGAGTCACCAAGGAGTCCTGACATGCGCCGCCTGCCCCCGGCCGTCCTCGTTCACCTCGGCGCCGTCCGATGACCGCGGCACCGCCGCCGCCGACCGAAGGCTCGAGCTCGCCGCTTGCTCGCGGAGAGTACGCGGCCCTGGACGAGTGCACCTACCTCAACCAGGCTTCCCTGGGGCTCGTGCCACGCACCTCCATCCAGGCCATGTCGACGTTCCTCCACGACGTCGGGCAGCACGGCAACGTCCATCTGTCCGACCAGGACGAGACACAGGTCCTCGACGGGGTGCGTACGGCGGCCGCGGAGCTGCTCGACGCCCCGCAGACCTCTATCGCAGTCCTGGGCGGCGCGAGCGAGGCAATCGGGCAGGTCGCAGCCGTGCTGGCCGCCGATCTGACCGAGGATGCCCCCGAGGTCGTGCTGGTGACCACGGACTTCCCGAGCGTCACCTACCCCTGGCTCGCCGCCGCCGATCGAACGTTCGCCGCCGTCGCACCCGTGCTCCGCTGGGTCGAGGACGAGCCCGCGACCGACCTCACCGAACAGCTCGTCGCGGCCATCGGCGACCGCACCGCCGTCGTGTGCGTCAGTGCGGTGCAGTACTCGACCGGCACCGCGGTCGACATGGAAGCCGTGGCGGCGGCGGCGCATGCCGTCGGTGCCCGCGTCGTCGCAGACGTCACGCAGCTGGCAGGCGCTGCACCGGTCAGCATGCGCACCTCGGGTGTCGATGCGATGGTGTGCAGCGGCTACAAGTGGTTGTCCGCGCACGGCGGAGTGGCACTCGCTGCCTTGAGCGAGGAGCTGAGCGTGACGGTGCCCCCAGTCATCGGCTGGATGGGAGTCGACGACCCCTTCGACTTCGACGCCACACAGCTCCGCCTCGCCGAGGGCGCCCGCCGGTACGAGTTGTCCACCATGTCCTACGCCTCAGCGGTCGGCCTCCAGCAGTCCCTGGACATGCTCAACGGGATCGGCATGCACACCTTGGCGGAGCACTCCCGCGGGCTCGCCTACGAACTGATGGACCTGGTGGTCCCGGCCGGGTGGCGTCCGTTCCGACCGCTGAGCGATGTCGCAGCGAGCCACCACATCGTGTCGCTGCGGCACCCGAACGCGCCTGGCTCCAAGGTGCAGGCCGCGCTCGCGAAGGAGCACGGCGTGTTCACGAGCTCTCGGGCGGGCGGCATCCGGGTGTCGCTCCACGGTTACAACACCGCCCGCGATCTCAGGGTGCTGGCAGAAGCCCTCACCACACTGTCCCGATAGTGACAGCTGGCCTCAGGCAGATCCGCTGGTGGTGGTTGATCGCCGGCGAGCAGGGCCGCGGGTTCTGCACGAGAGACTGTGCGAGTGAGGCCGATGCTGCTGATGGACGTGGACGGGCCGATGAACCCGTTTCGAGCCCCCTGGTTCGCACAGCTGACTGCCGCGGACGGCTACCAGTTCCACGAGCTCACACCAGCGGGCGACCAGACCTACACCGTGGCGCTGAACCCGGAGCACGGCAGGCAGCTTCGCGAGCTCTCCTCGCTGTACGAGCTGGCGTGGGCCACTACGTGGGGCGCAGAGGCGAACCGCCTCATCTCGCCGATCCTCGGGCTTCCTACGGACCTCCGCGTGGTGGACCTGCCGCCGCGCAGCGATCGGATGATCCGCCGTAGCTGGAAGACGGAGCGGATCGTGGAGTGGGTTGGCGAGCGCCCATTCGCCTGGTTCGATGACGAGATCAACCGCTCGACCCGACGGTGGCTCGCCGATGTCGTGGCAACGCCACATCTTGCGCATCGAGTACCGGCTGAGCTCGGACTCGGGGCAACCGACTTCGACATGCTGTCGGCGTTCGCGCGGAACCTCTGACCGGGCTCCTCCTGCGGCAGTCGTACGGCGATCACCGATGGGGCCTGCCTGGAGGTGCCGTGGAGCCGGGAGAAACGATCTTGGCTGCTCTGGGCCGGGAGTGTCGTGAGGAGCTCGGCGTCGAGGTGGAGATCGGCGCGCTGACGGGGTGGTACTACCACAGCGAGTTCGAATCGCAGGTCGGCATCTTCCGTTGCCGCCTCCCCGGCGGCACCGACATACAGCTCTCCGAGGAGCACAGCGACTTCCGGTGGGCTCCGATCCACGAGCTCGGGGGCGTGCAGGCGGTTCGGGTGCAGGCGGCCGTCGACTATGCGGGCGCTCTCCACGCTCAGGTGTTCTGATCCTGGGCCAGGCGCCCCGCGGGATCCGTGCGCTGGAGTCGACGGGCTCCGACCGTCCCGGCCTCAGGAGGCGAGCCAGACCTCGCCGTCGTCGCAGTCGGGCGGAATGCTCGCGCACATCGGGAAGGTCGATGGTCAGCGGCCTGCTGTCCGTCACCTCGGTGCCGTGCGGCCACACGCCGACGAGGCACCGACAGCCGCGATGGCGGCGGCACCGACGCTCACCCGTCTTCGCGCTCCCATCGTCGGAGTGTCGCAGGCGCACTCCCGAAAGCGACTGGAGGACCCGCACGAGACGCTGGCTTCGTACTCGCCGGGTGAGGGGCTCGGCGTACGTCGACGCCGGAGGCCTTCGCCGAGCCGGGCTCCATCTGGAGCCGGGACCAGTGGCGGGGCGGCAGGGCGATCCCGAGTCCGTCCGCTCGGTAGCCGCGGCCCAGCAGGCGGGGATCTCCCGCTTCGATCGCCTGCGCCCCGCTCAGGAGGAGCGCGTCGCGACAGCGTCGGCGAAGGACTCGAGCGCGGTGCGCACGGGGCCCTCGTCGAGCACCTCGAGGAGGGCCTTGGCCTCGGTGGCGCGCGCGACGACGTAGTCGCGGGCCTGCGCCATCGCCGGGTGCTTGCGGAGCAGGTCGAGCGCCTCGGCGTGCAGGTCGTCGTCGGACAGGTCGGCGTCGAGCAGCTCGAGCAGCCGCGCGTCCGCCGGGTCCGTCGACGTGCGGGCCATCAGCACCGGCAGCGTCGGCACGCCCTCCCGCAGGTCGGTGCCCGGCGTCTTGCCGGACTCGACCGACTCCGAGCTCACGTCGAGGATGTCGTCGGAGAGCTGGAAGGCGGAGCCGACGATCTCGCCGTACCGGTCCAGGGCCTCGACCACCTCGGGGCGGGCACCGCCGAACATCGCGCCGTACCTCGCGGAGGTCGCGATGAGCGAGCCCGTCTTGCCGGCGACGACCTCGAGGTAGTGGGCCAGCGCGTCGTCGCCGGGGGCGGGCTCCACGGTCTCCAGGATCTGGCCCTCGACGAGCCGTGTGAAGGTCTGCGCCTGGATCCGGACCGCCTCCGGGCCGAGGTCGGCCGTCAGCTCCGAGGACCGCCCGAACAGGAAGTCGCCCGTCAGGATCGCGACGTGGTTGTCCCAGCGGGCGTTGGCCGTGTCGGCCCCCCGGCGCAGGGCCGCCTCGTCCATGACGTCGTCGTGGTAGAGCGAGGCCACGTGCGTCAGCTCCACCACGCACGCCGCGGTCAGCACCTCGGTGGCGTCGGCGTCGTCGCCGGTCTCCGCCGCGAGCAGCACCAGCAGCGGCCGGAACCGCTTGCCACCCGCCGCCATCAGGTGCGCGGCGGCCTGCGAGACGTACGGCGTCCGCCCCCGGCAGTGGCCCGCCAGCATCTCCTCCACCACAGCCAGCCGTTCCGTCAGCCGCGCCTCGAGCGCGGCGTCGACGACGGGCAGGGCGAGGCCGCCCTGGGGGCCGGGGGTGGAGACAGCGGTCACCTGATGAATCCTCCCGCAACGCCGGCGAGGTCGAGGAGGGGGCCCGGGAGGACGCCGAGCACGAGCGTCGCGGCGACGCCGACGGCGATGGCGGTGGCGGTGAGGACCGAGGGATAGACCACGGTGGGCCCGTCGCCGACCGGCTCGTCGAAGTACATGACCTTGATGACCCGGACGTAGAGGAACGCCGCGACGATGCTGGCCACCACGGCTGCGACCACCACCGGCCAGGCGCCCGCCGCCAGGGCGACCGAGAAGACGGCCAGCTTGCCGACGAAGCCCGAGGTGAGCGGGATGCCCGCCATCGCCAGCAGCAGGAACGCGAACGCACCGGCCACCATCGGCGACTCCTTGCCGAGGCCCGCCCAGCGGGAGATCGTCGACACCTCGCCGCCCGCGTCGCGCACCAGGCTGACCAGGGCGAAGGCCGCCAGCGTCATGAAGCCGTAGGTCGCGAGGTAGAACAGCACGGCCTGGGTCGAGGTGACCTCGCCGGCGGCCAGGTCGCCGGCGGCCTGGACGCCGAGGACGCCGGTGAGGATGAAGCCGGTGTGGGCGACCGAGGAGTAGGCCAGCAGCCGCTTCATGTCGGTCTGGGTGATCGCCAGCGCCGCACCGACGAACATCGACAGGATCGCGATGATCCACAGCATCGGTTGCCACGACCACCGGTCGGCACCGAAGGCGACGTAGAAGATCCGCAGGATCGCGCCGAACGCCGCGACCTTGGTGGCCGCGGACATGAACGCGGTGACCGGGGTGGGAGCGCCCTGGTAGACGTCGGGCGTCCACGCCTGGAACGGCGCCGCGCCCACCTTGAAGAGCAGGCCGACCGCCAGCAGGCCGATCCCGACGACGAGCAGGACGCGGTTGCCGACGCTGTTGCGGATGGCCTCGTTGATCTCGGCGAACTGCATCGAGCCGGCGAAGCCGTAGACCATCGCCACGCCGTAGAGGAAGAACCCCGAGGAGAACGCGCCGAGCAGGAAGTACTTCAGCGCGGCCTCCTGGCTGAGCAGGCGCCGGCGGCGGGCCAGCCCGCTGAGGAGGTAGAGCGGGAGCGAGAGGACCTCGAGGCCGACGAACATGGTCAGCAGGTCGTTGGCCGAGGCGAAGATCATCATGCCGAAGACCGAGAACAGCATCAGCGGGTAGACCTCGGTGTGCTCCCGGTTGGCGGCCAGCGCCCGGGTCTCCGCGTCGGTGCCCGGCACCGCGGCGGCCTGGCCCGCGAAGGCCGTGACGCCGCCGTCGAGCTGGCGCTCGGCGAAGAGCAGCGTGCCCATCAGGGCCAGCGCCAGCACGAGGCCCCAGATGAAGAGCGCGGGACCGTCGACGGCCAGCGTGCCGCCCATCGCGATGATGCCGCGGGCGGCCCCCTCGGCGTGCACGGTGATGTCCCGGGCGACGAGGACCACGCCGACCAGCGCGGCCAGCAGGCCGCCCAGGGTGAGCAGCACCTGCGCCGGGTAGCGGGCCGCGCGGGGCGCGAACGCCTCCACGACCACGCCGAGGCAGGCGAGCCCGAAGACCAGGAACAACGGCCAGAGCTCGGCGTACTCGACGGACGGCTTGACGAACTCGGTCACGGGTGACCCCCCTCAGTGCTGCCCTCGCCCACGGTCGGCTCGGAGTCGGTGACCCCCACCTGGCCGAGGGTGTCGCGGACGGTCGGATTGATCACGTCGAGCAACGGCATCGGGTAGAAGCCGAAGAGGACCAGCCCCAGGACCAGCGGCGCGACGACGCCCACCTCACGACGGTCGAGGTCGGCGACCCTGGTCGCGGTCGCGGTCGCCGTCGCGCTCGCCGCGGGCGCCGCGTCGGTCATGACGTGGGAGCCGGTGCCGGAGACCGCGTGCGAGCCGGTCGCAGCGTGCGGGCCGGTGCCGGACACGGCGTGGGAGCCCGTGCCGGACACGGCGTGGGAGCCCGTGCCGGACTCGGCGTGGGAGCCGGTCGCGTCGTGGGACCCGGTGCGCACCCCGTCGTCCGAGCCGAGGCGGCCCGGTCCGGTCATGGTGCGCTGGTAGAGCCAGAGCGCGTAGATCGCAGCCAGCACGATGGCCAGCACGGCCACCGACCCCGCCAGCCAGTGGTGCTCGAACGCCGCGATGATGACCATCATCTCGGAGACGAACGGCGAGAGGCCGGGGAGGCCGCACGCGGCGAGCGCGGCGATGAGGAACGCGCCCGCCAGCATCGGCGCGGCCTTCTCGACGCCGCCGCCCATCGCGCGGATGGACGCCGTGCCGGTCCGCCGGATGAGGAAGCCCGCGACCAGGAACATCAGGGCCGTGGCGATCCCGTGGTTGACCATGTAGAGGATCGCGCCGGCCGCACCCGTGGAGCTGAAGACGAAGATCCCGAGCACGATGAAGCCGAAGTGGGACAGCGACGTGAGTCCGATCAGGCGCAGCACGTCGTCCTGCCCGATGGCGACCAGGGCGCCGTAGATGATCGAGATCAGGGCGAGCACCACCACCACGGGCGTGGCCCACTGGGAGGCCTCGGGCAGCAGGCCGAGGCAGAACCGCAGCATGCCGAACGTGCCGATCTTGTCGAGGATGCAGACCAGCAGCACCGACGTGCCGGTGGTCGCCTTCTCGGTGGTGTCCGCCAGCCAGGTGTGGACCGGGAACATCGGCGCCTTGATCGCGAAGGCGATGAAGAAGCCGACGAAGATCCAGCGCTGCGTGGTCTCCTCGATCTCGATCGCCGCGAGGTCGGAGATCAGGAAGCTCGGGTTCCCGGCGTCGGCGGAGACGACGTACAGGCCGATCACCGAGGCGAGCATGATCAGACCGCCGGCGAGCTGGTAGAGGAGGAACTTCGTCGCTGCGCGTCCCCGGCCGGCGCGGCCGAAGCCACCGATGAGGAAGTACGCCGGGATGAGCGTCGCCTCGAAGACGACGTAGAAGAGGAAGACGTCGGTGGCGGTGAACACCGCCAGCGACAGCGCCTCGAGCGCCAGGGTCCAGGCGAAGAACGAGCGGCTGCCGCCGTTGCCCGGGTCGTCGGCCTCGTGCCAGCCGGCGAGCAGCACCAGCGGGACGAGCACGACGGTCAGCAGGACCATGAGCAGGCCCAGCCCGTCGACGCCGAGGGCGTAGTGGACGCCGAGGGCCTCGATCCACGGGCGGGTCTCGGTGAGCTGCATGCCGTCGCCGACGTCGTAGCGGGTGGCGGCGTAGGCGCCCACCGCCAGCGTGGCGACGCCGAAGCCCATGCCGACGCGCTTGGCGAGGGCGTGCGACGGCAGGAAGGCCGTGACGACCGCCCCCACCAGGGGCAGCAGGATCAGGGTGGTCAGAGTCATCCGAGGTTCACCGCCAGAAGGGCCAGGACGACCAGCAGGGCGCCACCGAGCAGGGACAGGGCGTAGGAGCGGACGTAGCCGTTCTGGAGCCTGCGCATGACGCCGGAGAGGCCGCCGACAGCGGACGAGCCGCCCTCGACCACACCGTCGACGCCGGAGCGGTCGAAGGTCGCCAGCCCGCTGACCATCCTCGTGCCCGGGCGGACCACGGCCGCGTCGTTGAAGGCGTCGCCGTAGAGGTCGGCGCGGGCGGCACGGGTCGCGAAGGAGACGTCGCGGGGAGCCTCACGGGGCACGTCGCGCCTGGCGACCAGGAACCAGGCGGCAGCCACGCCGAGCGCCACGACGGCGGTCACGATCAGGGTGATCACCAGGGCGGGCAGCGGCGGGGCGTGGTGCTCGGCCACGCCGGTGACGGGCTCGAGCCAGCCGACGATCCAGTCGCCGAGGATCAGCACCCCACCGAGGACCGACAGGGCGGCCAGCACGATCAGCGGGATCGTCATGACCTTGGGCGACTCGTGCGGGTGCACGCCGTCGGCCCAGCGCTTCTCGCCGAAGAACGTCATCAGCATCAGCCGGGTCATGTAGAAGCCGGTGATCCCCGCGCCGAGCAGCGCGCACAGGCCGACCACGAGGTTCTCCGCCAGCGCGGTCTCGATGATCTTGTCCTTGGACCAGAAGCCGGAGAAGAGGGGGAAGCCGATGATCGCGAGGTAGCCCATCGCAAAGGTCAGGAACGTGACGGGCATGAACTTCCTCAGCCCGCCGTAGTGGCGCATGTCGACGTCGTCGTCCATGCCGTGCATGACCGACCCGGCACCGAGGAACATGTTGGCCTTGAAGAACCCGTGGGTCAGCAGGTGGAAGATCGCGAAGGCGTAGCCCGCGGTGCCGAGCCCCGCGGCGAGCATCATGTAGCCGATCTGGCTCATCGTGGAGCCGGCCAGGGCCTTCTTGATGTCGTCCTTGGCGCAGCCGAGCACCGCACCCCACAGCAGCGTGACGGTCGCGACGACGACGATCGCCGTCTGGGCGATCGGCGCCAGCTCGAAGATGAAGTTCGAGCGGACCACGAGGTAGACGCCCGCCGTGACCATCGTCGCCGCGTGGATGAGCGCCGACACCGGGGTCGGGCCCTCCATCGCGTCGAGGAGCCAGGCCTGGAGCGGCACCTGGGCCGACTTGCCGCAGGCGCCGAGGAGCAGCAGCAGCCCCAGGATGGTCAGGGTCCGGTCGCTCGCCTCGCCGCTGGCCTCGCTCACGCCGCCGAAGTCGGTGGTGCCGAAGGTGGCGAACATCAGCGCGATGGCCAGGGAGAGGCCGATGTCGCCGACCCGGTTGATGACGAACGCCTTCTTGGCGGCGGCCGCGGCCGAGTGCTTGTGCTGCCAGAAGCCGATCAGCAGGTACGACGCCAGGCCGACGCCCTCCCAGCCGAGGAACAGCACGACGTAGTTGCCCGCCAGCACCAGCACGAGCATCGCGGCGACGAAGAGGTTGAGGTAGCCGAAGAAGCGCCGGCGGCGCACGTCGTGGGCCATGTAGCCGATGGCGTAGACGTGGATGAGCGTGCCGACGCCGGTGATGAGGAGCAGGAACAGCGCCGAGAGCGGGTCGTAGAGGAGGTCCATCCCCACGCTCAGGGAGCCCGTCTCGAACCACGTGAAGAGGTGCTGGCCGATCTGGCGCTCCTCCTCACCTCGGCCCAGCAGCGCGAGGAACAGCACCAGGCTCATCACGAACGACGCGGCGGAGGCGGCGGTGCCGATCAGGTGACCGACCCGCTCGAGGCGGCCGCGCGCGAACGCGCCGCCGACGAGCAGCACGACCGCTCCGAGCAGCGGCAGCGCGATGACGAGCCACAGCAGGTCGAACACGCCTCCCGCGCCGGTGTCGGGGTGCACGACGGGGATGTCGTGGGCGCTCTCGGACGACAGGGACAACAGTGGGTTCACGACGGCTCCCTCAGTACTTCAGCAGGCTGGCGTCGTCGACCGAGGCCGAGCGTCGGGTGCGGAAGATGGTCATGATGATGGCGAGCCCGATGACGACCTCGGCAGCGGCGACCACCATCACGAAGAAGGCGGCGACCTGGCCGTCGAGGTTGCCGTGCTGGCGGGCGAACGCGACCAGCGCGAGGTTGCAGGCGTTGAGCATCAGCTCCACGCACATGAACACCACGATCGCGTTGCGACGCGTGAGCACGCCCACGCAGCCGATGGTGAACAGGATCGCGGACAGGACGACGTACTCGGTCACTTCTCGGCCTCCTCGCTGCGCGCCACGGCCCCGGCCTTGCCGCCGGTCTCGGGCTGGCGCGACGGGTCGACGGCAGGGTCGTTGCCGAGCTGACGGCGCACCACGTCGATGTCGTCGGCGGGCGCGGAGCGGATCGTGCCACGGGCGGCGAGCACGCGCGAAACCGAGAGCTCCTACGTGCTGCCGTCGGGCAGGAGCGCGGGCGTGTCGACCGCGTTGTGACGGGCGTAGACACCGGGTGAGGGCAGCGGCCCGAGGTGCTTGCCGTGCTCGGCGTAGTCGCGCATCCGCTGCGCCGCCATCGAGGCCTGGGTGGGCTTCGCGGACAGGCGCTCGCGGTGCGCCAGCACCATCGCGCCCAGGGCGGCGGTGATCAGCAGGGCGCTGGTCGCCTCGAACGCGAAGACGTAGCGGGAGAAGAGGATGTTGGCGAGGCTCGGGACGTTCCCGCCCGCGTTGGCCTCCTCGAGACCGACCACCGTGCCGAGGGTGACCTGGGCCAGCCCGATCACGAGGACGGCGCCCAGCAGCAGGCCGAGGAGCACCGCGAGGACGCGCTGCCCGCGGATCGTCTCGACGACCGAGTCGGTGGTGTCGACGCCGATGAGCATCATCACGAAGAGGAAGAGCATCAAGATGGCGCCGGTGTAGACGATGATCTGCACGACGAACAGGAACGGCGCCTCGAGGGCGAGGTAGAGCACGGCCAGGCTGATCATCACGACGGCCAGCAGGAGGGCCGCGTGCACCGCCTTGCGCACGAACAGGATGCCGAGCGCGGCGGCCACCATCAGCGGGGCCAGGATCCAGAACACCATCAGCGGCCACCGTCCTGGTGCGCCGGGGCGGGGTCGTCGGCGTGGTCGGAGGGACCGCGGGTCGGCGCGGGCTCGGTGCCGGCCGTCGGGCCCGCGAAGTTGCCGCGGTAGTAGTCGCCGTCGCTGTCGCCGAGGCGCATCGGGTGCGGCGGCTGCTCCATGCCGGGCAGCAGCGGGGCGAGCAGGTCGCTCTTCTCGTAGATCAGGTCGGTGCGGTTGTCGTCGGCGAGCTCGTACTCGTTGGTCATCGTCAGCGCACGCGTCGGGCACGCCTCGATGCACAGCCCGCAGAGGATGCAGCGCAGGTAGTTGATCTGGTAGACGCGGCCGTAGCGCTCACCGGGGCTGAACCGCTCGTCGTCGGAGTTCGAGGCGCCCTCGACGTAGATGGCGTCCGCGGGGCAGGCCCAGGCGCACAGCTCGCAGCCGATGCACTTCTCCAGCCCGTCGGGCCACCGGTTGAGCTGGTGGCGGCCGTGGAAGCGGGGCGCCGTCGGCACCTTCTCGAACGGGTACTGCTCGGTGACGACCTTCTTGAACATCGTCCGGAAGGTCACCCCGAACCCGGCGTAGGGGGCGAATGCGTCCTTGAGACTCATCGAGCGTCCTCCTCGGCTCGCGCCGTGACGGTGGTGCGGCTGGTCGCGAACGTCAGCGGCGCGGCGGCGCCCCGTACGGCGGCACCCGGCATGGGCGGGACGGGGTAGCCGCCGGCGAACGCGTCGTGCTCCTGGGTGCGCGCCTCCTCGTCGGCCTGCTTGCGCTGCGCCTCCTGGTCGTCGTCGCCGTCACCGAGGAACAGCAGGCCGAGGAACAGGACGGCGAGCACGCCGAACCCGGCCATCGCCCAGGTCCGGTCGACGGCGCCCTCGGAGAAGGCCAGGCGGATCGTGGCGACCGCGATGGTCCAGCCGAGCGCGACCGGGATGAGGACCTTCCACCCGAGCGCCATGAACTGGTCGTAGCGCATGCGGGGCAGCGAGCCGCGGAGCCAGATGAAGAAGAAGATGAAGATGAAGAGCTTGCCGAAGAACCACAGCAGCGGCCAGTAGCCGGAGTTGGCCCCCGCCCACACGTGCTCGACGCCCCACGGCGCGGCCCAGCCGCCCAGGAACAGCGTCGTCGCGATGGCCGAGACCGTCGCCATGTTGATGTACTCGGCGAGGAAGAACAGCGCGAACTTCAGGCTGGAGTACTCGGTGTGGAACCCGCCGACGAGCTCGCCCTCGGCCTCCGCGAGGTCGAACGGCGCACGGTTGGTCTCGCCGACCATCGAGATGATGTAGATGACGAAGGACGGCGCGAGGATCAGCGCGAACCAGAACTGGTCCTGCGCCTGCACGATCGCCGAGGTGGACATCGAGCCGGCGTAGAGGAACACCGCCACCAGGGCGAGTCCCATGGCGACCTCGTAGGAGATCATCTGGGCGCTCGAGCGCAGCCCGCCGAGCAGCGAGTACGTCGATCCCGACGCCCAGCCGCCGAGCACGATGCCGTAGATGCCGATCGAGGCCACGGCGAGCAGGAACAGCACCGCCACGGGCATGTCCGTGAGCTGGAGCGGGGTGCGCTCCCCGAAGAAGTTGACCTCCGGCCCGAGCGGGATGACCGCCCAGGTGATGAACGCGGGGATCACGGCGATCACGGGCGCGAGGAGGAAGACCACCTTGTCCGCGCCCTTGGGGATGATGTCCTCCTTGAGCGCCAGCTTGACGCCGTCGGCCAACGACTGGAGCAGGCCGAAGGGGCCGTGGACGTTGGGGCCGACCCGGTGCTGCATGCGGGCGACGACGCGGCGCTCGAGCCAGATGTTGAACAGCGTCAGCAGCACGAGGACCAGGAAGATCAGCACGGCCTTGAGCAGGATGACCCACCACGGGTCGTTGCCGAAGGCCGACAGCCCCTGGTCGGGCAGCGAGCGCGGGTTCATCGGTGTGCTCCCTTCACGGTGACCGGGCTGCCGGGCGAGGCGAGGTCGGCGAGGACGCCACGGCCGAACGAGTTGGCCGGCACCCACACGACGCCGTCGGGCAGGTCGGCCACCTCGACGGGCAGCTCGACGCTGCCACGGTCGCCGGTGACCGTGACCCGGGCCTCGCCGCCGTCGAGCAGGCCGAACAGCGCGTCGTACGCCGCCTGGTTGAGGCGGGCGACCGCACGCCGGGCGGTGGCGCGGAGGTGCACCTCACCGTCCTGCATGGAGCCGAGGTCGATGAGCTGCTTCCACGTCGCCAGGGTCATCGTGCCGGCACGCGGCTTGGCGGCACCGGCACGCGGCTTGGCCGCGCGGGGCGGCTTGCCGGCGTCGAGGGCCGGACGGCCACCGTCCCACGGTCCCAGCGAGCGCATCTCCGCGCGCACCTCGTCGACGGTCCGGAACCCCAGCGGGCTCCCCTGGCCCAGCGCGGCGAGCTCCTCGGCGATGCCGGACAGCACACGGACGTCGGGCAGGGACGAGGGGTTGGCCAGCACGGCCTCGAAGGGCCGCGGGCGACCCTCCCACGTCACGAACGTGCCCGCCTTGTCGGTGACCGGGGCCACCGGCAGCACGACGTCGGCGAGCCTCGTCACGTCGGTCTCGCGGAGCTCGAGGCTGACCACGAAGGAGGCGGCCTCCAGTGCAGCCCGGAACGCGGCCGGGTCGCGGGTGTCGTCGGGGTCGACGCCGCCGACGACCACACCACCGAGCTCGCCCGAGCGCAGGGCGGCGACGATCCCGTCGCCGTCGCGGCCCGGCCGCTCGGGCAGCGAGCCCACTCCCCAGGCCGCTGCGGCGTCGACGCGGGCGGCCGGGTCGGCCACCGGACGACCTCCGGGCAGCAGGGTCGGCAGCGCACCGGCCTCGACCGCTCCGCGGTCGCCCGCTCGGCGCGGCACCCACGCGAGCCGGGCGCCGGTGGCCCGGGCCAGCTCGACCGCGGCCGTGAGGGCGCCGTGCGTCCCCGCCAGCCGCTCGCCGACCAGGATGATCGCGTCGCCGGTGATGCCGTGGTCCTCGTCGCGCAGCGACCCGATCGCGGCGACCTCGGAGCCGGGCGCAGCGGGCACCAGCCGGCCGTTCATCTTGCGCAGGCCGCGCGAGGTGTGCGTCCCGACGGACACGATCCGGGTGCCGTTGCGCGAGGCCTTGCGCAGGCGCAGGAAGATCGTGGCCGCCTCGTCCTCGGGCTCGAGGCCGAGGAGCACCACCACCGGCGCGGCCTCGAGGTCGGCGTACGAGACGTCCATCGAGAGGGCCACGTGGGCGGCGAGGAAGGAGGCCTCCTCGGCCGAGTGCGGCCGGGCCCGGAAGTCCACGTCGTTGGTCCCGAGCGAGACCCGGGCGAGCTTGGCGTAGGCGTAGGCGTCCTCCGCCGTGACGCGACCGCCGGTCAGCACGCCTGCGGAGCCGGCTGCGTGGAGGCCGCGGGCGGCGACGGCGAACGCCTCCGTCCACGAGGCCGGCCGCAGCTCGCCGCCCTCCCGGACCAACGGGTAGGTCAGCCGGTCGTCCTGCCGCGCGTAGTGGAAGGCGAACCGGTCCTTGTCGCTGATCCACTCCTCGTTGACCTGCGGGTCGTTGCCGGCCAGCCGGCGCACGACCTTGCCGCGGCGGTGGTCGACGCGGATCGCGGCGCCGCAGGAGTCGTGCTCGGCCACCGCGTGGGCCGAGACGAGGTCGAAGGGCCGCGAGCGGAAGCGGTAGTCGGCCGAGGTGAGCGCGCCGACGGGGCAGATCTGGATGGTGTTGCCGGAGAAGTAGCTCTCGAACGGCTCGCGCTGGTAGATCGCGACCTGCTGGAGGGCGCCCCGCTCGGCGAGGGCGATGAACGGGTCGCCGGCGATCTGCTCGGAGAAGCGGGTGCAGCGCGCGCAGAGCACGCAGCGCTCGCGGTCGAGCAGCACCTGGGCCGAGATGTTGATCGGCTTGGGGAAGGTCCGCTTGACCCCGTCCTGGGCGGAGAAGCGGCTCTCCCCCCGGCCGTTGGTCATCGCCTGGTTCTGCAGCGGGCACTCGCCGCCCTTGTCGCAGACGGGGCAGTCGAGCGGGTGGTTGATGAGGAGGAACTCCATGACCCCCTGCTGGGCCTTGTCGGCCACCTCGCTCGTGGCCTGGGTGCTGACGACCATGCCCTCGGCGACCGGGAGCGTGCAGGAGGCCTGCGGCTTGGGGAAGCCGCGGCCGTTGCCGGCGTCCGGGATGTCGACGAGGCACTGGCGGCACGCGCCCACCGGCTCGAGCAGGGGGTGGTCGCAGAAGCGCGGGATCTGCACGCCGACCTGCTCGGCGGCCCGGATCACCAGGGTGTCCTTGGGGACGCTGACCTGCACGCCGTCGATGGTGAGCGTGACGAGGCCGGTGTCGACCTTCTCAGGCGCCTTCGTGTCGGGAGCCTTGTCGGTGGCGGTCATGCGCGGGCTCCCACGGGTGAGCTGGTCGGGCTGAAGACGGTCGAGGCGGCCGGGTCGAACGGGCACCCGCCGTGGGTCAGGTGGGCGAGGTACTCGTCGCGGAAGTACTTGATCGAGCTGGAGATCGGGCTCGTCGCACCGTCGCCCAGGGCGCAGAAGGACCGACCCAGGATGTTGTCGCACTGGTCGAGCAGCAGGTCGAGGTCGGCCTCGCTGCCCTGGCCCTTCTCCAGGCGGGCGAGCGTCTGGACCAGCCACCACGTGCCCTCGCGGCACGGCGTGCACTTGCCGCACGACTCGTGCTTGTAGAACTCGGTCCACCGCAGCACCGCCCGGACGACGCAGGTCGTCTCGTCGAAGATCTGCAGTGCGCGGGTGCCGAGCATCGAGCCGGCCGCACCGACCGCCTCGAAGTCGAGCGGCACGTCGAGGTGCTCCGGGGTCAGCAGCGGCGTGCTCGACCCGCCCGGGGTCCAGAACTTCAGCTCGTGGCCCTCACGGATGCCGCCGGCGAGCTCGATCAGCTCGCGCAGGGTGATGCCGAGCGGCGCCTCGAACTGCCCGGGGGTCGTGACGTGGCCGGAGAGGCTGAAGATGCCGTAGCCCTGGGACTTCTCGGTGCCCATCCCGGCGAACCACGCCGCGCCGCGGTCGATGATGCTCGGCACCGACGCGATCGACTCGACGTTGTTGATGACCGTCGGGCTCGCGTAGAGCCCGGCCACGGCGGGGAACGGCGGCCGCAGCCGCGGCTGGCCGCGGCGCCCCTCGAGACCCTCGAGCAGCGCGGTCTCCTCGCCGCAGATGTAGGCGCCGGCGCCGGCGTGGACCACGAGGTCGAGGTCGTAGCCCGAGCCGTGGATGTTCGTGCCGAGGTGCCCGGCGGCGTACGCCTCCTCGACCGCCTTCTGGAGCCGGCGGACGACGTGGAGGACCTCACCGCGGACGTAGATGAAGGCGCGGTTGGCGCGGATGGCGTACGAGCTCACGATCACGCCCTCGACGAGGGTGTGCGGCGTGGCGAGCATCAGCGGGATGTCCTTGCAGGTGCCCGGCTCCGACTCGTCGGCGTTGACGACGAGGTACTTGGGCTTGGGGTTGTCCTGGGGGATGAAGCCCCACTTCATCCCGGTGGGGAAGCCCGCTCCCCCACGTCCGCGCAGGCCCGACTCCTTGACGGCGGCGATCACGTCGTCCGGCGTCATGGCGAAGGCCTTGTCGAGGCTGGCGTAGCCGCCCTGCCGCTCGTACGCCGCCAGCGTCCAGGCCCGGTCCTGGTCCCAGTTGTCCGTGAGGACGGGGGTGAGCACGTCAGTCACTTCTGCTTCTCCTCGGCCGGGTCGACATCTCCCTGGGTCTCCTGGACCAGCGTCTCCGACGCCGCGCGGGAGGTGTCGGCCTCGTCGACCGCGCCCTCCTTCGTCGCGGGCTGCTCGACGGCCTGCGGGCCGCCGTCGGGCTCGGGCGCGGTCCAGCCGCGCTCGCGCGCGATCCGCAGACCGGCGAGCGAGGCCGGTCCGGCGGCGGGTCCCTCGTCGGCGAGGCCGTCGGGGAACCCGGCGAGCACCCGCTCGGCCTCGCGCCAGGTGCACAGCCGCGGGCCGCGGGTGGAGTGGACCTCGCGCCCGTTGCGCAGGTCGTCGACGACCTGGACCGCGGACTCCGGGGTCTGGTTGTCCATGAACTCCCAGTTGACCATCATCACCGGCGCGTAGTCGCACGCGGCGTTGCACTCGACGTGCTCGAGGGTGATCGACGCGCGACCCTCCTCGACCGGGGTCGTCTCGTCGTTGCCGACCCCGAGGTGGCTCTTGAGCCGCTCGAAGATCAGGTCCCCGCCCATCACCGCGCACAACGTGTTGGTGCAGACGCCGACGTGGTAGTCGCCCACCGGCTTGCGCTTGTACATCGTGTAGAAGGTCGCGACGCCGTTGACGTCGGCGGCGCTGATGTCGAGGATCTCGGCGCACGCCTCGATGCCCTCCGGCGTCACCCGGCCCTCGACCGACTGGACGAGGTGGAGCATCGGGAGCAGGCCGGAGCGCGGCTCGGGGTACCGCGCCGCGATCTCGCGCAGCTCCGCCCAGGCCTCCGGCGGCAGCGGACGGTCGTTCTCGGTGAAGTGCGGGCGGACGGGTCCCGGACCCACGTGCTCGGTCATCGGTCGACTCCTCCCATCACGGGGTCGAGGGAGGCGATGGCGACGATCACGTCGGACACCATGCCGCCCTCGCTCATCACGCTGGTGGCCTGCAGGTTCGTGAACGACGGGTCGCGGAAGTGGGCGCGGAACGGACGGGTGCCGCCGTCGGACACGACGTGGGCACCGAGCTCGCCGCGCGGCGACTCGACCGGGACGTACGCCTGGCCAGCAGGGACCCGGAAGCCCTCGGTGACCAGCTTGAAGTGGTGGATCAGGGCCTCCATGGACTGGCCCATGATGTGCCGGACGTGGTCGAGGGAGTTGCCCATGCCGTCGCTGCCGATGGCCAGCTGGCTCGGCCAGGCGACCTTGCGGTCGCCCACCATGACCGGCGCGCCCTCGAGGCCGGCGAGGCGCTCGGCGCACTGCTCGATGATCTTGAGCGACTCCCACATCTCGTTGAGGCGGATCCGGAAGCGACCGTAGGAGTCGCAGGTGTCCCAGGTCTGGACCTCGAAGTCGTAGTCCTCGTAGCCGCTGTACGGCTGCGTCTTGCGCAGGTCCCAGGCGTAGCCCGTCGACCGCAGCACCGGGCCGGAGAGGCCCAGTGCGAGGCAGCCAGAGAGGTCGAGGTGGCCGATGTCCTCCAGCCGGCGCCGGAAGATCGGGTTGGCGTTGCAGAGGTCGGCGTACTCGGGCAGCCGCTTCTTCATCAGCGCGACGAAGTCGCGGATCTCGTCCAGCGCGCCGGGCGGGAGGTCCTGGGCGACCCCGCCGGGGCGGATGAAGGCGTGGTTCATGCGCAGGCCCGTGATGAGCTCGAAGAGGTCGAGCACGAGCTCGCGCTCGCGGAACCCGATGGTCATGACGGTCAGCGCACCGATCTCCATGCCACCGGTGGCGATGCAGACCAGGTGCGAGGAGATCCGGTTGAGCTCCATCAGGAGCACGCGCATGACCTGCGCCTTCTCCGGGATCTGGTCCTCGATGTCGAGCAGGCGCTCGACGCCGAGGGAGTAGGTCGCCTCGTTGAAGAACGGGGAGAGGTAGTCCATCCGCGTGCAGAACGTGACGCCCTGCACCCAGGTGCGGTACTCCATGTTCTTCTCGATGCCGGTGTGGAGGTAGCCGATGCCGCAGCGGGCCTCGGTCACCGTCTCGCCCTCGAGCTCGAGGATCAGGCGCAGCACCCCGTGGGTGGAGGGGTGCTGGGGGCCCATGTTGACGACGACGCGGTCCTCGGCGGACTCCTCGAGCCCCTCGGTGATCGAGTCCCAGTCCTGGCCGGTGACCGTGAAGACGCGGCCCTGGCTGGTGTCGCCCCCGGTCGCGTAGACGTCCTGCGGCGTGGTGTCGGTGCTCATGTCAGCTGTAGCTCCTGCGCTGGTCCGGCGGAGGCACGCTGCCGCCCTTGTACTCGACCGGGATGCCGCCCAAGGGGTACTCCTTGCGCTGCGGGTGGCCCGGCCAGTCGTCGGGCATCAGGATGCGGGTCATGGCGGGGTGGCCCTCGAAGACGATCCCGAACATGTCCCAGGTCTCGCGCTCGTGCCAGTCGTTGGTGGGGTAGATGCTCACCGTGCTGGGGATGCGCGGGTCCGCGTCCGGCGCGGTGACCTCGACCCGGATCCGCCGGTTGTAGGTCATCGAGAGCAGGTGGTAGACGGCGTGCAGCTCGCGGCCGCGGTCCTCGGGGTAGTGGACCCCGCTGACGCCGGCGCAGAACTCGAACCGCAGGTCCTCGTCGTCGCGCAGCATCTGGGCCACGAACGCCAGGTCCTCGCGCCGGACGTGGAACGTGATCTCGCCCCGGTGGACGGTGACGCCCTCCAGCGCGGCGGCCAGGTCGGTCGCGCCCAGGCGTCGCTCGAGCGCGTCAGCGACCTCGTCGAACCAGCTGCCGTACGGACGGGCGGTGAAGCCGGGCAGGGCCTTCGGCGCCACGAGGCCGCCGTAGCCCGAGGTGTCGCCGGTGCCGCTGACGCCGAACATCCCGCGCCGCTCGCCGACCGCTCGGACGGCGCCGAGGGGCTCCGGCACGTTGCCCGGGTCCTGGTCGGTGGCCGGCTGCTCGACGACGTCGCCGGTCCCCGTCGCGTCCTTGGCGTCCTCGAGGGTCTTCTCGACCGGGTCCTGCTCGGTGTCCTTGTCCTCCTTGACGTCCTTGCCGACGTCCTTCGCGACGTGCTCGTCGCTGTCGCGCTCGACGGCGTCGACGCCTGCCTCGGGGCCGGACGCGTCGTCACCCTCGAACCTGCCGCGCCTGCTGCTGGGGCTCATCGCAGCATCCCCTTCATCTCAGAGGTGGGCAGGGCGCTCAGCGCGGCCGCCTCGCGCTCCTCGACCTGGGCGGTGCGGTTGGCGCCGAGCTTGCCGTGCTGCACCTGGTCGTGGAGCTTGAGGATCGCGTCGATGAGCATCTCCGGGCGCGGCGGGCAGCCGGGGAGGTACATGTCCACGGGGACGACGTGGTCGACGCCCTGGACGATCGCGTAGTTGTTGAACATGCCGCCCGACGAGGCGCAGACGCCCATCGCGAGCACCCACTTCGGCTCGGGCATCTGGTCGTAGATCTGGCGCAGGACCGGGGCCATCTTCTGGCTCACCCGACCGGCCACGATCATCAGGTCGGCCTGGCGGGGGCTGGCCCGGAACACCTCCATGCCGAAGCGCGAGAGGTCGTACTTGGGGCCGCCGGTCGTCATCATCTCGATCGCGCAGCACGCCAGGCCGAAGGTGGCGGGCCAGAACGAGGCCTTGCGCATGTAGCCGGCGACGCCCTCGACCGTGGTGAGCAGGACGCCGCTCGGCAGCTTCTCCTCGATACCCATGGCTGATCAGTCCCAATCCAGTCCGCCGCGACGCCAGACGTACGCATAGGCCACGAAGACCGTGGCGATGAAGAGCACCATCTCGATCAGCCCGAACCACCGCATCGCATCGAAGTGGACGGCCCAGGGGTAGAGGAAGATGATCTCGATGTCGAACACGATGAAGAGCATCGCGGTGATGAAGTACTTCACCGGGACCCGACCGCCGCCGACGGGCTGCGGGGTCGGCTCGATGCCGCACTCGTAGGAGTCGAGCTTGGCGCGGTTGTAGCGCTTGGGCCCGACCAGGGCGCTCATGATCACGGAGAAGACCGCGAAACCCGTTGCCAGGAGGACCAGCGCCAGGACCGGCGTGTAGAGCTCCATCGCATCCCTTCCTGCATCGGCGCCACCCGGCCTGCGAAGCGGTCGGCATGTGACCTTGTGAATGGCTTCACGAGTGGCGCAGCCCACAGTCTAGGTCGCGTTCCGTCCTGCGTCACGTCGGGGTCGTACGGCGACCACGGCCCCTCGGACCCGCCCTGACCTGCAGATTTCCGCAAGCGGGCCGTGCCCTAATTCCTCGGCGGCGGTGCCCTCGGTCAGGCGGTCGCGCGGTGCAGCGCGACGACGCCGCCGGTGAGGTTGCGCCACTGCGGCTCCTGCCACCCCGCCTGGCTCATCAGACGCGCCAGCCCCTCCTGGTCCGGCCACGCCCGGATGGACTCGGCGAGGTAGCCGTAGGCATCGGCCGCGCTCGCCGTGACGGCCGCGATCCGCGGCAGTCCGCGCATGAAGCCGTCGAGGTACGCCGTGCGCACCAGCGGGTTGGTCGGCCTGCTGAACTCGCAGACGACCAGCCGCCCTCCCGGGCGCGTCACCCGCCGCATCTCGCGCAGCCCGGCCGACGGGTCGACGAAGTTGCGCAGGCCGTAGGAGATCGTCACCGCGTCGAAGGTGTCGTCGAGGAACGGCAGGCGGGTCCCGTCGCCGGCGACGAACGGCACGTCCGGGCGGTCCTTCCGCCCCTGCTGCAGCATGCCGACGGAGAAGTCGCAGGCCACCGCGCGGGCACCGTGGGCGGCGAACGGCTCGCTGGAGCAGCCGGTCCCCGCCGCGAGGTCGAGCACCAGCTCGCCGCGCTGCGGGTCGACCGCCCGGACCATCGAACGTCGCCAGGTCCGCTGGATCCCGGCGGTCATCAGGTCGTTGGTCAGGTCGTAGCGCCGGGCAACGGTGTCGAACATGCGACGGACGTCGGCCGGCTGCTTGTCCAGGTCTGCACGGGCCACGCCGCGAGCGTAGGCCGAGCGCGGGGGGTCAGGACAACCCGGGCACCCCTACAGGGAGAACGCCGCGTCCAGCCCGGACCGCGCACGGCGCGGGAGCGAGTCCGCGGGGTCGGGCTGAGGCTGTGCGACGGACCGAGGGGCGGGCTGTGGCCTGGCAGGCGGGCGGCGGACCGCGAGGTCGAGGCGCGACGCCGGCACGTGCGACATCCGTCCCACCTCGAACCCCAGTCCGGCAGCCAGCCCGGTGACCGTGCGGCCGACCCGGCCGTCGACCACGAGCACGCGCATCCGGTCCCCCCACCACGGCGCGAGCCGGGTCAGCTCGGCCGCGAGCCTGCGACCCTTCGACCCGACCCTGGCCCCGGCGGCGACCGCGGACGCGGCGTCCAGGACGTCCTGGGGCGCCGCGTGCCACGGCAGGTCGTCGAGGCACGCGTTGACCAGGACGTCGTCCAGCACGCGCGCGCAGGCCTGGTCCAGCAGGACGTGGGTGGGCCGGACGTGCTGCAGGCCGGCACCGAGACGTTCCGGTGCCTCCACCCACGCCAGCGTGCATCCCGCACGCTGGTGGGCGTCGCGGACGACGGTCGTGAACCTGTCGCTCGGCGCGCCGACCACGAGCACGACGTCGTCCGCGACCAGCTCCCCGGTCGTTCCTGTCGCGTCCGGCCAGAAGAGCCAGGGGTCGTTCTTGTCGCGGGGCAGCGCGAGCACGGTCCGGGTGAGTGCGGGCGCGCGGGACGCCTCGGCACGGGCGACGAGGCCTGGGGTGCGGGTCCGGTGCTGCGCTCCGAACGCCCGCAGCCGTCCCCACGACTCGTCGTCGCACTCGAAGAGCTCGGCCTCGGCCAGCCGCACGTGGCGCAGCTGCGCGAGCCGCTGCTGGCGGTCGGCCACGACCAGCCGCACGTCCATCCCGGCGAGCAGGGTGCCGACCTTGCGGGGCTCCAGACCCTCCGGCAGCATCAGCGGGACCGCACCGGCGGCGCGGGTCGCGAGCTCGAGCTCGACCAGCCGGACCCCCGCCGGCACCAGGATCACCACGACCTGGCCGACCCCGACGCCGGACTGCATCATCCCGGCGGCGCCGTCGAGGACGCGGCGGTGCAGCTCCGACCAGGTGAGCGACAGCCAGGACGCACCCTGCTGCTCCAGCAGGGCCACCTCGGAGCCGCGGACCTCGGCGTGGTGCTGCAGCCGTGAGAGCGGGGAGTCGCTTGCATCGAGCACGGCGGAAACGTAAGCGAGCCGGTGGCCTTCTGTTCGCCGTTTCAACCATCTGCCCCCGATCCGCGACGTCGCCCGGCGTAGGCTCCCCGCGTGAGGAACGCCGCGTCGCCCGGACCGCTCGACCCCTTGGTCGTGCGGACCCGGACCATCGAGCTCGACGTCGAGTCACTGCTCGACCTGGTCCCTGCCGACGAGCCCGTGACGTGGTTGCGGCGGGGCGAGGGTCTCGTCGGCTGGGGAGTCGCCGCCCAGGTGCGGACCGAGGGCCCGACACGGTTCAGCGACGCCGACAAGTGGTGGTCCGAGACGGTCGCGCGCGCGGAGGTCGACAACCCGGTGGGCGAGCCCGGCACGGGCCTGCTCGCGTTCGGCTCCTTCGCGTTCGCCGACGAGCCCGGGACCTCCACCCTGGTCGTGCCCGAGGTCGTCATCGGCCGTCGCGGCGGCCGGACGTGGCTGACGACCGTGGGCGAGCGGTCCGCCGTCCCCGAGCCCCCGCTGCGGCCCGCCCCGGCCCCGGCCCCGCCGCGGGGCCTCGCCTTCGCCGACGGTGCTCGCAACGGCGAGGAGTGGATGTCGGTCGTCGCCGAGGCGGTCGCCCGCATCAACGGCGGGGAGCTCGAGAAGGTCGTCCTGGCCCGCGACCTCCTCGCCACCACCCACGAGCCGATCGACGTCCGCTGGCCGCTGTCGCGCCTGGCCCGCGACTACGAGATGTGCTGGACCTTCCACGTCGAGGGCATCTTCGGCGCGACCCCGGAGATGCTCGTGCGGCGCGAGCGCGGCCTGGTGACCTCGCGCGTCCTCGCCGGGACGATCCGCCGTACGGGCGACGACGAGCGGGACCTGGCCCTCGCCGCCACGCTGGCGCGCTCGTCGAAGGACCTCGAGGAGCACGAGTACGCCGTCCGCTCGGTCGCCGACGCCCTGGAGCCGCACTGCTCGTCGATGAGCGTCCCGGAGGCGCCGTTCGTGCTGCACCTCCCGAACGTCATGCACCTCGCCACCGACGTCAACGGCGTCGTCCACGACGAGGCGTCGGTGCTCCAGCTCGCGGAGGCGCTGCACCCCTCCGCCGCCGTCGGCGGCACCCCGACCGCGGACGCCGTCGGGCTGATCGAGCGCCTCGAGGGCATGCCGCGCGATCGGTACGCCGGGCCGGTGGGCTGGATCGACGCGGCCGGCGACGGCGAGTGGGGCATCGCGCTGCGCTCCGCCCTGGTCACCGACGACGGTGTCCGGCTGATGGCCGGGTGCGGGATCGTGGGCGACTCCGACCCCGAGGCCGAGCTCGCCGAGTCGCAGGCCAAGTTCGTCCCGGTGCGCGACGCCCTCTCGGCCGGCTGAGGCGTCAGAGCGCCGGGCTCAGCGGTCCAGCCGGTCGCCGTCCGCGACGCGCACGTAGCGCTGGCCGTTGGCCGGGAGGAACCGCTGCATGTGGCCGTCGAGGAAGCCGAGGCCGGCCTCGGAGTAGACGCGGTCGTGGACCGCGAGGTTGACCGGTGCCCCGACGTCGCGCGCGAAGTCGATGGCCTCGGACGCCTTGAGCCAGGGAGCGCTCACCGGCACGCACAGCACGTCGACGGCGACCCCGGGGCCCGTGAGCGCGTCACCCGGGTGGAACACCCGCTCACCGCCGGCCTCCACGAGGTAGCCGCAGTTGTGCAGCCGGGGCAGATCGGGGTGGATCACCGCGTGCAGCTCGCCCACGGCGGTCACCGCGAGGCCGGCGTCGACCCGCTCCCCCGGGGACACCACCCGCACGCGCTCGGCGACGTCCGGCGCCTCCTCGGCGAGCCGTGCAGCCACGTCGGCGATGGTGAGGACCGGGCAGTCCAGGGCACGCAGGTGGTCGACGGAGACGTGGTCGGGGTGCTCGTGGGTGATGAGCACCGCGTCGGCACCCGCGAGCGCCTCGCGGCCGGTGAACACGCCGGGGTCGACCAGGAGCGTCACCCCCGCGTGCTGGATGCGCACGCACGCGTGTCCGAACTTCGTGACGTCCACACCAATACCGCCGTTCGCGTCGGGCGAGTAACCAGTGGGACGTATGGTGGCAGGACCTCGACGGGTCGAACGGCTCGGGGGTCCGCACACACTGCACCCGACACGAAGAGAGTGGTATTCCCATGTCTGCACGCCGCGTGCTCGCCGGCAGCGCCCTCGCGCTGCTGATGCCCGCGTCCTTGCTCGCCTGGTCGGAGTCCGGCTCTGCCAGCTCCGCCTCCGACACCGGCACCGTGGCCCCGGCCACCTCGGTCCGCCTCGCTGCCAAGCAGCGGGTGAGCATCGAGGCACTGCCGCAGATCGTCCAGCAGGGCAAGCGCGTCGCCAGCCCGAACTCCGCGAAGGCCGCCGTCACCGCCACCATCAGGCCCGTCAAGGTGGGTCGTCCCGTCAAGCTCCAGGTCAAGAAGGGCTCGTCCTGGAAGTCGGTGTCCACGGTCCGGCAGGACGCCAAGGGCCGCGCCCAGTTCGCCGCCGCCGCGTCGAAGGGGGGCCAGGGCCTCGACTACCGCGTCCAGGCCGCGGCCTTCAAGGGTCTCCCTGCCGTCAGCAGCAAGTCGGTCAGCACCGAGAAGTGGCTGACCCCCACCTACACCGACGAGTTCAGCGGCTCCTCGCTCAGCACCGACTGGTTCCACCGGGGCCAGGACTACGAGCCGGAGAGCTCGCGCAACTGCGCCAAGGGCGACCCCCGGGCCGTCAAGGTCGGCGGCGGCGCCGTCCGGCTGAGCGTCATCGACGACCCCAAGCGCAAGGACCTCTGCACCGCGGCTCGCAGCGGCAAGAAGGGCAGGTTCTCCTACCGCCTCCAGGGCCACATCAGCAACAACCCCGCCGCGTTCAAGTACGGCGTCGTCGCGGCCCGCATGAAGATGCACTCGGCGCGCGGCCAGCACACCAGCTTCTGGATGCAGCCCATCGACGGCAACACCCCGCAGTCCAAGGGTCACGAGATCGACGTCGTCGAGTACTTCGGTGACAAGCACCTGCAGGGCGGTCTCACCAGCTTCATCCACCGCTACCAGGGCAGCCGGCCGGTCAAGGTCGGGTCGTGGATCAAGAGCCCCCAGTCGTTCCTCGCCAACCGCCGCGACGGCTGGTCGAAGAGCTACCACGTCTTCTCCGTCCAGTGGACGCCCAGGACGCTGGTCTTCCGCATCGACGGCAAGGAGACCTGGCGCATCAGCGGCGGCATCTCCCAGGAGCTCCAGGTGCCGATCCTCAGCATCCTGGCCTCCGACTACGAGCTGTCGCTGATGAAGGACCGGCAGCTCCCGCAGCACTCGTACGTCGACTGGCTCCGCGTCTGGGAGACCAGGTGACCATCGGCTGAACCCGCACCACGCTGAGCACCCGCGCCGTCACTCCACCCGGAGTGGCGGCGCGGTGCGTTCCGGCCCCGTCAGACCAGGGCGCGGATGCGCGCGTCGAGGTCGCGCCGGTTGTCGCGCCGCACGACCGCCTCGACCACCTCGACCCCCCCGTTCGGGGACGCGAGGGCCTGCTCGAGCTCCGTCAGGCTGGTCACCCGCAGGTGAGGGGTGCGGGTCGCCGCGCAGAGGCTGGCGACGTCGACGCCGTGGGGCGTGCCGAAGAGCGCGTCGTAGCGGTCGGCGTGCTCGGGCGCGCCCTGCTCCAGCATCGCGAAGATCGACCCTCCGTCGTCGTTGACCACCACGACGGTGAGGTCCGGCCGGGGGGCGCCCGTCCCGAGCACCAGCCCGGTCATGTCGTGGAGGAACGTCACGTCGCCCATCAGGGCGAGGGCACGGGTGGAGTGCGGGCGGCCGAGGGCCGCGCCGATCGCGGAGGAGACGGTCCCGTCGATCCCCGCCAGGCCGCGGTTGGCCACGACGAGCCTGCGGTCGCCCACGTCGTACGGCGCCACCATGAGGTCGAGGTCGCGGATCGGGCTGGACGCGCCGACGTGGAGCAGCCCGCCCGGCGGCACGGCCCGGCTCACCGCCCCGGCGACCTCGTGGGGCGTCAGGTCCGGCTCGGAGGCGAGCAGGGCGTCGAGCCGGCGCCCGGTGTCGCGGTCCGCGGCGCGCCACTCCTCCAGCCAGGCGGGGTCGTCGGCGCCGGACACCCGGACGCCGTCGGCGGCGCCGACCTCGCGGTCCACGGAGAAGGGGCGGTCGGCCCAGAAGCCGCGGGGACGCACGCTGACGACCTCGACGTCGTCACGGGCGAGCAGCGCGGTCACCGGCCTCGACAGCGTCGGGTGGCCCCAGACCACCACGCGCTCGACCCGCCGGCCGAGCTCGCCGGCGAGCAGCAGCCGGTAGGTCCGGATCGCGTGCGTCCCGGTGCGCGACCCCGAGCTCGGCTCGGCGAGCAGCGGCCAGTCCGCCTCCTGGGCGAGCACGCGCGCCGGGGGCCCGGCGTCGTCCCCGGCGACGACGACCGTGCGCGGGCCGGGGTCCAGCACGAGGGGCCGCCGCGGCTCGACGGTCGCCGGCACGGCCCGGAGCGGGGGCTCCCCGGGCTCCCACCTGTCGTCCGGGAGGAGCGGGACGTCGAGCTGCACGTTGAGGTGCACGGGACGCTGGTGCTCGTGGCTCCGGACGAACCGCAGCACGTCGTCCCGATCGGCATCGGCTGCGACGTCCAGGGTCGGGGCGAACGGGCCGAAGATCCCCACCTGGTCGGTCGTCTGGCTCGCCCCCGTCGCGCGGAGGCGCTGCGGGCGGTCGGCGGTGACCACGACCAGCGGCACCCCGGCGTGGGCCGCCTCCATCACGGCCGGCAGCAGGTGGGCGACGGCGGTGCCGGAGGTGCAGACGACGGCGGCGGCACGCCGCGACGTCTTCGCCAGGCCGAGGGCGAGGAAGCCGCCGGTCCGCTCGTCGAGCCGGGTGTGGAGCCGCAGCCCACCGGCCGTCGCGACGTCGTGCAGCGCGAACGACAGTGGAGCGTTCCTCGACCCCGGGGCCAGGACGACCTCGCGCACGTCCGCGCCCCGCAGCGCGTCGACGACGGAGCGGGCCAGCTCGGTCGAGGGGTTGCTCATGCCCCGGGATCCTGCCGTACGGCGGCCAGCCGGCGCCGCCAGTGGGCGACGCGGTCGGGACCGGCGGCGACCCGGGCCAGCGCCGCGTCGTCGACGACGGCCGGACGGACCGGGAGCAGCCCGTCGACCGGCAGCAGCGGGTCGGCCGCCACGTCGTCGGCGAGCAGCTGGACGGTCGCCAGCCCGCAGGCGTGGGGCAGCTCGGGCAGGGCGGCTGCCAGCGCCACTCCCGCCGCGATGCCCACGCTCGACTCGACCGCGCTGGAGACCACCACGGGCAGCCCGATGTCCTCGGCGATGCGCAGGCAGGCGCGCACCCCGCCGAGCGGCTGCACCTTGAGGACGGCGACGTCGGCCGCCTCGAGGTCCCGCACCCGGTAGGGGTCGGCCGCGCGGCGGATCGACTCGTCGGCGGCGATCGGCACCTCCACCCGGCGCCGGACGAGGGCCAGCTCCTCGACCCCTGCGCAGGGCTGCTCGACGTACTCCAGGCCGCCGGCCGCACGGTCGAGCGCACGGATGGCGCCGACCGCTCCGTCGACGTCCCAGGCGCCGTTGGCGTCGATGCGCACGAGCCCCGCCGGGCCCAGGGCGTCGCGCACCGCCTCCAGGCGGGCGATGTCGTCGGCCAGCACCTGCCCGCGCTCGGCCACCTTGACCTTGGCGGTGGTGCAGCCGCCGGCACGGACGATGGCGCGCGCCCGGTCGGGGTCGCACGCGGGCACGGTGACGTTGACCGGGACCACGTCGCGCAGCGGCGCGGGCCAGTCCCCCGCGGCCGCCTCCTCCGCGCAGGCGAGCCACGGCCGGGCGGTGGCGTCGTCGTACTCCAGGAACGGCGACCACTCCCCCCAGCCGCCCGCCCCGCGCAGCAGCACCCCCTCGCGGACCGTGATGCCGCGGAAGCGCGTGCGGAGCGGGATCGAGAAGACGTGGAGGTCGGCGGGCACGGGCAGGCTCACACGAGCTCCCGCAGCGAGGGCCGGTCGACCTTGCCGTTGGGCAGCAGCGGCAGCGCCTCGACGCGCAGCACCTCGCGCGGCGCCCAGGCTCGGGGGTGGGCCGCGGCGACCCAGTCGCGCAGCTCCGCGGGGTCGGCCGACCCGACGACGAACGCCACCACCCGCGTCCCCCACTCGGCGTCCGGCACCCCGAGCACCTCCGCCTCGGCCACGCCCGGGTGATCGCGCAGCCGTGCCGCGACGCCCGGCAGGGGGACGTTGACGCCGCCGCTCACGACGACGTCGTCGAGCCGACCCAGCACCTGCAGCCGACCGTCCTCGTCGAGCCGGCCGGCGTCGCTGGTGAGGAACCAGCCGTCGACGAGGGTCTCGGCGGTGAGGGCGGGGTCGCCGTCGTACCCCGCGAAGACGGTCGGCCCGCCGATCCGCACCCGGCCGTCCGCCCCGATCGCCACGGCGACGCCGTCGAGCGGCACCCCGTCGTAGACGCAGCCGCCCGCGGTCTCCGAGGCGCCGTACGTCGCGACGACGCGCACCCGCGCCTCGGTCGCCCGTCGGCGCAGGGACGGGTCGAGGGGTCCGCCGCCGACCAGCACCGCATGCATCGCCGCGAGGGCCGCCGCCTGCTCCGGACGGTCGAGGAGGCGGTGCAGCTGGGTGGGCACCAGCGAGGTGAGGACCGGCACGTCGTCACCCGCCCGGTCGAGCGCGGCCGCGAGGTCCAGACCGTGCACGAGCACCGGCGGGTGACCGGCGACCAGCGAGCGGCACAGCACCTGCACGCCGGCGACGTACGACGACGGCAGGGCGAGCAGCCAGCGGCCCGAGACGCCCAGCCGGGCCGACGACGCCCGGATGCTCGCCAGCAGGGCCTCCCGAGGCAGCACGACCCGCTTGGGGGCCCCGGTGGATCCCGACGTGTCGATGACGAGCGGTGGCGGCGCGTCGTCGGCCAGCCAGGCCGCCAGCTGGTCCACGGCGGTGCCGGGGCTGGCGGACGGGGACAGCAGGCTCACGCGACGAACCTAGTCCTCACGGGAGCAGGGCCGTCCCGTCGGGACGGAACTGCACCAGCAGCAGGCTCGCGTCGTCGTCGAGCTGGCCCTGCTGGTGGTCCAGCAGCGAGGTGATGACCCGTCGCATCGTCTCGGGCGCGGGCAGGCCCGCGCCGAGGTGGCGGGTGACCAGCCCGACCAGCCGGTCGATGCCGAAGAACTGGCCCGTGGGCGAGCGCGCGTCCACGACCCCGTCGGAGTAGAGGAGCACCATGTCCCCGGGCTCGAGGCTCTCGGTCCCGATGCTCGGGCGCTCGTCGAGCAGGCCGCTCAGGCCGAGGGGCAGGGACGGCTCGACGTGCAGCTCCTTCAGCACGCCCCCGTCGCGCAGGAGCAGCGGCGCCGGGTGCCCGGCGCTGATCCAGGTGAACCGTCCCGACTCACAGTCGAGCTCGGCGAGCAGGCCGGTGAGGAAGGCCTCCCCGCCGAACGACAGCGAGATGGCCTCGTCGACGAGGCGGACGGTCCGGGTCAGGTCCTGCCCGGTACGGCGGGCGTTGCGGTAGCTCGCGACCGCCATGGCGGCCAGCTGCGAGCTGCGCAGCCCGTGCCCCATGCCGTCGAAGATCGCCAGGTGGGCGGTGCGCGCGTCGACGGCGTAGTCGACGGTGTCCCCGCCGACCTCGTACGCCGGCTCCAGGCCGCCGCTGATCGTCACCTGGCCGTTGCTGAACGTCAGCGGCGGCAGCATCGACCACTGGGTCTCCGCGGCGAGCCCCATCGGCGCGGTACGGCGCAGCCGCACCACGGTGTCGCCGTAGAGCGTCTTGGTCATCACCAGCTCGGCGGCGAGCGCGGCGAAGGTCATCAGGCGGGTGCGCATCGCCCCGTCGTGGGCGTCGAGGTCCTCGGCACCGGGCAGGGTGGCCGCGAGCATGCCGAGGCGCTCCGTGCCGTCGAGCAGGGGGACCCACACGCGGACCCGCCCCCGGTCGAGCGGCTGGGTGAGGATCTCGACGCGCTGGTAGCCCCGGCCCGCGAGGGTGGCGTCCACGGACAGGGTCTCGGGGTTCTCGTCCTTGCCGGGACCGGCCGGCCCCAGGAACGGGACGAGCACCCGCTGCTGGAGGTCGACGAGGTAGAGCCGGATGGGCGTCACGCCGATGCTGGCGGCGTACTCCTCGAAGAGCCGCGGCAGGTCGTGGTCGCCGGCGAGGTGCGCCCCGCGCATCAGGCGTGCGAGCGCGCGCTCGTGGTCACTGAGTCTCACGTGCCCGCTCCCGTCGGTGTGGTCGCGCGTCATCCTGCGCCCCGTCCCGAGCCGGGTCCCGTGCCGACCCTAGGCAACGCATGGTGACGGCGCAGGCGAACGGCGGCTCCGCGGTCCGATATTCGCGCGACGACTGTCGGTGCCGCAGGGGAGAATCAGCGGCGATGCTCACCGCGCTCCGCAACTACGCCACGCCACCGTCCTCCCTCGCCGGCCGGCTGTCGGTCCAGTCGCTGCTCTTCGCCACGGGCGAGGGCGCGTTCCTCGCCGGCTCAGCCGTCTACTTCGCGGTCATCCTCGGGTTGTCGCTCGGCCAGGTCGGCATCGGGCTCACCGTGGCAGCGGTCGCCAGCTTCCTCGTCGCGGTGCCGATGGGCAAGCTCGTCGACCACTTCGGTCCCAAGCGGATGTGGTCCCTCAGCGCGGTCGTCCAGGGGTCGCTGTTCCTGGCCTGGCCGTTCATCGACAGCTTCCCGCAGTTCGTCGCCCTCCTCATCGCCGGCGAGGTCGCCGGGAGCCTCGGCGGTGCGGCCCACGGGGCCTACGTCCTCGACGTGCTGCCGGCCTCCGAACGGGTCGAGTCGCGCGCCTACATGTACTCCGCTCTCAACGTCGGGTTCAGCATCGGCGCGTTCCTCGGCGGGGGCGGGATCGCCTTCGGTCCCGACGTGCTGCGCTGGATGCCGGTCATCACCACCGTCCTCTTCGCCGTCAACGCGGTGGCCATCCTGCGGCTGCCGAACGCGTCCCACGACGTCCGCTCCAGTGAGCCCCGCAAGATCCCGGAGGGCCCGCCGGCGATCCGCAACCGCAGCTGGCTCCTGGTGACGTTCCTGACCGGCGTGCTGTGGTCCAACCAGGTGCTGCTCCACACCGTCATCCCGCTGTGGCTGGTCATCGAGACCGATGCGCCCCACGAGCTCGCGGCGCTCCTCTTCGCGACCAACACGGTGATGTGCATCGTGCTGCCCCGGTTCACGTCCCGGGGGATCCGCGACATCGACACCGCCCTGCGCGCGGTGCGCCTCTCCGCGGTCTTCTTCGCCCTCACCTGCGTCGTCACGCTCGCCACCCACGAGACCTTCGGCTGGGTCACCGTCGTGCTGTTCTTCGTCGGTCACATCGTCCTGACGTGGGCCGAGCTCTACCTCTCGGCCTCGGGCTGGACGTTCGAGGCGGAGCTGATGGACCCGCGGCGGCGCGGCGACTACCAGGGCGTCTCCGAGCTCGGCAACACCCTGGGCCGGTTCTGGGCGCCGGCGGTCTACGGCTTCCTCGCGATGGAGTGGGGCGCGTTCGGCTGGCTCACGATCGCCGCGATCGTCGGTGCGGCCGCAGCAGCCATGCACCCGGCGACCCGTGCCGGCAAGCGCTACCTCGAGCAGCACGTCCCGGCCGAGGTCCTCGCCGACGCCCGGGCCGGCGCCGCGGAGGAGGCGAGCACTCCCCCGACCCCGATGAACGACACCCTGGCCGCCGGCACGACCGGCACCGACACCCCGCTGCCGCGCGGACCCGGGCACGAGCGACAATCCACGGGTGACCACCCCCGCTGACTGGCTCGCCGGCGCGCGTCCGCGCACCCTGCCGGCGGCCGTCGCTCCCGTGCTCGCGGGCACGGCGGTGGCGGCGTACGTCGACTCCGCGGTGTGGTGGAAGGCCCTGCTCGCGCTCGTGGTCAGCCTGGCCCTGCAGGTCGGGGTCAACTACGCCAACGACTACTCCGACGGCATCCGCGGCACCGACGCCGACCGGGTGGGGCCCGTTCGGCTCGTCGGCTCGGGGACGGCGACCCCGTCCGCGGTGCGGCGAGCCGCCGTCCTGGCGTTCGCCGTCGCAGCCGTCGCCGGCCTCGTGCTGGCCGCGACGACGGCGTGGTGGCTGGTCGCCGTGGGCGCGGTGTCCCTGGTCGCCGCCTGGTACTACACGGGCGGGAGCAAGCCCTACGGCTACCTCGGGCTCGGCGAGGTGATGGTGTTCGTCTTCTTCGGCCTGGTCGCCGTCGTCGGCACGACGTACGTCCAGACGCAGACCTGGGAGTGGGCGGCGCTGGCTGCCGGCGTCGGGATCGGTGCGCTGACCTGCGCGATCCTGGTCACCAACAACCTGCGCGACATCCCCACCGACCGGCTGGCGGGCAAGAACACCCTGGCCGTGCGGCTCGGCGAGCCCCGGACGCGCGCCCTCTACGCCCTGCTCGTCGGCGCGGCCGCCGTCGCGGTGGTGGGCGTCGCGGCGGCGACGACGTGGTGGACGCTGCTCGGGCTCGGCTTCCTGGCGCGGGCCGTGCCGCCGACGCGCACCGTGCTGTCGGGGGCCTCGGGCCCCGCGCTGATCCCCGTGCTCGCGGCGACGGGCGTCTGTGTCCTGCTGTGGTCAGTGCTGGTCGCCGCGCCGCTGCTGCTGGTCTGAGTCGCTCGCCGAGCGTGCCGCCAGCGCCTCGGTGACGGCGTCGACCAGCTCGTCGACGTCCTCCTCCGTCGTGTCGAAGGCCGTCATCCAGCGCACCTCCCGGGTCGCCGGGTTCCAGTCGTAGAACCGGAACCGCCGGCGGAGCTCGTCGGCGACCCCCGGCGGCAGGACGGCGAACACGGCGTTCGCCTGGGTCGGCTGCGTGAGCTCGAGCCCGGGGAGGTCGCGTGCCTCGAGCGCCGCGCGGAGCCGTGCGGCCATGGCGTTGGCGTGCGCCGCGGAGCGGAGGTGGAGGTCGTCGGCGAGCAGGGCCAGGAGCTGCGCCGAGACGAAGCGCATCTTCGACGCGAGCTGCATGTTGAGCTTGCGCAGGAACAGCAGACCCTCCGCCGCCGAGGGCTCGAGCACGACGATCGCCTCGCCGTGGAGCAGGCCGTTCTTGGTCCCCCCGAAGCTGAGGACGTCGACGCCCGCATCGGTCGTGAACTCCCGGAACGGGACACCGAGCGCCGCGGCCGCGTTGCAGACACGGGCTCCGTCGAGGTGGACGAGCATCCCCCGGGCGTGGGCATGGTCGGCGATCGCCCGGGTCTCCTCGACCGAGTAGAGCGTGCCGAGCTCCGTGCTGTTCGTGATGCTCACGGCGAGCGGCTGGGCGCGGTGCTCGTCGCCCCACCCCCACGCCTCCTCGTCGACCAGGTCGGGGGTGAGCTTGCCGTCGGGCGTGGCGACGGGGAGGAGCTTGAGCCCGCTGATGCGCTCGGGCGCGCCGTTCTCGTCGGTGTGCACGTGCGCGCTCCTGGCGGTGATCACCGCGCCCCAGCGGGGGAGCATGCTGGTGAGCGCGGTGACGTTGGCGCCGGTGCCGTTGAAGACGGGGAACGTCTCGGCCTGCGGCCCGAAGTGCTCCTTCATCACCTGCTGCAGCCTGGCGGTGTACTCGTCCTCGCCGTACGCCGCCTGGTGGCCACCGTTGGCCTCGGCGATCGCCGCGAGCACCTCGGGGTGCGCGCCGGCGTAGTTGTCGGACGCGAAGCCGCGGCGGTGGGGATCGTGGAGCCTGGTCACCGGGCTCAGAGCTCCCGGGCCCAGGGATGGTTCGGGTCCATCCGCGCGACGGTGTCGCGCAGCCACCCGCGGGCGCGGTCGTCCAGCATCGGGATCGCGACCTCGGCGTCCCGGCGGTCCTTGTCGCGGACCTGGGCGGCCTTGAACATCAGTGTCACCTCGGGTCGCGCGTACCTCAGGCCGTCCGGGGCGACCCAGGTGACGTCCTCGAGCTCCTCGGTGTGGTCCGGGTTGCGCTTGTTGGTCCAGCGGCCGTCGGTGTCGGGCGTGAAGGGGACGTCGAGGACCCAGGGCGAGGACGCGTCGCGCCGCACCCACACCTGGCTGTCGGGGCGTACGTCGGGGAAGCGTGCGTCGAACGGCCGGAACCAGCTCTCGTCGACGTTCCACGGCGTCCAGGCGTCGCCCAGGAACTCCCGGAAGGCCTCGGCGTCACGCGAGAGGATCGAGATGTCCATGTCCTCGTGGTGCCGGCCGACCCCCGTGAAGACCTCGATGCTCCAGCCGCCGATGATCCACCACGGCCGGTCGAACCCGTCCATGAACGCCGCGATCGTGGTCGGGTCCAGCGGGTCCCATCCGCCGTACCACCGGTCGGCCTCGTCGGGCGCGAGGTGAGGCGTCGTGGCGGGCTGTGCGGACGGGGGCTCGGTGGGCGGCACGATCCGCGATCCTAGGCCCAGGATCACTGGACGTTGAGGTGCCGCTCGTGATCCGCGGCGGAGGCCATGATCTCCGCCTCGGTGACGAACGAGTCCCACGGGCGCAGGTACGGGCGCTGCTGACGTGCGCCGTCACTGCACAGCACGTCGTTGTGCCAGTCGCGGTCGTAGGTCGGAGAGTAGAAGCACGTCCAGCGGCGGACGATCGACGGATCCGATGCTTCTTGCGGCGCCGCCGCAGGCTCGCACGTGAAGGTCGTGGCCCGCCTCGCTGCCGTTCGGTAGGCCTTCTCGGCGGGGTGAGCGCCGTAGCCGTCGCTCGAGTCGTAGCGAGGGACGGCGAGCCCCCTCCTCAGCAGCTGGTGTCCGACGTCGTTGACCGAGGGTGTCCCGATGTACGCCAGGAGGCGACCGTGCTTGTCGCGGTTCTCGACCTGTGTCGGGTCGACGAAGATCCTCCTGCCGCGGATCATCTGCGTCAGGAAGGCGGTGGCCTCGGCTGCACCGCATCGTCCCAGCTCGGGGGTGTCGACACCGATCAACCGCACGGTGTCCCCCGTGCTCAGCTCCAGGGTGTCACCGTCCACGACCTTGATCGCGGTCACCTTCGCCATCGTGAAGGTGACGGCGCCCTCGACGGCGTCACCAGCGGCGGGCCGGGTAGTGAGGACCTTCACGACGCCATAGTTGCCATGGGTGTGCTCGAGCTCGATGCCATCCTCCGCCAGCACCGCCACGGCCTGGCGCAGGGTCATGCCGGTCACGTCGGGCATGATCTGGGACTCGTTGGTCCCGCAGCCGCTGAAGGCGACCGCGGCCATGGCCATGCTGACGAGTGCAGCGACTGCCCTCGTCCCAGTGAAGAGCCCGGTGGGGACCACCACCTGAACGTAGTGGAACACCTGCGGCACCCACCCGGAAACGCCGTGACTACCCAATGCACCAACGGCGCCCTGGGTTGGGGACATGCCTGTGGCCCCGCCGGCGTCAGCTCGGCGGGGTGTGGGGCGGGGTCATCGTCGGCGCTGTCGTGGGACCCGCGGCGGTGGCGGTTCCACGGCGGTGGTGCCGGTGGGGTCGCGGCGGTAGGTGTAGCCGAACGGGCTGGTCCACTCGAAGCATCCTGGCACGGCGACGCGGTAGCGCCACCGTCCGTGGGTCTTT
>CADCUM010000030.1 GCA_902805885.1 uncultured Nocardioides sp. | reverse complement strand
CCAGACCGGCACCCACAACTCGGGCCCCCTCGGCCGACGACACCACCGCTGGAAGACCCACGCGGGCTACCAGTCACGCCAGTGCGGCGAGGGCCGCTACGTCTGGCTCACCCCACACGGCCTCGGCTTCCTCGTCGACCACACCGGCACCCACCGCATCCACCCCGAGAAGGCCCGGACCATCCTCCAAGCACCCCCAGGCGTGGACCTCTACGTGGCGTAGCCGCTGCCAACCCCGGGCAGCGCACCGACCGCATTCGCGGTCGAGCGAGCGCCTGGCACGCCGCCGCCCGTCGGCGTACTCGTGAGGGAGCAGCGCGTAAGCCGACGCCTGCACCGCGGGCCGGACGGGCGACCCGGGCCGGACGGCGACGGTGAGGACATGACGACGTCCGCGTGAGGTCCTGACCAGGACGTGACGGGTGTCCCTGTCGGACGGGACGCCGGGACGCCGAGGCTCGGGGTCGTGCCGCGAACGGTCGCGGACCCGACTTCAGGAGCACGACTTGAGAACCACCGCGCGGGGCGTCCTCGCCCTGATCACCGGCCTGCTGCTCACGGCAGGTCTCCTCTCCATCACGACCGCCCCGGCGAGCGCCGGCCAGGTCGGCGTCACCATCGGCATCAAGGGCGCGGGGAGCGTCCACGTCGTCGAGGGATCGATCGAGGACGGCGGTGCGCTGTCCTGCAACCGGGACGGCAACCAGGACCACCGCGTCACCGTCACCTGCCCGCGGATCCGCAACTCCGAGCCCTTCGAGGCCTGGGTCTGGCTCCGCGCCACGCCCGCGGCCGCCCCCGCCGGCGAGTGGAAGCTCGACCGGTGGAGCGGCTGCAACCAGACCCGCGTCCGGGACGGGCACTCCGAGTGCGGCGTCTACTCCGGGGCGTTCAGCAGCGACGAGCGCTACCCCGTCGCCGAGTTCCTCGACACCGTGCGACCGGCCATCACGGCGTTCGACGTGCGGCAGGAGCGCGGCGCCGATCGGACGTTCCGGTGGTCCTTCGCCACGGCCACCCCTGCTCGGACCGAGTGCCGGTGGTCCGACAGCGACGCGTTCCGCCCCTGCTTCAGCGGGAGCGTGTTCACGGTCCCTGAGGGGCTCTACACCGTGCAGCTGCGGGCCCTCGACGAGTCGGGCAACCAGACCGTGGTCCACAGCGGCGTCGCGTCCGTGGACACCGCGATCCTCGGGGGTCCCGCCACGCACACCAACGACAGCACCGCCGACTTCGAGCTCTCCACCGGCGCGGGCAACTCGTTCTCGTGCTCGGTGGACAGGGGCCCGTACTTCGTCTGCGCCAACGGCACGACCGTCCAGCACACGTTGGCCGCGCTGCCCGACGGTCCCCACAGCCTCAGCGTGCGCGCGAGCTACGGCCAGTGGGTGGACTCCGTGCCGGCCGAGTGGTCCTGGACCGTCGACACGGTCGCCCCGACGGCGAGCATCACCGCCCGGATCGACGGCGCCACTGCAGCCTTCACGTTCCACACCAGTGAGGCGACCACCAACGAGTGCAAGCTCGACACGCCCGCCGGGCCGGGCTCATGGGTGCCGTGCTCCTCGCAGCCGGGGATCGGCGGTCTCGCCGAAGGTGAGCACCAGCTGTCGCTCAGGGTCCGCGACCTCGCCGGCAACATGCAGGCGACGCCGGCGACCTACCGCTGGACGGTCGACACCATCGCCCCCACGACCGGGCTCGAGGCCAGCACGTCCACCGACCGTGCGACGTTCGCCTTCTCGGCCCCCGGCGCGGCGTCGTACGCATGCCGGCTGACCACTCCGGCCGGGCAGGGCGCGTGGGCGGCGTGCTCGTCGCCCGCGTCGTTCACCGGGCTCGTCCCGGGTGCGCACCGGTTCGAGGTGCGGGCCACGGACGCGGCGGGCAACGTGGAGGCGGTCCCGGCGACGCACGCCTGGACCGCGACCGCCCCGGTCGTCGGCCCCCCGGCGCCGACCCCCGTACCTGGGACTCCTGCGCCGCCCACCTCGACGCCGGGCACCTCCACGCCGGGCGCCACGAGGGCGACGTCCACCACCAAGGCGACGTGGAAGGTCTCGACCGCCCGGAAGGGCAAGGTCACCGTCGTCGTCACGTCGACCGGAGCCCCGACCGGCACCCTGGTCGTCAAGGACGGCAGCCGGACCATCGGCCGCGCCACGCTCACGGCGGCCCACGCGGGGCGGGTCGTGGTGAAGCTCCCGCGGCTGAGGAAGGGCAAGCACGTCCTCGTCGTCCAGTACGGCGGCTCCGCCACCACGGCCGGCTCGTCGTCGGCCAAGCGCACCGTCACGCTGCGCTGACCGACTCCGCGCCGCCGGTCACCCCCACCGGCGGCGCGGTCTCCCGGCGGCACCGCCCGGGCGTCCCCCCGCCCGGGCGGTGCTGTCTTCGCAACCGCGGTCAGCCCGTCAGGACGGGCTGGGCTCGCCTAGGACGCGAGCGACCCCCCGAAGATCTGCCAGGCGAGCGCCGACTTCGCCACCAGGCTCAGCACCAGGTACGCCTTCTCGCCGAAGGCGTAGCTGCGCCACGGCCCGAGCCGGCGGTACTGCAGCCACTGGTTGAGCGCGAAGGTGTTGAAGAAGAGGAAGAGGGACACGAAGATCCCGACGACGAAGCCGGGGACCTCCTCCGCCGCGACCAGGTTGTAGGCGATGGCGACCCAGGGTGCGGCGCCCGCGACGCAGCCGAACCAGAAGGGCTTCATCGTCCGGGTCGTGCTGCCCGGTGGGTTGGCCGACTCCTGGAGCCAGCCGAAGAGGATCATCGCGACGTTGGCGCCGATGATCCCGATGAGCGCGGAGATGCCGACGACGCCGGAGTAGAGCGCGATCAGGACGACCATGATCGTGGCGCTGAACGAGTACTCCACCCACCGGAACCGGTTGATCCCGCCGCGCAGGTCCCGTTCGTACGTGCGACGCGCGACCGTCGCGGTGAGCAGGTGGTCGAGGCTCGCAAGTGCGAGGAAGGCCGCGATCGCGGCACCGACCGGGAGGTCGAAGATCCCCTCGGGCGACGCGATCGCGGTGCCGGGTGGGCCGGTCGGCAGCGACTGGGTGATCGTGATGGCGAAGTCCGTCGCCAGCACCGACACTGCGATCGCCTGCCCCAGGTGAAGGACGGTCAGCGCGAGGTTCCACCACCTGAGGGAGCGCAGCGCCCGGTCGTCGACGCCGGGCGCGGTCACGGGAGAGGCGGTCATGCGGTCCATCATCCGTGCGCCCCGAAGCCCCGGCCTCAGGCCACAGCCACGAGCTCCCCTTCGGTGAGCGGGTCGTAGCGCGTCGCCGGCAGGACCGCCCACGCGAACGCCGAGCCTGCGAGGCACAGCAGCCCGACGACCAGGCAGCCCCGCGACAACCCGTCCAGGAAGGCGACCTCCATCGCCTGGGTCACGCCCGGGACGCGCATCGCGAGGGCGTCGGTGAACCCGACGGAGTCACGCGCGGCCTCGATCAGGTCGGGTGCGATCCGGCCGTCGAGCTGCTCGGCCAGCCGGGCGCCGTACAAGGAGGAGAAGAGCGAGCCGACGATGGCGACGCCGAGGGTGCCGCCGAGCTCGCGGGTCGCGTCGTTCACCGCCGAGCCGACGCCGGCGCGCGCCGGAGGAAGCACCTGCATGATCGACTCCGTCGCGGGCGTGGTGACCAGGCCGAGCCCGAGCCCCATGAGCACCATCTGCGGGACGATCGTGGTGGCGTAGTCGACGTCGACCTCCATGGTGGAGATCCAGAGGAACGACGTGCCCAGCAGGGCCAGGCCCGTGCCGACCACGCTCTTGGTCCCCAGCCGTGGCGCGAGCTGGCCGCCGGCGATCGAGGCGACGGCGATGGAGATGGCGACGGGCAGGATGCGCACACCGGTGCCGAGCGCCGAGTAGTCCCGCAGGAACTGGAAGAACTGCGTGATGAGGAAGATGAAGCCGAAGAGCGCGAAGAACGAGATCGTCACGGCCGCGCACGCTGCGCTGAAACGGCGGTCCAGGAAGAGGGTGACGTCGAGCATCGGGTGCTCCGCGCGTCGCTCGAGGGCCACGAACGTCAGGGTGAGCACCGTCGCCAGGACGAAGCCGGTCAGCGTCGCGACCGACGTCCAGCCGCGCTCGGGGGCCTCGATGATGGTGAACGTGAGGGTGCCCAGCGCGGCGACGGAGACGACGAGGCCGGGCAGGTCCAGCGGGGGGACGTCGGGGTCGCGCGACTCGGGGACGAAGGCCAGCGTCATCCCGATGGCGACCAGGCCGACGGGCACGAGGGCCCAGAACACGCTGTGCCAGGAGAAGTGCTCCAGCAGGAAGCCGCCGGTGATCGGGCCCAGGGCCACGCCCATGCCGACCGCGGCACCCCAGATCCCCAGCGCGGTGGCGCGCTCGCGCCGGTCGGTGAAGGCGTTGGCGATGATCGACAAGGTCGTGGGGAAGACGAGCGCCGCACTCACGCCCATCACCACGCGGAGCGCGATCAGCGCCTCGACGCTGTCGACCAGCGCCGCGGCGCCGCTGCTGGCGGCGAACGCGGCGAGGCCGACGACCAGGGCGGGGCGGCGACCGAGCCTGTCGCTGAGGCTCCCCATCGCGAGCACGAGCGCGGCGAAGGCGAGGTTGTAGCCGTCCACCACCCAGAGCAGCTCGCGGGTGTCGGCGTCCAGCTCGCGGGCGAGGCTCGGCAGCGCCACGTTGACGATCGTGGTGTCGAGGTTGATGGTCAGCGCGGCCAGGCAGACGGTCGCGAGGAGGGCGGGCTTGCGAAGCATGGTGGCTCCCATCGGGGAGGCATCGATGTTGATGCCGGTAACATCAGCGTGCCGTTTGGAGTTACCAATGTCAACATCGCATAGGCTGCGACCGTGACGACCTCGCCGTACCACCACGGGAACCTGCGGGAGGCGCTGGTCGGGGTTGCCGTCGATGTCGTCCGCGAGCGCGGCCCGGAGGCGCTGGTGCTGCGCGAGCTCGCGCGCCGCGTCGGGGTGTCGCACAACGCCGCCTACCGTCACTTCGCCGACCGGGAGGCGTTGGTGGACGCGGCGGCGGAGCGGGCGCTGGAGGCGCTGGTGGCCACCATCCGCCGGCGCCTGGCTCGTGTGGAGGAGCAGGACCCGGTACGCCGCGCGCGTCGGCGACTGATGGAGATCGGGGTCGGCTACGTCGAGTTCGCGCTCGCGGAGGCGGGGCTGTTCCGGCTGCTGTTCACGGCGTACCCGGACCCTCCGGACGGCGCGCACGGGGACGGCGAGGGGGACGATCCCTACGGCATGCTCAACGCCGCCCTCGACGAGCTCGTCGAGGTCGGCTACCTCGCGGCCCGCGACCGGGTCGGGGCGGATGTCACCTGTTGGTCGGCCGTCCACGGCTTCGCCGTGCTCAACGTCGAGGGCCCCCTCCGCGGGCTGTCGGCGGACGAGCGCGACGCCGCGCTGACCGGCCTGCTGCTCGGCATCGACCGCGGGCTCGGTGCAGGCGGCGACTGGCCCTCGCTCGCCGACGGCTGAACGGATCAGAGCGCCCCACCCCTGCCGACGGGGTCACGAGCCGCCCGACTCGTCCCTGCCGGCGTCGTGCGGCATCAGCAGCCCTGAGAGCAGCAGCGCCAGCGCGATCACCGCGGAGCAGACGAACACGGCGTGGATCGCGGGCGCCAGCACGCCGGCCGAGAGGTGCTCGAGGTCGAGCGGCTTCCCGGCCGGTGCGCCCGAGGACACCATGCTGTTGACGATCGCGCCGAAGACCGCGACCCCGACGGCGCTGCCCATCGACCGGGCGAACATGTTGGTGCCGGTCGCCACGCCGCGGTGCTCCCACCCGACGCTGGACTGCGCGACGATGACGCCCGGGCTGGCGACGTACCCGAAGCCGATGCCCATCACGAAGCACGGCAGCGCCAGCTGCCACAGCGCGCTGTCGGCATCCACCGGCAGGAGCAGGGCCGCGCCGGCGACCACGATCAGCGCGCCCATGAGCACGGTCCGGCGGAAGCCGATGGTGAGGTAGAACCGGCCGCCCGTCGCGGCGGCGATCGGCCACCCGATGGTCATGGCCGCCAGTGCCAGGCCGGCGACGAGGGCGCCGTGGCCGAGCACGGCCTGCGCGTAGAGCGGGACGTACGACGTCAGCCCGAGCATCAGGACGCCGACGACGAGGGCACCCGAGTTCGACGCGTTCAGGACGCGGCGTCGGAAGATCCAGAGCGGGAGCACCGGCTCGGCGGCGCGTGCCTCCACCCGGACGAAGGCGGCCAGCAGGACGGCCGCGGCGACGAAGATCGAGACGCCCACGAGCGAGTCCCACTCCCACCGGACCCCGCCCTCGAGCAGGCCGACGAGCAGCAGGGAGCCGCCGGCGGCGAGCAGCACCGCGCCGGCGTAGTCGATGGCGTGCTTGCGCGGCTCGACGTCCTCGTCGAAGCGGCGCCACATCACCCAGGCCGCCGCGACGCCGAGCGGGAGGTTGATGAAGAAGATCCAGCGCCAGGTGAGGTAGTCGGCGAAGACCCCGCCGAGCGTCGGCCCGACGATCGAGGCGATCGCCCAGACGCTGGCGATGTACCCCTGCACGGTGGCGCGCTCGGCCAGCGAGTAGATGTCGCCGACGATCGTCATGCCCATCGGCTGCACGGCGCCCGCCCCCAACCCCTGGACCAGCCGGAAGAAGATCAGCGCAGGCATGCTCCAGGCGATCCCGCACAACAGCGACCCCACCACGAACAGGCCGATGCCGAGCAGCATCACCGGCTTGCGCCCGTAGAGGTCGGCGACCTTGCCGTAGATCGGCACCGAGACCGCCTGCGCCAGCAGGTAGATCGAGAACAGCCACGGGAACGACGTGAACCCGCCGAGGTCGTCGACGATCGCCGGCACCGCGGTGGCCAGGATCGTCGCGTCGATCGCGACGAGCCCGATGCTGAGCATGACGGCGAGCAGCAGCGGTCCGCGCTCGCTGCGGAGGCCGACGCTGGCTCGGGTCACCTCCGGCGCGCTCACGGGGTTCCTCAACCCGAGGCCGGCGTCCGCTGTTCCCCTGCGCCCACCCGGAGGGACGCCGGGATGAGGTCACGCTCCGACGCCGGAGCTGGGCGCCTGGAATGTCGGTGGAATGTCAGGGCAGAGGGATGGCGGGCGCCTCGAGGACGAACCAGGCGAGCGCTGCGCAGTTGGCGATGACGGTGATCCAGAAGATGGTGCGGAAGGGTTCCTTCGTCGTCTTGTGCCGGAAGACATGTCGCGCCACCAGCGCCCCCGGCCAGCCACCCACCAGCGCCATCGTGTGAAGGGTGTGTTCCGACGTGCGCCACCCACCGTGTCGTGCCGCGGACTTGTCGGCGCCGTAGACGAGGAACGCGAAGGCGCTGAGCAGGCTGTACGCCGCCAACAGGACCAGGGGCAGGGCGCCCACCGCGAGAAGCCCTACGAGGAGAGTGAAGAAGGCTGCCGCAGTGGCGAGCGCCATGGAGAGCCCGTTGGATCCCTTACGCCGAGCGGGTGCTGCCCCTGCGAACTGCACCTGTGAGGCGCGTGGGCGGCCGCGCTCGTCCCGGCCCTCTGCGTAGGTGACCAGGGAACCGGTGACCGGGCGACGGCCCCGCGGGAACGCACTGACGTGCACGAAGACGCGGGAGCCTCCTGCCTCCGAGGTGATGAAGCCGAACCCTCGCTCGTCATTCCAATCCGCGAGGACTCCCTGTTGTCGGCCGGCTTCGGTCGTTCTGGGCACGTCGTGGCTCCTCTGCTCGCCGAGTGCTCTCGCCAGCTCACCCTGGCGTCGTCTCGCACCCAGCCTGGACCGGTGAGCAGGTGGCCCGCCGGGTTTCGTCGGAATCGACTGTGCTCAGCGATGGGGGGGAACGGCTCTGGTCGTCAGGGCGCTCGGGTGAGCGTCGCGTGCTCGTCCTCGATATCGGAGGAGGGCCTGGAGGCGCACCTGAACCTCGCTGGGGGCATGGGCGCGCCTCGCGGTTGCGCGCAGTTCGGGGGTTGCCTGCGTTGGACCCGGGGCGGAGAGTGTCGTGATGGAGAAGCGCAGGCTCGGACGACTCGAGCACCAGAGCTCAGTGCTCATCTACGGCGCCGCGGCGCTGGGTGATGTCTCGCAGGACATGGCGGACCGTTCGATACAGGAAGCGCTGGACGGGGGCATCAACCACTTCGACGTAGCGGCCGACTACGGCGAGGCCGAGCTGCGGCTGGGGCCACGCATGCCCGAGATCCGGGACCGGATCTTCCTGGCGACGAAGACAGGGCGCAGAGACCAGGAATCAGCGTGGACCGAGATCAACCGCTCCCTGGAACGGATGCGGACAGACCGCGTCGACCTGTTACAGCTGCATGCCATCGGCGACTCCGCTGAGCTCGACCTGGCCACTGGGCCCGGAGGCGCTCTGGAGGCGGCGATCCGCGCGCAGGAAGCCGGTCTGGTCGGGGCTATCGGCATCACCGGCCACGGTCATGACGCGCCGGCGACCCACCTAGAGGCCTTGCGTCGACACCCGTTCGCGACTGTCCTGACTCCCCTCAACCCGGTGTTGTGGCGAGATGACTCCTACAGAGCCGACTACGAGGCGCTCGTGGAGGAAGTCCGCCGCCAGGACGTGGGCCTCATGACCATCAAGACGGTGTCCCGCCGCAACTGGCCCGAGGGTGCGGACCAGTCCTATGCGACGTGGTACGAGCCGTACGACGCTCAGGACCGCGTGACAGCAGCGGTGTCGTGGGTCCTGTCTCATGAAGAAGTGACGGGCATCCCGACACCCGGAGACGTGCGTCTCCTCGGCATGCTGCTCAAGGCGGAGCAGGACCGGATCCCGCCAACCGAGGCCGAGCAGCGGCTGAGCACGGACGACCTGTACGCCTCCCCGTTCCTCTCCATGCCGTTCTGAGCTGAGTCCTCGGGCGTGTGACCCGCCGACCCCGAAACCTCCGTAGCCCCTGCTCATCGAGCGAGCTGCTGCGGGTGCGTGTCGTGGGTCGGCAAGGGGGCAGACTGCTAAGCAGGCGCTCAGGCTCGGTCTTGGGTCGCTCGCCTGATTCCCAGATCGATGCGCAAAGCGCTCTGAGGCGGCGGAAAACGCAGGTCACCGACTTGGCGAATGGGGCGAATCCGGATGCTCACCCTCGGTCTACTGATTCGACGAGGCGGTCGTCGCCGTACCGAAGATTGAGCCGACCCGGGTTGTAATCCGCGGTAACCGCTGCCTCGCGTTCGTGCGCTCGAACTATCCACCCAGCGGCATTAGCCCGGGCGGCGGCGTCATTCACGTAGAGCCCGACGAGGCGTTGAAACTCGAACGTCTCGTCAGGTCCCGGGGCGCCCTCAGCGGGCAGAGAGCCCCAGGACTCACCCCTGCGGGGCTCCACATGAACCGGCACGATTGTCCCATCTGACAGAGCCAACCGGCGGTCAGCGAAGAACTCGATCGCAACGACACAGTCTCGCGGTGCTACCTCGATCTGGATGGCGTGGCCGTCTGGCCAGATCGCGTACCACGCGAACGGCAACTGACGGCGACTGAGGTGCGCAACGACGTCGCTGACCTCCACGAAGGTGGACATGTCTCAGTGTGCACCTCGGCACCCGTGCGCACCGCGGTGCGGGTTCAGGCGGTCGACGGCCGCGCCGACAGGCGGCGGAAGGACGCAACTACCGCCACCGCGCCGGTCACGGCAGGCCCCACCGCAGTCAGCCGTGCGGCAAAGTGGCGGGGTGATCACAGTCCTACTGCGCTATGACCATCACGTCGACCACACCTTCTTGGAGGCGACGCACTACCGCGATGACGAGGGCGTCCTGGCGGTGTACGCCGAGGAGCAGGAGATCGCCCGCTTTCCCGCCGGGTCGTGGGACGGCGCCTACCGCCACGAGGACACTTGGGTTCGGGAGAAAGACGGGAGGGAGCGTCCAGCTCAGCGGCTGGAAGCCCGGCTTGCCGCTGCGGAGTGACGCGAGGTCCTATGCGGATCTCGGCAGCCCCGAGCTCGGGGTGTCGGACACGCGGCGGAAGGACGCAGGCTCCGGCGCCGCATCGATGGGACTCGTGCTGGCGGACCGATGAGTCACGCGTGGCAGAACAGTCAAAGCCTCATGACCCCTGAGAGCGTGAGTGCGAGGACCATGATCGGTGCTGGCACTGACACAGTCTTTGCACTACTCGCCGACCCGACCCGACACGCCGCCATCGACGGAACGGGCTGGGTGTGCGAAGCCGTCGACTCCCGACCGATCACAGCGTC
>CADCUM010000029.1 GCA_902805885.1 uncultured Nocardioides sp. | reverse complement strand
TCCGGCGGCACCGACGTGCACCTCGTGCTGGCCGACCTGCGTCGCAGCGCCCTGGACGGCCGGCAGGCGGAGGACCGCCTGCACAGCATCGGGATCACGGTGAACCGCAACGCCGTGCCCTTCGACCCGCGTCCGCCCATGGTCACGTCCGGTCTGCGCATCGGCACGCCCGCCCTGGCCACCCGCGGCTTCCACGTCGACGACTTCGTCGAGGTGGCCGACGTCATCGCGCGCGCCCTCCAGCCGTCGTTCGACGACGCGGTCGGCGCCGAGCTCGGTGCGCGCGTCGCGACCCTGGTCGACCGTCACCCCCTCTACCCCACGCTGAGCCCCGCCTCCTGACCCCCAGCTCCTGAGCGACGGCTCCCACCCGCCGAGCCCCAGCCCGAACGCCCCCCGTCGTTGCGCCGTCGGCGCACCGCGAAAGACGAGGCCGTCCTGAGACGGCCCTCTCTCCCTCCCGAGGAGGACCTCATGGCAGCTTCGCCCAGAGTCGTGGTCATCGGCGCCGGCATCGTCGGGTGCTCGCTCGCCGACGAGCTGACCGAACGCGGCTGGACCGACGTCACGGTGCTCGACCAGGGCCCGCTGTTCTCCACCGGCGGGTCGAGCTCGCAAGCGCCGGGCCTGGTGTTCCAGACCAACCCCAGCAAGACGATGACCGAGCTCGCGCAGTACACCGCGCGCAAGTTCTCCGGGCTCACCCTCGACGGGCAGTGGTGCTTCAACCCCGTGGGCGGGCTGGAGGTCGCGACGACGCCCGAGCGCTGGGCAGAGCTCCAGCGCCGGCACGGCTACACGCAGTCCTGGGGCGTGGAGGGTGCCCGGCTGCTGGACTCGCAGGAGTGCGTGCGGCTCCACCCGCTGGTCGACCGCGACCAGGTGCTCGGCGGGCTCCACGTCACGAGCGACGGCCTGGCCAAGGCACTGCGCGCCGGTGAGGCGCAGGCCCGCCGAGCCACGGAGCGCGGCGCCAGGTTCCTCGGCCACCACACCGTCGTCGACATCGCGAGCGAGGGAGGTCGCGTCACCGGCGTCGTCACGGACCAGGGCCTGGTCCCCGCTGACCTCGTCGTGTCCTGCGCCGGCTTCTGGGGCGCGAAGATCGGCAAGCTGGTCGGCCTGACGGTGCCGCTGCTGCCGATGGCGCACCAGTACGCCAAGACCGGCCAGGTGCCGGGGCTGGTCAACGACCCGGCGTGGGAGGCGAGCCTGCCGATCCTGCGCCACCAGGACGCCGACCTCTACTACCGGGAGCACGGCGACCGGATCGGCATCGGGTCCTACGGCCACCGCCCGATGCCGGTCGGCGTCGACGGGCTCGACGACAGCGACGGCACGATGCCGTCGATGCTCCCCTTCACCGAGGAGGACTTCGCCGAGGCCTGGGACCGCACCGTCGAGCTGCTGCCGGTCCTGTCGGGCAACAAGGTGGAGGAGGGCTTCAACGGCATCTTCTCCTTCACCCCCGACGGCGCGGCGATCATGGGCGAGCACCGCGATCTGGCCGGCTTCTGGGTCGCCGAGGCGGTGTGGGTGACGCACAGCGCCGGCGTCGCGCGGGCGATGGCCGAGTGGATGGTCGAGGGCCGCTCGCGCATCGACGTGCACGAGTGCGACCTCTACCGCTTCGAGGACGTCCAGCTCACGCCCGAGTACGTCCGCGAGCGCAGCGTCCGCAGCTTCGTCGAGGTCTACGACGTCCTGCACCCGCTGCAGCCGGCCGAGGTGCTGCGCCCGCTGCGCACCTCGCCCTTCTACGCCCGCCAGCAGGAGCTCGGCGCCGTGTGCCTCGAGGCCGGCGGGTGGGAGCGGCCGCACTGGTACGAGGAGAACGCACCGCTCGTGCCCGCGCTCGCCGAGGCCGGCGTCGTCGTGCCCGAGCGCGACGACTGGTCCGCCCGCTACTGGTCGCCCATCGCCGCCGCCGAGGCGCACGCCACCCGCACCGGTGTCGCGATGTACGACATGACGCCGCTGAAGCACCTCGAGGTCGAGGGACCCGGCGCGCTCGAGCTGCTGCAGCGCCTGACGACGAACAACCTGGCCAAGTCGGTCGGCTCCGTCACCTACACCCTCATGCTCGACGAGGCCGGTGGCGTGCTGTCCGACCTCACCGTCACCCGGGTCGCCGAGCAGGAGTTCCAGGTGATGGCCAACGGGCCGCTCGACACCGACCGGCTGCTGCGCGAGGCGCCCGCGGGCGTCCGCGTCCGTGACGTGACCGGTGGCTGGTGCTGCATCGGGCTGTGGGGTCCGCTCGCGCGCGACGTCCTGCAGCCGCTGACGAGCACCGACTTCTCCCACGAGGCGCTCAAGTACTTCCGCGCCCAGCCCGCCTCCCTGCGCGGCATCCCCGTCCGGGCGCTGCGGCTGTCGTACGTCGGCGAGCTCGGCTGGGAGCTCTACACGACGGCCGACCACGGCCTGGCCCTGTGGGACCTGCTGTGGCAGGCGGGCCAGGAGCACGGCGTCGTCGCCGCCGGGCGCAGCGCCTTCAACAGCCTGCGGCTGGAGAAGGGCTACCGGCTGTGGGGCACCGACATGACCGCCGAGCACGACCCGTACGAGGCCGGGG
>CADCUM010000028.1 GCA_902805885.1 uncultured Nocardioides sp. | reverse complement strand
CCGAGGCCGCTGAACGGCTGCGCCGGCTCCTCGGAGCAACGGCTGATCCTCGGGTGCTCCTCGACATGCGGGTCGGACGACTCACGGGCGAGGAGCGGCAGCGGTTGGCGCGCGACGCCGATCAGCTGCGACGGCTGCTCGGGCAGAGGTGACGCGCCCCTCCGGACCTGGTGGTCTCGGCTCCACGCGCTCAGCCGCCACGGGCGCGCGGCATGATGGCGCCATGAGCCAGCTCAAGGACCGGCTGCGGTCCGACCTCACCTCGGCGATGAAGGCGCGCGACGAGCTCCGGTCCGCGACTCTCCGGATGGTCCTCACCGCGGTGACCAACGCCGAGGTCGCGGGGAAGCAGGCACGCGAGCTCAGCGACGACGACGTCATCGGTGTGCTGACCTCGGAGGGCAAGAAGCGGCGTGAGGCCGCCGAGGCGTTCGCGGGTGCAGGTCGCACCGACAGCGCCGAGCGCGAGCGGGCCGAGGCCGCCGTGATCGCCGACTACCTCCCCGCCCGGCTCGGGCCCGAGGAGGTCGCGGCGCTGGTCGCCGAGGCCGTCGCCCGCACCGGCGCGGCCGACGAGGGCATGCGGGCCATGGGCAAGGTCATGGGCGTGCTGCAGCCGCAGGTCCGGGGTCGAGCCGACGGCGGCGTGGTCGCCGCGGAGGTACGCCGCCAGCTCGGCTGATCCTCCAGCTCCGACGGCCTGCGGCGGGCTACTCCTCCTCGTCGTCCTCGGCCGGCCGACCGGGCTCCTCGGTCCCGTCGGAGACGTTGAGCGTCACCGCCGAGCCGGAGCCGACGGTGGCGCCCGCGACGGGCGTGGTCGACGCCGTCTGCCCCTTGGCCAGCGTCGAGTCGACGTACGACCCGACCGTGGGCACGAAGCCGGCGTCACGCAGCTCGACGGCAGCGTCCTCGGCGCTCAGCCCCGTCACGTCGGGCACCTGCGCGGGTCGCCCGAGGATCGCGGTCGGGTCCGGGTCGACGAACTCGGCGTCCGGCAGGACGTTGTCGACGGCCTGCATCGCCTGACCCCAGATCGGCCCGGCGTACGTCGAGCCGAACGCCTCGGCGATGTAGGCGCCGTTGACGATCTGGCCGTTGAGCGAGATCGGGTGTCCCAGGCTGTTGGCGCCCGCGAGCATCGCCGCCGCCGCCAGGTTGGGGGTGTAGCCGACGTACCACACGGCCTTGTTCCTCTGGATGGTCCCGGTCTTCGCCGCTGACTCCTGCTCGAGGACCAGCCCCTGGCTGTAGCCGAAGCCGCCCGGCTCCTGCACGCCGGCCAGGACGTCGTTGACAGCGTCGGCGACCGGCTGCGGGAGCAGCTGCTCGCAGGCGGCCTCGTAGTCGGCGACGATCCTCCCGCGCGAGTCACGGACCTCGGTGACCGGGCGCGGCTCGCACCAGCTGCCGCGGGCCGCGAAGGTCGCGTAGGCGCTCGCCATCGTCAGCGGGTTGGTGTCGGTGACACCCAGCGTGAACGGTGCGACCTCGTCGCTCTCGGGGACCGCGATGCCCATGTCGCGGGCCAGGGTGATCGGGTCGCAGAGGCCGGTGCGTGCCTCGAGCTCGGCGAAGAAGGTGTTCACCGAGTTCTTCGTGCCGTCGTACAGGTTGAACGTTCCTGAGCTGCCGGAGTTGCCGACCGACCAGGGATCGCCGTAGTAGGGACCATCACAGGTGGTGAACCGGTCGGGCGGCATCGTGCGCTGCGGCGGTGAGGGGATCCGCGTCGAGAGCGAGATCCCCTGCTTGAGGGCCGCCGCCAGCACGAACGCCTTGAAGGTCGACCCGGCCTGGAACCCGTTGGAGTCGCCGTACTGCTCGGGGACGACGTAGTTGAGGTAGGTCTGTCCCCGCGCTCGGTTGCTGCCCATCGGACGCGACTGCGAGAGCGCGCGGACCTCGCCGGTCCCGGGCTCGACCATCGCGAGCCCGCCGATCGCCTGGTCGGTGGGACGGACGTGGCTGCGCACCGCCGCGTCCGTGGCGCGCTGCATCCGGGGGTCGATCGTCGTCTGGATGGTCAGACCGCCCTGGGTGAGCACGCGACGGCGCTGGCTGGCGGTCCGGCCGAGCCGGGGGTCCTGCGCGAGGTACTCGCGGACGTAGTCGCAGAAGAACTCCCCGCGGACACCCACGCACCCGTTGCGGGTGGGGGACTCACGCAGGCCGAGGCCGGCCTTCCTGGCCTTCCTGGCCTCGCTCCGCGAGATGACGTTGAGCTCGGCCATCCGGGCGAGGACGAGGTTGCGACGCTCCCGGGAAGCCTGGGCGTTGTTCGTGGGGTCGTACTGCGTCGGGTTCTTGACCACGCCGGCGAGCAGCGCGGCCTCGGGCAGGGTGAGCCGGGCCGCGGGCTTGGAGAAGTAGTGCTGCGCGGCAGCCTCGATGCCGTAGGCGCCGTCACCGTAGTAGGACACGTTCAGGTAGCGCTCGAGGATCCAGTCCTTGCTGTAGCGCTCCTCGAACGCGATGGCGTACCGCAGCTCGTTGAACTTGCGCTCGTAGGTGTCGGCGGTCGCCGCCGCGGCCTCCGCCTCGGTGTCGGCCTGCGCCACGAGGGTCTGCTTGACCATCTGCTGGGTGATCGACC